>NZ_JACOPC010000005.1:0-431441 GCF_014288035.1 Hungatella sp. L36 | reverse complement strand
TTGAAGAATGTTCTTTTTATACATAAGAATATTTTACAACAAAAAGTGACAAAGGAAAACCCCAAAACCCCTCATGAGTGAGGGGCAGGGGAGTTGAGAGTGCCGAAGGCACTTTGTTCTTTGCACAAATATGAAAGGAGTTTTGATATGCTGAAAGGAATTGTGAAATGGTTTGATGTACGGAAGGGATTTGGATTTATTACAGATGAGGACAACATTGATTATTTTGTCCATTATTCCGAAATCCATGGAGATGGTTTTAAACGGCTGAAGGAGGGGCAGAAAGTGAACTTTGAGCCAGGGGAGGATGACAGGAAACGAAGTGTTGCATTATCAGTGACGGTGGAGGAGCAGGAATGAATTGGCGAATCAGAATGAAAAAGCGGCATGCCTTGTTTGTTTTGGTTGCCACCTGTTCTGCTATCAGCTATCTATTTGGCTTTATAGCCCATGCGGAGACAGTCAGAGGTGAGGAGGGGAGGTTTGAGACAGGAGATACACTGGAGGTTGAGACTGGCCTCGGTGATGGATACAGCACATTGGGATTCACCTGTCTGGATACGGATTACCGGGGTGGATATCTGTTTGTGTCGGATGAGGTCATTCCCTACTCTCTGTGTGTCCGTTATGCGGCTTCCAATAACGATTATACCTACTCGGATGTCAGGACATGGCTTAACCAGCAGTTTGCTGATACCTTGTCAGTATCAGGGGACCTGCTCCCCGTAAAACTTTCAGAGACTGGGGATTCCATATCAGACCGGGTTTTCTGCCTGTCTGTTGATGAAGTAAAGAACCCTGCCTACAAAGCGATTACCAGAAAAATCTGGACACCGCAAAGAGGAATGCGCTACTACTGGACCAGGTCGCCTAGAGAGAACACGACAAACCAGGCCTATATGGTGCAATACAACGGACACATTGCTTCCAGCCGGGTATCATTAACAGAAGCCGGGGTCCGCCCGGCCTTTGTCATACAGAAGGGAGAACCAGATAATACACAGGGCAGAATCTGGTATACCGGGGATACGATGGAACGGTCAATTGCCGGGAAATCATATACCTTCCGCTGTATTGATCCAGATTACTGTGATGCCGGAAGTAACCGGAATGGAGCGCTGTTTCTCTGTGACACCATTATTGGTGGAAGCGAAAGCCTTTTTGACGGGAGGGCAAATGCCTGGGAAGCGTCTGATTTAAGGGCATGGCTAAACCAGGAATTGGAGGATAGGGAAAATCTTGCGGAAACGGTTACAACCTGCCCGTTTACCTATGCGGGAAAAAGTAATAATTACCAGATTTCAGCCCGGAGCTTTACAAAGCGCAGCCGCCCGGGAATTAAAGTCACGGACCAGATATTCTGCCTTTCATTGGAAGAAGCGCTCCGGTATCCGGATATCTTATGGAGGCTTGGTGGTGCAGAAGAGAATAATTTTATAAATGCAGGAACCTTCACGACGGGCTATTGGCTGCGTACACCTGCGGCCGGCGACGGAACGAAGGGTTATGCTGTTACCTATGACGGCCGGGTGGCACCGGAGGATGTAACCAATAAGAAAATCGGTATCCGTCCGGCGTTTGTGGTAGTTCAGGAATAAAAATTTGCACATAGGGAATTTTCTGAGAAAAAGGAGAACAAGATGAAGAAAAAGATGAAGAAGGGGCAGGCAGTTCTATCTGCATGGACCTTGATTGCAGCGATGGGGTTAACTCCAGTTCTTTCTGTATCATATCCAAACGGTATCGCTACCGTTTATGCAAAGGAGGCCGTTAACGAGGCGGTAGAAGAAGCCGGTACAGCTCCAATGGCCAGTCCGTCAGAAGCTAGGCGGGAGAAAGAAAAAGACAGCGCAGAAGGGGAAATGGCGCAAGCAGGTATCACCCAGACTGACCAGAAGGCGGACCAGGATGCAGGAACTTCAGATTTAGAGGACAAAACAGAAGCAAAAGCGGAGGAAGAGGAAAACGAGGCAGGAACGGAGGAAATCAAAACCAAGGAACCAGAGGCAGGGGCAGCAGAAGTCATTACAGATAAAGATGAGCTGATTCCGGCTACTCCTTCCAATGCTACTCCTTCCAATGCCATGTTTTACAAAGGTGCCTTGAATATTTGGGGCGGTATGGAAATGAGTGACCATTTTGATGGAGAGGGAACCGAGGAAGAACCTTACGAGATTAACTCGGATAAGGATTTAAAACTCCTGGCGTATCATGTTGCTAATGAGGAAGTGGACGGTTATGAGGGGTACTATTTTGCTTTGACACGGGACATATCCTTAAGCGATACTGCCTCCTGGCTGCCGATTGGATATTTTACAGAAGCCGGGGACAGCGAACCGAAACCATTTAAGGGGAATTTTAACGGACAGGGATACCGCGTGTATAACCTGAAAATCAGTGATACGACTCAGGATTATGCCGGGCTGTTCGGCAGTGTCCATGGAGCGGTGATTGAAAATCTGACGGTGGACGGACAGGTGAATGCTCACAGTAAGGCGGCACTTCTGGTTGGAGAGACGAACGACAGCACCATAAGTAATTGCAGCTCCAGAGGACAGGTGCGTGGCGTAGGTGTCATCGGTGGGATTGTTGGGGAAGCATATGACAGCGTGATTTTGGAGTGTACCAATACAGCTGGAGTCTTGGGGGGAACCGATGCAGACGGCGTAAATGATGCTTACGCTGGAGGAATCTGCGGCTCTGCCCAATCCTCCTTTATGAGTGACTGCACCAGTGATACCACAGATAGCTACAGCGCTCTTTACTCAGAAGGATATGTAGGCGGAATTGCAGGAAATATCTACGAAACGGAAATATATAATACATATGTGGAAGGTAAGGTTGGCAGCACGTCAGCGGATTATATCGGTGGTCTGGTGGGAAGGATGCAGAGCGGCCAGCTTAAGAATGGCCGGTTTGCAGGGACCATTGGAGCATCTACTTCATCGACATTAAAGACAGCGGGACTCTTTGTGGGATATATTGAAGGTGGGACCATTGATTTAGGAGATGACCTCGCCTATCTCTATACGGATAGTGAGGACAAGTACTCATTAAATCCCTTTGGAAATAAATTAACACCGCAAATTCGGCTGGAACATCACATCGGGGCATATTATTCCAACCAGCGGGATTTTTCCCTTTACCAGATGGGAAGTTTTATAAAGCAGACAAACCGTTATTTTTATGAGGAACTGGAAACGGGAGTTTTGGAAATTGGAAAAGAGAATATCCATCACTATGCTCCCAGTAAGACGGGAGATCCGGTCAGGGGGTATTTGATTACAATTCCGGCTGTGGACCATGGTACACTCTCTGTGCTGGAATCCCAGAATAATTTTGCAAAAGAAATCAACTGGGCAAACCCGGGAGCCGTAGCGAAGGGAGCCAAAGTCCTGGTGTATACAAGTCCTTTAAATGAAACGGAGTCAGAGCCCCCTGTATATTATGAATTGGTGCCGGATTCCCTGTCCTGGACAACCGACGATTTTGACAAAGAGGAAATCATACATACCAATGGGGCTGAAACCTCCTTTACCATGCCGGAAGGAAACATTACCCTGTCTGCTAAATACCGGGCAATGACTAATGGTGTTATCCTGGATAAGACGGAGCTGACGTTTGAGATAGAACAGATACGCAGCGGTTCCCGTTGGAATCCGCAGATAGGCTGGAAGGTTACTGATCCGCAGAAACTGACGGCTACCGTAATACCGGATACGGCGGCAAACAAGAACATCATTTGGAATGTGAAAGATACGGATGGCTCATCTACCGATGTCATCCATGTTACAGAAAATGGGGAGGTATCGGTCAACCAGTCGGCAAAGTGGATTCAGGAGCTGATACAAGCCGGTGTGGCCAATCAGGAATTATATCCGTCCAAAAAGATAACAACAGAGGGAACCAACTATGCGTCTGTTACGGTAACCACAGAAGCCGGGCAGAAGCGTTCCAGTGCATTTGTTACGGTGAATTTCAAGATTACTGACGATACGGTTGTCCCGGTATCAGATGTTAAGCTCGACCAGTCTGAACTGGCATTTGAGATTGTCAGGACATTAGAAGGGGACCGTTTGGATCCTACAGAACGTTATTCCGTCACACCTTCAAAGCGTCTTTATGAAACGATTACTCCGGAATATGCGGACAACAAAAATGTGAAATGGTCTGTAGGTGATGCGGATATGCTCCGGATTGATTCAGAGGGTATTGTGAGTGCCAAAGAGAATGCAAAGTGGATTTTAGATTTAATCAGGGCAGAAGAAGAGAGAAATAAAGAGCACCCTTACGCAAAAAAGGAAGCGTCTGGTACCCGTTCCAATTATGTGACGGTTACAACGGAAGATGGAGGAAAACAGTCGGTATGTGCAGTGAATCTTTCCTTCCGTACCGATGACCAGACCATAGCACATGTAGCATCGGTAGCCTTAGATAAAAGCGAACTTAAGTTCAGCATAGAGAAGGTGATGACCGGCAGCCGGGCCAACCCGTCTGTTTCCTATCAGGTGACGGATGCCCAGCAGCTTACTGCTTTCGTGATGCCAGAAGAGGCGGAGAATAAGGAGGTAAGCTGGAACTCGGTGAATGAAGCAGTGGTATCCGTATCAGGTAATGGTCTGGTGACAGTTTTGCCGGAGGCAGCATGGATAAAAGCCCTTGAGAAGGTCGATGCAGATAATCTTGCAAGAGACAAGTATTATGTATCCACGGCGGCGGGAACAATGGAAACCAGTATTCAGGTGCTTACCTTGGATGGGCAGAAGTCCGCAGAGTGCAAAGTCGTTGTAGCATTTAAAACAACAGATCAGACACAGCGGCCATCAAGCGGTTCATCGGGTGGAAGTTCCTCCGGTGGTGGTGGCGGTTCCAGCCGTTCTGTCATAGGAAGTGCTATGAGTCCAAACTTTGACAGTGCTGGAACCTGGATTCAGGATAGTACCGGCTGGTGGTATCAGAATAAAGATGGAAGCTATCCGGCTGCCTGCTGGCAGCTGCTTACTTATAATGGGACAAGTGAGTGGTACCATTTTGATGAGAAAGGATATATGCAGACCGGATGGTTTACAGATACAGACGGGAACCGCTATTACCTCCATGCCGTTTCAGACGGGACCAGAGGACGTATGTATACCGGCTGGAACCTGATTGACGGAGTGTGGTACTATTTTAACCCCACATCAGACGGAACCAAGGGTGCTTTATTTATGAACCGCCAGACGCCAGACGGATACCGGGTAGATGCGTCCGGGGCTTGGGTAGAGTAGTTGGTAAAATTGTATATGGAAGGAAAGGCATGGAGAGAGTATTTTCATGCCTTTTCTTTTGTAGCCATTTTATGAAGTTATTGGGCGCTGGAAGGGATGCCTTTGAGGTAATTCCTTAAAAAAAATTCAGAAGTGCCCTCGACATAGATTCCAGAGACTTTGTATGCTATGGATAGAAGGAGGTGCTTATAATGAGAAAAAGTACAGGTTGGAAGCTGGCAATCATATTCCTGGCAGTTACCCTAAACCCGATGTCGGCGTATGCAGGAACATGGAAGAATACTTCAACCGGCTGTCAATACCAGAAAGATGATGGAAATTATGCGAGGGCGGAATGGATAACAGAGAATGGAACATCGTATTATCTGAATCAGAATGGAATTATGGCTGTAAATACTACTACACCAGACGGATACCTAGTGGCAGCAGACGGCAGTTGGGTGACCGAACAGCAGTCGCTTGGCGGCTATGTCCGAACCCCGTATGATAACCGGCCTTATTATTACGATCCAGAATGGCAGGTATATATCTTTGATGAAGATACGGACTATGCGTGGGTGAATGACACACGGGTATTGGCTGCGGTCAGGGGAATTATCCCTGCATCGGAGCTGTCAGAAAAGAACCAGGTAGTTTATGAGGAGGTGTGCAGGTTTCTGACTGGTTTTGACTATGGCGCCAGTGATTATGAAAAGGCGACCAGGATTTATGATGAGATTACATTACGTGCGACCTACAACCGGGGAAAATATACACAGGCAGATGATGAGGTCTACAGCATTCTGGTGAATGGGACTGGCAAGTGTGTTGGGTTTGCCAGGGCCTATAAACTTTTGGCTAATGCAGTAGGGCTTAAGTGCGCGCTTCGGGAGGATTACGTGCACATGTGGAATGCCGTATATATAGATGGTCAGGCAAAAAGCATTGATGTATCTTCAACGAGAACGGATGCGTGTTTTTATCTGGATGTAGTGGAACTCAAATGTCCGTTCTGCGATTACAGAAATGTATTCGGATTAAGGGAGGTTTGCCACCCTTGTCCAAACTGCAAAGCGCAGTTGTATAATCCTGATATGAATTAAATAGCCTAAGTCAAACCGGCACAGCAATGTTAGTCTGTGCCGGTTTTTTGGAAATGAGGAAAAATATGATACGACACGATAGCTTTTTTAAAAGACTGAAGCGTGGTGGCTCGCTGTTTTTAGCGGTGTTACTTGCGGTTCAGTCTTTTTTTTATGTTGGATTTAGTATTATTTCAGCAGATGCATCGGAGGGAGAAAACAGAGGAAGTACGTTTGCCTATTATGGCTCCCAGAATCTTTTAAAAGAGGGAGCAAGTTTTCCTTTTTATGGAAAAAACCATAATCGGGTTGGCCTTTGGCCATATGGGATTACCAATGTAGAAGGCGGCCATTCTGCACCTGGATACTGCCTGGAACCGAATAAGTCCATGCGTTCGGGCACTCCGGGAACGATTGTAACATATGACCTTGATACGGATGGTGACAACCTGCCCCTTGGGCTGACAAGAGAGGATGCGGAAATTTTATGGTACGCCCTCTCATCATCAGGTAATTTTGAAGGAGGCATTTCGGGAAATGGGAAAATCGGCCAGGGACATTATATTTTGGGGCAGGCAGCTACCTGGGCCATTATGTCAGGAAATTGGAATGGGTTAGATGATTTCCGTAGTCAGATGGAAGTCCTAATCGAGAACCTGAAAGATCCTATGCTTGCGGTATTGACAAGAGGAGCATTGGAACAATTTTTTAAACAGGTTAATGGAGCAGTGGAGGAAGGAGCCGTTCCACCCTTTGCATCTAAATTTCAAAGCCAGGCGCCGGTACATAAAATGAAGGAAAACGGGGATGGGACCTATAGTATTACATTGGAGTTTGACGGTGATGATTGGAGGCAGTCCACGCTTGTTTATGATTTGCCAGAAGGGTGGAATGTGTCTCTGGAACATGGCAGAATCACATTTACATGTACGACAGGTAATCCCGATATTGGCCTTGTGAGGGGACATTTTCAGGATGGCTCCCTGGGGGCTCAATACTGGGTTAAGCCCAATAGCTTTAAAATCTGGTATCCGGATGGTTGGAACGAGAGCAGTGCAGTAGATGGGAAACAGGCCATGATTACAATGGCAGGGAAACAGGAATCGTGGGAGGTTTGGCTGTCTTTTGGAAAAAGTACAACACACCGAGGGGAAGGAGACTATGAAATTCCATATACCCAGTACCTTCATGAGGAGACCTTTAAGCGGGATTATGTCATTGAACTGGAAAAGCAGTGTTCCGAGACAGGGAAAACTTTGGAAAACTCCACCTTTGAAGTATTAGAAAAGTTTGAGTTTTCGCAGCTTGACGGGACAAATCTGGAAAAAGACCAGTTTATGAAAATGGTGCCCACATCAGAAGGGAAATTTGAAGATTTAACTGTGTGCGATATGGGGCTTGGTACAGATGCCAACGGACATTTTTCGCATTCGGATAAGAAGCTTTATAAATATGAGAAGACTTATTGTGGGGGACACCCAGATCCAGTCATTCATTATGTGGATGGTGACTCTGACTCGGCCGATGAAGAAAATGAACGCCGGAAGAAAAAAGCCTGGGATGCCTGGCAGGAGTGCGTGGACTGGTGTGAGGAAAATTGTGATTTCCATTCCATCGATGAGGGCGTTGCCAGAGACTTAATGGAGGAGGACCGGGATGAGGCATGGAGTACCTATATTCACCTGAAGCGTATTTACACAGTCAGGGAAACAGACGCCAGAACCGGATATATCCTTCATGACCTGCACAATGATGATGTCTCCATTGAAATTGTTGAATTTTCATCTTCTCAGTCAGAAGGAGAGGGTGCCATTACCGGCTATTACCCTGGCAATCGGGCAGTTTCGGTTCGAGAGATGGAGGATGTGCCGCAGTTGTCAAAATCGGAGAAGGTTACAGATATTGTTCAGGCGGGAATGTCAGATGAAGGGAATCAAAACAGTGATTCAGTTACCGGACAGGAAAAAATACCTGAGGATAAAGGGAATGAACAAGAGCCTGCTTTTAAGGAGCATGAGAACACAAAGAAACATGAATCGGAATCTTCCGGTGACACAGCAGAGACCGGTGAGGAAGGGGCGAAGGAGGTGGATGCCGGGTCAGAGGAAACAGCAGATACAACAGAAATAAAAGAGTCTGATGAGGCATCCCAGCCATCAATGGAAAACAGAGAGGAAACAGATGAAGAGGCCAGTCCTGAAGCTGAAACGCAGGATTCTGGAAATGAAGCTGAATCAGTGGAAGAAGAGACCATAACAGAGGACCTTCCTACCGTAGCAACCAGATCCCAGATAGGGATAGAAAAGGACGTGGCCACACCGTCAAATGCGTCCACCTATTTGGTTTCACGCCCGGCCTCTATAAAAGTTGGAACAGGCGGACACTGGGAATGGGATGGTGTCCAGGAAGACAGTGAGGTGGCACCGATTGAGCAAGGCAGCTATCCGTCCGGGTACATTGGTTACGCTTATCTGGTGAAGGATCACAGGACAGAAGGAGAGCTGCATATTAATAAGCGGGATAAAGAACTTTTTGAGCTGGAAGAGGACAGCTATGGAAAAGCCCAAGCAGATGCAACCTTAGAGGGCGCTGTATATGGACTATATGCGGCAGAGGACATCAGGCATCCAGATGGGAAAACCGGTGTTGTATTTTCTGCGGGGGAGTTGGTATCCATTGCCACAACGGATAAAAATGGTGATGCTTCATTCTTAACCATAACAGAAGTATCAGAAACCTCAAGAGAGGTACCGAATCTCTATACGGGTAATGAAGTACGGAATGGAAATGGCTGGATTGGACGTCCGCTTATTTTAGGCAGTTATTATATAGAAGAAATCTCACGCTCTGAAGGTTATGAACGTTCTGTAACCGGCAAGAACTTATCTGAGAGCAATCGAACAGGAAAGCCTATTGTCTTAACCGCGTCAGGGAGTGCCTATACAGATGGATTTACCCATAGTATTAATGAATGGTTTGAGGATTCCTATGATTTTACGGTTAAATATTATAAAACAAAGGGTTTCGATATTCTGCTTTCCGGTCTCCCGGAGCGTGTCAAGGCATATGAGGTGACAAGAAAGGAGACTGCATCACAGGAGCAGGTGATAACCGGAACAGAGCGCGTAGAGAAAAAAGATGCACAGGGAAATATCCTGTACCGGACTGCCGAGGGTGGAGAATACAAGTTAGACGAAACCGGGAATAAGATTATAAAATCAGATGATAGCGGCAATCCGGTGTTGTCTGACCGGGCGCTCACCCAAACTGTTTCGGCAGTGAACCGATTAAATGATTATATCTCATCCATTGAGCGGGAGGAACCGTCCGATTTGGATATGGAAGAATCAGAAGATATTGACGAGGATTATATTTTGTGGGAGACATCATCGGCTCTTGCTCTTTCGGGGTATAAGAGTGGGCTGTCTGATTACCCGTTTAAAAAACTCAAATTATTTGGAAAGACAAATGGGAAGATGATAGATGAGATTCTGACCTTCTGCTCCTCGGAAAGTTTTTGGGATGCATATGATGTAGATGCAGTATATGAAGAGGCGGGAACCTGGTATGCAAGAATTCGTTATGGATATAAAGCATTGGCGAACCAGCCAGCCATTTATGAAAGCGGCAGTGGTCTTTTAGTAATCCGAAAGGAATATGAGGGCGGGTTTTATTATGCAGTCTATGAAGAGGGACAGTATGATATGGATGGTTACCGCTTCACAGTAGAGAAAAAGGAACTGGACCTGGAGGCTTTGGGGCAAGACGAAATTCTGTTAAAGACGGTTTATGCACCTGTCTATGAGACCTATGCGGCTGGGGAGTTCATATTGGACAGTGAAGGACAGAAAATCCCGCAGATGGAGGCGGTTCCAATCTATACCAGCCAGGAGGTGGTTTCCTATGAGGAAATTCTGACCCCTGTAAAGACTACCGCAGTGGAGGGTCAGGTGAGCATCCATGTGGATACGGACGAGGAATTTACAGAGGGGGAAAAACATGAGAGAACTTACCGGGTAGTGACAGAACAGAAAATAACAGAATATACAGCAACCGTGAACGTCATGACGACCAAACCTGCACAGAAGAGTGGCTCTTATCTAAAGTTCCCTGTATTATTCTATCCGGGCCAGTATGAAATCTATGAAGATAACGGCACACGGAAAGAGCCGGTTATTATGCTGGAGCGGGTGATTAAGCAGGCAATCGAGGTGAAAAAGGATATTGCTCTGGACTCCTATGAGCATAATACCTATGAGATTCACCGTGACCCGTTTACCGTTCTTTTTGGAGGGTATAACGGAACACAGGAGACGAAGACGCTTCCCGGCTTTTTCTTTAAACTGTATCTGCGTTCTGATTTAGAGAAAACAGACAAGCTTATGAAAAAGGAAGATGGCAGTTATGACTATGTAACATTTTTCAAGGAAAATCCCGATGCTGCGTTTGAGCTTGCAATTGAGTGGGATTTGGAAAAGTATGATGCAGACGGGGATATGACAACCGTACATGCAAACCGGGGCGGCGGGAAGGACGACTACTGGGGACAAAGCAGGATGCTTCCTTACGGTACATATGTTTTGGTGGAGCAGCAGCCAACAGGCCTCCCACAAAAACATTATGAGATTGATGCGCCTCAGGAGGTAGAGATTCCTTTTGTTCCACAGATAGATGCCGATGGTACAGTACATGATAAAATCCCATCTAAGGAATATCTTTACGACTCTGCCATGACACCGGAGGAATTGACTGAGCGTTATCAGATTCGATTTAATGAAGAAACCCATATCATATATGCGCATAATAATGACGGCGATTTTGAAGTGTTTAAGTATGGTCTGGAGCCGGACAGCAGAAGGGATTGCCAGAATGAGACAGTAGCGAGGTATTATCATTACGGCTCTATCAGCGAGGATGCTGGAAGTGCAGACCAGGTGTATTATGAAACTTATTACGACCGGGATGGAACGATAGCGGATTATGGTGTAACAATGAATGGAGTGGTTACCATGACCGGAAAGTCTACTGCCGTGGACCGGATGTACGCGAAAGCACTTGTACCCTGGAGTGTGTTAGATCCCAGATATGGAGAAGTAATCAACGATGACGGCGATATCGGAAACCGGGAAGCTGGCCTGGAGACAGATGGAACCTTTAATTTTATTTCCTTTGCAGTCAAGGATTTTGAGAATGAGTTTTACAGCTCCAGACTCAGGATTGAGAAATTGGATTCTGAAACTGGAGAAAATATTCTGCATGAAGGAGCGCTCTTTAAGATTTATGCAGCCAAAAGGGACGTGATTGGAAATGGTGCTTCCGGTGTGACAGGAAGCGGGGATATCCTGTTTGATGAGGAGGGAACGCCTCTCTATGAGGAACGTGAACAAATTTTCATGCAGGACGACACCGGAGCGGAAGTAGGGGTTTTTAAGGCTTACACCACAATCCGGGACGGAGAAGTTGAAGGAGAGGACGGAAGCCTGCATACAGAGAAGCAGTGCGTGGGGTATCTGGAAACGTATCAGCCGTTAGGCGCCGGCGCTTATGTTCTGGTGGAGGTAGAGGCACCGGATGGATATGTGAAGTCGAAACCTATTGCATTTACGGTATACAGCGACAAGGTGGAATATTATGAAGACGGCAATCAGGAGAAAAGGACGCAGGCGGTAAAATACCAGTACATGCGTCCCATTGGCGCTGACGGGAAAACCGTTGTAGAGGATATGCACCAGATTATTGTAAAGAATGCACCTACACATATAGAAATACATAAGCTGGAAAACCGTGCGGATGCCGTCACATACCGTGTAGAGGGAGATGAAAAGCAGCTAAAAAACCGCGGGGACGTGGATTTACAGTATAAACCCAATGGGGAATTTGCCGGGTTTGGTTATGTGACAAAACGCCTTGAAAACGGTCAGGAGAAGATATATGTGGAGAATGCAACACTGACATTGTATGAGGGGCTGGAAGTAAAGCAGACTGGGGAACACGAGTATGAGAAAGTCAAGGTGAAGAGAAATCTATTTGGCTCAGTAACGGGAATCCAGGCGTATGATACCGGCGTGGATACCGATATAAGACAGACTGGGACAAACGCAGCAGGGCAGGCGGAGTGGGATATTACAGAAGAGGATAATCCACCCGTGGACATATGGTATTTTGACTTAAAATATGATCCCACAGAACTTGATGAACAGACCGGCATCCTCTATGGACTGGATGACTGGGGGAACCGTCTCTGTATGTTGGATTCAGAAACAGGTATGGCTTATGTGACAGATAAAACCGGCGCAGTGATTGTCTGGCCGCTTGATGAAAATGGGGATAAAATCATTTCCCAATCCGTAGAAGTATATACCAACGGGGAAGGAAATTCATCTATCAACATGGATTTGCAGCCAGTACCAGATGAAAACGGGCTTCCTATCTATTATAAGGATGGCGGTGTTATATGGATTGAGAATGAATGGGTGACGGACCATGGTGCCTGTGAAATTGCAAGAGTAAGGCAGGGCGCCTATATCCTGGAGGAGACAGCTGCCCCGTTGTCAGACGGTTATGTACAGTCCGCATCAGTCGGTGTGATTGTCCGTGATGTAAGCGAGAAGCAGTCCTATGTGATGGAGGATGATTACACAAAGATTGAGGTATCAAAGCTTGATATGACTTCCAGAAAAGAGATTGAGGGCGCGGTTTTAACACTCTACGAAGCATACCGCGTCTATGATGATTCCGACCGGGGGTGGCATTTGGAAATTCTCCGGGATATGGAGGACAAACCGATTGTAGCGGAACGATGGGTGTCAGAAGGAAACGTTCCACACTGGATTGACCATATCATGCCGGGAGATTATATTCTTCAGGAAACAAGAGTACCAACAAAGGCCGGCTATGTGACGGCGGAGGATGTGGAAGTCACCATATTGGAAACCGGTGAAGTACAAGGCTATGTAATGGAAGATGATCATACAGCGGTAGAGGTTTTAAAGCTGGACTCCCGGACCGGGGCTGTGATGGATAATCTTCACCGGGCCACACTGGCTTTATACGAAGCCCAGGTAGATGAGAATGGGGAAGTGCAGTATAGAGATGATGGAACCATACTCTATCATCAGGAAAAGAAGGTGTATGAATGGCAGACAGATGATGGAAGTGATGTGAGAAAAACGGCCCATCAGGTTACCATACCGGGTGGACACAGCTACACGGCCTATGATTATGAGATAGAGCAGGTTCCGGGAACAAGTCAGGCGGTTTGCTATATCACGGAGACAGGAGCCATGCGTTTTGAGTATCTTCCTGTGGGGAAATATGTGTTGGTAGAAGAGCAGGCTCCTTACGGCTATACAGTGGCAGCACCGGTTTATGTACCAGTCCTTGATGTGGGTTCTAAGGAACGGGTGCAGACCATTACCATGACAGACGAACCGATTCAGGTACTCCTGACAAAAGTGAATGTGACAGGTGGAAAAGAAATTTCCGGAGCCACAGTTGCCGTCTACCGTGCAAAGGAAGATGGTACACTTGCCAAACACCAAATGAAAGACAAAAACGGGAATCTGTTGTATGTAACCGATACGGACGGGAATCTGTTGCAGGATGAAGACGGGAACCATATTCCGGCTATGGAGTACGAAGAGGCGTATCTGGTGGAACGCTGGATTTCCGGCTCAGACGGAACATACACGAAGCGGGACCAGAAAGAAGGCAGGATACCGGAAGGTTATGAAATCGGGGATTTAAGGCTTCATGAGTTAAGTCAGCCAGCCGCAGGGAATTACTATTTTGTTGAGGAACAGTCTCCCTTTGGATATGTGAGGGCTGCAGAACTGCCGTTTGCGATTGTTGATACACTGGATATTCAAAAGATTGAACTGGTAAATGAACTGATTCTGGGCCAGGTTGAGATTATCAAGACCGATAAAAGGAATCCGGAACAAGTTTTATCAGGTGCAAGGTTCCGATTGTCCAATCTGGATACCAATGTGGCGACCATTCTGATAACGGATTCCGATGGTCGGGCAGTCAGCTCCCCGGTCCCCATTGGAGGGATAGGAACGGATGGGGCGGTAAGCCTCTATCATTTCCGGATACAGGAGGTGGAAGCGCCTGACGGTTATCTGCTTGACCCGACAGTCCACGACTTCCAGTTTAATATAAAGACAGACCAGTACCAGACGCTCACCTATCAGTATGAAGCAGCGGATAGCCCTAATAGGGTTATCATTTCTAAAAAGCAGCTTACAACAAAGGAGGAACTGCCGGGCGCCAGCTTAGAGGTCCGCAGAGTCACAGAGATGGTTGACAAGGACGGAACGGTTATACGGATTGACGGTGATGTGATTGAAAGCTGGATTTCCACGGAGGTCCCGCACGAACTGGAATGCCTGACAGAGGGAATGTATGTCCTAATCGAGACACGGGCACCGGAAGGATATATAGAAGCAGAGAAAGTGTACTTTACAATATCCGGGAACATGACAGTGGATGACATGCCTATGGTGGAGATGTTTGATGATGACACCAAGATTGAAATCAGAAAGGTGGACAGTGAAAACGGAAATCCTTTAAAGGGTGCGAAGATGCAGCTGATTTTGGAAGCGTCCGGGGAAATCATTAAGGAATGGATTACAGATGAAACCGGAGCGATTCAGTTCTTCGGTCTCCCGGCAGGCGTGTACTTAGTGAAAGAGGTAGAGGCTCCGGAAGGATACCAGATACCGGAAGGTCCCATGCGGATTACCGTGACCAAAGATTATAAGCAACAGACGTTTGTAATGGAGAACCGGATGACCGAATTGATGATTGACAAACTGGACGAGGAGACCAGGGAACCGGTAACAGGAGCAGTGCTGCAGCTTACAGATGGGGAAGGAAATCAGGTGGCGAAATGGGTTACCACTGGGGAACCGGAACTAATCCGCGGCTTAAAGGCAGGCTGGTATATACTGGAGGAAATCCAGGCGGCAGACGGCTATCTGCTTTTAAAGGAACCAGTGAGAATCGAGATTCTGGAGAAAGCAGGAATACAAACCGTTACCATTACAAACCGGAAACTTGAAGTGGAAGTGGCAAAAACAGATAAAGAGACCGGAGAAAACCTGGCGGGAGCAAGACTTCAGTTGATTCGAGATGCCGATGGCATGGTATTGAAAGAATGGGTAAGCGGGAAGATACCTGAAATTTTTAAAGGACTTTCTGTCGGAGAATATACAATCAGGGAATTGACGGCCCCAGAGGGCTATGCAGTAACAGGGCGTTTAAACTTTTGCGTGAGCGGAACCGAGGAAAAGCAGGAGATTAACCTGGTAAATGAGAAGATTGTGGTGGAACTCCAGAAGACGGACACCTTGGAAGGCAGCCCAGTGGAAGGGGCGGTTCTTCAGCTTCTAAAGGCTGCGGGGACAAACGAGGAGACTGTAATGAAAGAATGGGTGTCAGGAAAGGAGCCGCTTATTTTAACAGGAATACCGTCTGGTATCTATACAATAAGGGAAACACAGGCACCGGAAGGATGTGTCCCAATGGAGGATATGAAAATAGAGATCCTTCCTAATCAGACCATGCAGCATTTTGATATTAAAAACCAGCCAATTCAGATAGAGATAGGAAAGGTTAGCGGAGAAACAGGAAAACTGCTGGGCGGCGCTGTTCTTCAACTGGTAAGAGATTCGGACGGTACAGTAATCCGGAAATGGACATCCAGGGACGGTGAGGCTGAACACTTTAAAAACCTTGCGGGCGGTACGTATATAATACGTGAGGTGAAGGCTCCCTCCGGCTATGAGAAAATGGAGCCGCAGGAAATAGAAATAAAAGATATTGAGGCGATACAGGAATTTGTGGTCAAGAACTATAAAATCACCCATTCAGGTGGCGGCGGTGGCAGCACTCCGAATCACCCGAGACCCTCAGCGGAGTATATGGAACTGTTTAAGATTGATGGAAGAACTGGCCAGAAGCTTGCAGGGGCAAAGATTACCGTTTACAATCCAGACGGCAGTGTCTATGCGGAAGGATTTACAAATGCAGCAGGAATATTCCGGTTTAAGAAACCTTTAAAAGGAGCCTATACATTTAAAGAGACGGAGGCACCAGAGGGATACTATCTAAATGAGGTACTGCATGCGTTTGCAGTAACTGAAGATGGGACCATAGAAGGGGATACGACTATGGAAAACTACAGTAAAACAGAAATGATAATCTCTAAAGTGGATGTAACAACAGCAGAGGAACTGCCTGGCGCCGAGATCGAGGTCACAGACCAGGACGGAAACCATATCTTCTCCGGCATTAGTGATGAAAAGGGAAAAGTATATTTTCCGGTCCCGTCTCCGGGGGAATATCATTTCAGGGAACTGACAGCACCGGAAGGGTATGACAGAAACGAGACGGTCTTTTCATTCACGGTGTTTGAGGACGGCAGTATAATTGGCGACAATACCATTACCGATCAGAAACATTACGGAACAATCACGGCCAATTATGAGACAAATAGAAGGGGAGAGGGTGATTTGATGGTCGGTGAACTTAATCATGCACCAAAGACAGGAGATACCAGCTATTTTGTAGGGGTGTTCATGGCATGGCTTGCATCCGTAGTAAGCCTGTTAATTGTTTCCCTCTCAAAGTGGAGAAAAAAACAAAAGAAATCAAAAACAGGGATAAAGGCTGGCATGTTTCTATTGTTGGCAATAATGGTAGTTAGTACGCCGGTGATGGAGTCTCAGGCAGCGGAAGATGTAATTGAAAATATATATGAGGAACACCAGTATACAACGGAAAACCCCGATTCTAATGAAGCAGAAAAGCTGTTTGAAAAAGAAATTGAGAGAGACGGAAAAAAATACCGTCTCTCAGAAATCCGGACAGAAGTGCTGGAAGAACAGGGGAAAAGGAGTTCTGGAAATTCTTTTGAAATCGCAACAAGCCCGTTTATTGATGGAAAAGTGGAGGTTAGGCCGAAAGAACAGATAACCCGGAATGGAATTACTTATCATTTGGTAAAATCCCAGAAGGAAGCAGCCGTTATACGGGCTCATGAGGTACCGGTAAGTGAGGAAGTCTTATATGAAGCAGTGGAAGCCAAGGACATGATACCGTCAAAAATCAAGATGACGGTAACAGATGAGAAAACCGGGCAGATGATGGAGACTATTGCAAAAATTTCTGACCAGACATTTGGCGGGGAGCGCCTGGACGATACATTTTCCTTTTCAGCTGTGTTCCATGAATATGGGCTGGACGGCTATTGGATTGGGGACCAGGTTTTTAAACTGAGTGGGACTGAACCAGACTTCACCGGATATGAAGGGCAGCTCCTTTCTCTGATTGAGGCTGATGCTGAGCATTATACCATAGAAGCAGCAAGGTGGGATGGGGAAGCTTACACAGATGAAGCGGGTATCCTATGCCGTAGGGTTGTTATAACTGGTACCAAGAAGGTGAGTGACTGCACAGTGATATATGAGGGAAGTGCCTATTTTCCGGAGGAGGAAGGCGTACGCCTGATTTCTACCTATGATAGCGGGGAAGAAGAGGTAGAGCAATACACCATGAAAGCAACGGGGGTTTACATACCTAAAAAGAACCATGGAGCAGCGGTCGCCACTGTGATTGGTGTTACCAGTGTCGGTGCAGGTACTGCAGGATATACCTATTATCGGAAAAAGAAGCAGAATCAAAACGTATAAGCAAAGAGGGGAGGAATGGGACATATTTCTCCCCATAATAAATTTATGAAATACCCTTGTATTAAGGAATAACCGTTTTATACAATAGATCTATATTAAGGAGGAAGGAGATAGAAGAAATGAAAAAAAAACAGAAAGTAGTCCGGATACATCCGCGTAAGAAACCTAACCTTGCAATGCCCGTTTGTCCTTACTGTGGACGAGACGCTGTTATACGGCCAGCCGAGTATGTGTATGGTGATGATACGATAATTGCAGGAAGCATGCTGTATGTATGCAGCGGATATCCGGATTGCAATTCCTATGTAGGAGTTCATAGAGGAACGAAAAAGCCTATGGGCTCTTTGGCGGATAAAGAACTTCGTAATAAAAGAATCCGCGCGCATCGTGCCATGAACAGACTGATTGAAAGTGGGTGCATGTGCAAAAATGGAGTTTATGCCTGGTTATCCTGCAGCTTAAACCTGCCGCCTAAAGAGACACACATCGGATGTTTTTCAGATTATATGTGTGAGCAGACCATCATGGAGTGTGAGCGAGTATTAGAAAATTGGAAAGGAAAAAGAGCTGCATAAAAGGGGGCATAAGCACATGAGATTAGAGCCATCAGATAAACCAATGTACCACAGAATGGATCAAAGGGATAGAGCATTGATTATGATACCTGTTTTTGGAATAGCAGCCTCATTGGGGCTGTTTTTTCTTGCGGCCCGTTTTCCGGCCATCATCGGTGGACCATTCATCGGACTTGGTGTGTGTGGTATGTTTGGAAGCGCAATTCGCTATTGGAAGCTAAAGCAGTTGATTATGCCATTAAGCGGATGCTGCTTAGAAATTCAGACCAGTTGTTTTGTTGCAAGGCAACCTTGGAAGAAGGAACACTACGAGCAATGCAGAATCTATTTTAAGGAAGTTCAGGCGCTAATAAGGGAAGCCAAAGCAGGCGGTTTTTATCTACAGATTCCAGAAGGCGGTGAGAGTGAAATCCGTGGGTCTGGAGAAAACCGGCGGTGTCTTTTCTATGTCAGCCCATTTGGTTACCCGGAGGAGAAGATGCAGGCCGTGTACCAGACCATAAAAGAAAGGCTGCCTGAAACGGCAGAAATATATGAATATGAAACATGAATGGATGGGAGTTCCGGAAATGTTAATGAAAAAGCTAATCATAAATGCAGGTGTCATACTGGGCATCCTGGCAGCGGGAGTTTTTATGGAGATTCATCAGGAGGGAGAAGGTGTTTTAAAACTCACAATACTATGCGTGACCGGCCTGGGTCTTTACTTTCTATACCTTTGTCAGGTTATTTTCCAGAAGAAATATGAGACGCTGGTGGGAGAAGTGACCCTGATACAAAACTGTAAGGGCAGAAAAAGATATTGGGAAATTGAGGTGGTAGATGGGGAAGGAAAGGCAAAGCGGCTTCTGGTACCGGTTCAGAGCGGGGTGAGGAAAGGGATTGTGTACCGATTTTTCTTGAAGAATGATATTTTGCTGGGGGTGGAGGAAATGTGATGAGTTATAGAAATATATAGTAATCTGAGGGTGAAGTATGTCAAAGATAGCTGTATCCTGCTTGACTACTTCAGTAGTAATAGCAGTAAGCGTATGTAGTAAAATCATTGTATGATTTATTGTTTATATGCCAGATTTTTTTTATAAAATAATTTTAGGCTATCTCTTGACAACAAAGAAAGCAAGTGATATATTCTATGTGACGATATAAGGCATTTAGTCATAAGGAGGTGAGGAAAATTGCCGCGCTTTACAGAACAAGAAAAAGAAATCATAAACAGGAAACTTTTGATAGAGGGGGAAAAGCTGTTTGCAGCACACGGCTTGAAAAAAGTAACGGTTGATGATTTAGTAGCTGCTGTAAATATATCGAAAGGTTCATTCTACGCTTTTTATCCGAGTAAAGAACACCTATATGTAGAAATCAATTTTCGCTTACAGAAAGAGCTATTTACTAATATTGAAACAACAATTAAAGGAAGAAAGTATGAAAATCATAGGGACTTAACAAAAGATGTTATCACTTTGGGGGTAACTGGGTTGATTAATTCTCCTATTCTTTCGCAGATCGATTTGTCTTTAATGGACTATCTGCAAAGGAAACTTTCGCCAGATATATTTGACAGTCATATGCACAATGATATACATATACTGGAAATGCTTGAAGATTTAGGGGTTATTTTTACGATTCCGCATACGGTTATCATAAAATCCCTGTATTCTGTTTTATCCTGTTTGGAACAGTTCAAGGAGGATAAAGAACTGAATATGATACAAAATCTTTTAGTGAATGGCATTGTTCAACAAGTAGTAGCAGAGTAACAATTTTGTTTGGTTATTTGACAGGCAGATAGCCAAACATATTTTTTACAGTTTGTATGACTATATATTTTTATGAGTCATAAAGTCTGAGGAGGACAAAATAATGATCGATGTAAAAAAACTGTATTTTAGCTATACTGACAAACCGTTTGTCGAGAATGTAAGTTTCCATGTTGGGAAAGGAGAAATTTTTGGATTTTTGGGCCCTTCTGGTGCCGGAAAATCAACCATTCAAAAAGTTTTGACCGGACTTAATACAAAATATAAAGGCAGCGTAAAAGTTGCAGGTACAGAAATACGGGAGCGTACAAATCGGTTTTATGAAAATATCGGTGTTGATTTTGAATTTTCAACCTGTTATGAGAAATTCACTGCACGACAAAATCTCGCCTATTTTGCTTCTCTGTATGAAAAGCAGCCCCGGTCTATTGACGAACTATTGCATATGGTTGGATTGGAAAATGACGGAGATAAAAAGGTTGGCGACTTTTCCAAAGGTATGCGTTCCCGCTTGAATTTTATCAAAGCGTTGATACATGACCCAGACATATTATTCCTTGATGAACCGACAAGCGGTCTTGACCCTACGAATAATCGTTTGATGAAAGATATTATCCTTGCAGAAAAGAAACGTGGAAAAACGGTTATCATTACTACTCACAATATGTTTGACGCAACAGAGCTATGTGATCAGGTAGCCTTTATCGTTGCCGGAAAAGTAAGCGCATTGGATAGTCCCCATAATTTGATTATGTCAAGGGGGGCTGCAAAAATACAATATACCTACTATGACAAAGGTGAGAAAACGGGAGAATGTCTGCTTGATAGAACCACAGAAGATAAGTTATTGAAAAACTTAATTTCCGAAAACCGTCTGCTTTCCATTCATAGCAGTGAGCCTACATTAAATGATATTTTTGTAGATATTACAGGGAGGACACTTCAATGAGATTGGGACGTTTAATTTGTGGTGATATACATTTCCAATGGAAATATGGTTTCTATTTTATCTACTTTATTTTAACCGTTTTATATGTGTGTGGGATTGCCGCTTTGCCGGAACATTGGAAAACGGATATTGCTTCTATTATGATATACTCTGACCCGGCAGCAATGGGATTGTTTTTCATGGGAGCGATTGTTCTTTTGGAAAAAAGTCAAAAGGTATTAAATGCTATGGTGGTATCTCCTGTAAAAATATCTGAATATATACTTTCAAAAACAGTTGCGTTGATTGCTATTTCTACGGTAATTGCATTGATATTAGGGTTAGTTTCCGGCAGCAATCATTTGCT
This sequence comes from Hungatella sp. L36, assembly GCF_014288035.1. Classification (NCBI taxonomy): domain Bacteria; kingdom Bacillati; phylum Bacillota; class Clostridia; order Lachnospirales; family Lachnospiraceae; genus Hungatella; species Hungatella sp. L36. The sequence continues at coordinate 409,787 of NZ_JACOPC010000005.1, read as the reverse complement.
TGGTATCGCAGTTGGTACTGCTTTGACATCAGCAATCTTTACTATGCTTGGAATTATTGCAGCTACAAAGATTTCAAACTTGAACCAGTTTCTTATTGTAATTATGCCGATAGAAATTGTTTGCTTTGTTCCACCTATTGCTGGTCTGTTTGTGACTTTACCAAATGTGTTTTGCTTTTTTCCGTTCATGGCTTGTATGAACCTTATAACTGGAAAAAGTATGTTACTATCGTTCGATATGGTAATTGTAATTGCTACGCTGATTATCCTCTACATAATTGCAAGGGATACAGTTGAGCATATGTGGAAAAGTTTGGGAGGTGTAAAGCTATGAAAAGGATACTATCCAGTGCCATACAAGTATTTAAGCAAATCAAAAGCGACCCTATGATGTTTGCGGCTTGCTTCACCCCTTTTATTATGGGAGCTTTAATCAAATTTGGTATTCCATTTTTTGAAAGAATAACAAAGTTTTCTTTACAAGGATACTATCCGATTTTTGATTTATTGCTTTCTATCATGGCTCCTGTACTGCTTTGTTTTGCATTTGCCATGATTACGTTAGAGGAAATTGATGATAAAGTATCGCGGTACTTTTCAATTACCCCTCTTGGTAAGGCGGGGTATCTCTTTACAAGGTTGGTAGTACCCGCAATTATTTCAGCGGTCATTGCTTTTATCGTACTTTTGCTTTTCTCATTAGAAAAGCTACCCACTAGAATGATGATTGGTTTAGCACTTCTCGGCTCGGTACAGGCAATCATTGTTTCACTTATGATTATTACCTTGTCCGGTAATAAATTAGAGGGTATGGCTGTAACAAAACTTTCTGCACTTACACTGTTAGGCATTCCAGTTCCTTTCTTTATAGATAGTTACTACCAGTTCGCGGTTGGCTTCCTCCCATCATTTTGGGTAGCAAAAGCCGTACAGAATGAAGCAGTTCTTTATTTTCCCATAGCATTGGTAGTAGCTTTGATCTGGTACTACTTCCTTATAAAACGTCTGTTTCGGAAGCTGGCAGGATAAGGGGGCATATATGAAAAAAAATAAAATCCTGCCAAACGAAAATGTAAATACGGCAATCCGGGTTTCCACAATTACACTAATCATCAACCTGATTTTATCGCTGCTTAAATTTGTCGCCGGATATATAGGAAAGTCAAGCGCCATGCTGTCAGATGCTGTCCACTCGGCTTCTGATGTATTAAGCACAATCGTTGTGATGGTTGGAATTAAAATATCAGAAAAACGACCTGATAAAGAACATCCCTATGGGCATGAGCGTATGGAATGTGTGGCTTCTATTATTCTCGCTGCTGCATTGGCTGTAACAGGAGCCGGAATTGGATATTCAGGCATTAACAAAATCTATTCAGGGCAGTACAATACACTTTCCGTACCCGGTAGAATCGCACTCACGGCGGCAGTCTTATCCATTGTAATAAAAGAGTGGATGTACTGGTTTACAAGAGGTGCTGCAAAGCATACAAATTCTGACGCACTTATGGCTGACGCATGGCACCACCGCTCTGACGCACTCTCGTCAGTCGGTTCTTTAATTGGCATTTTAGGAGCGCGTTTGGGCTATGCCATTCTTGACCCTATTGCAAGCGTTGTGATTTGCGGTTGTATCTTAAAAGCCGCTTTGGACATTTTCAGAGAAAGCATTAACAAAATGGTGGATCATAGCTGTGACAACATTACTGAAACAAAGATTCGGGAACTTGTACTTCAACAGCAAGGGGTTGAGGGTATTGACGATTTAAAAACCCGCATGTTTGGAGCGAAAATGTATGTAGACATTGAAATATTAGCCGATGGCAGTTTAGTTCTTTATGACGCTCACAGAATTGCCGAGGGAGTCCATAAGGTGATTGAACACAACTTTCCACAATGTAAACATTGTATGGTACATGTTAAAACTAATGAACTTCTCCCTCCATTCTGCATAGGACGGGGAAGATGATTTAAGGGCACTGAAAGGAGGTGAAGTAGGTTATGGAACAATACTGGTGGATTATCATTGTTGCGGTTTTGATTGTCGTTGGCTTACTTAAAATGGTTATTATGAAAAAATACAACGATAAAAAGAATCCCAAAAAGCGTTCGCATAATGATGAAGATTAGTAAAGAGCAACTAAAAAGGAAAACAGCTATCTGTGTAGCAGCGCAAAACGGCAGTTGAAATAAAACCGCCGTTTTCCTTTTTCAAAAATTGGATTACGGAGGGTGTATTAAATTCGCCTTTTTTTAGGACACGGCGGTATCAAGGAGGTATCGCTATGTCCTTATTTTCTATAAATTATGAGAATGTAATTAAATTTCTTGTGGTGTAGTGTTTAATTTCATACCTAAGCCATTCCGGATAATCCCTCCCTATAACAGAAAGCAAACATTGACAAAGCGACACAAGTGTCGTTTGAAGGAGAAGAATCATGGGAAATAAAGGCGAAGAAACAAAAAAACTGATTAGAGAAAAAGCCTGTTCTTTATTCGCAAGAAAGGGATTTAAAAATGTTACTATGAAAGATATTTGTGTTGCAACCGGACTAAGCAGAGGAGGGTTATATCGACACTATGATAGTACACAACAAGTTTTTTCAGAAATTATAGATGATTTAATGAACATACAGGATAATGAATTTTCTGAGAAAATGAAAAATGGGTATCCGGCAGTCCAGATACTTGATGAAATTTTAGAACGATATAGAACAGAAATGTTAGATAGTACGGGCTCTCTTGGTTTGGCAATCTATGAATTTTATAGTGAAATTCAGAACGATAACAACGACAACATACTTTTGAAGCAATATGAACATTCTGTAACTGTTTGGAAAGATTTTTTATCCTACGGAATACAGCGCGGAGAATTTAAGAATGTAGAGAGTGATGAATTGGTTGATATAATTATTTTTTCATATCAAGGGGTAAGAATGCTTTCAGAGGTATTCCCTGTAGATGAAAAAGTATCAGCAAGAATTATCAACCATATCAAGCGGGTTCTGTTAGACTAACTACATTCTTACACACTTATTTCATGCAAAAGGAGAAAGCGTATATGTTTAATAAAGTAGAAACAGACTTGAATTTTATAGAACGTGAAAATAAAGTCAAAAGTTTTTGGAAAGAAAATCAAATTTTCGAGAAAAGCATTGAAGCAAGAGCACAGGGAACTCCCTATGTGTTTTATGATGGCCCGCCAACAGCCAACGGTAAACCACATATCGGCCATGTCCTTGCCAGAGTATTTAAGGATATGGTTCCCAGATACCGGGCTATGAAAGGCAACATGGTTCCCAGAAAAGCAGGGTGGGATACTCATGGTCTGCCGGTGGAATTAGAGGTTGAAAAGAATTTGGGATTAGATGGCAAAGAACAAATTGAAACCTATGGCTTGGAGCCCTTTATCGCTCATTGTAAAGAAAGTGTTTGGAAATATAAGGGTATGTGGGAAGATTTTTCTGATATAGTGGGTTTCTGGGCCGATATGGAAAATCCCTATGTAACCTATCACAATGGCTTTATTGAATCTGAATGGTGGGCATTAAAACAGATTTGGGATAAAGACCTTCTTTATAAAGGGTTTAAGATTGTTCCTTACTGCCCTCGCTGTGGTACTCCTTTATCATCCCATGAGGTAGCACAGGGATATAAAGATTTGAAGGAACGATCTGCCATTGTTCGATTTAAGGTAAAGCAGGAGAACGCTTATTTTCTGGCATGGACAACAACCCCTTGGACACTCCCTTCTAATGTTGCTCTTTGCGTTAATCCGGCAGAACGCTATGTAAAAGTTGAGTCGGGCGATGGATTTGTCTATTATATGGCTGAAGCCCTCCTTGAAAAAGTGATTGGCTCTTTAGGGGAATACAAGATATTAGAAAACTACAAAGGTTCCGATTTAAAATACAAGGAATACGAGCCTCTTTTCCCCGAGGCAAAGGATACCATAGCAAAACAACAAAAAAGAGGATTTTTTGTTACCTGCGATAACTATGTCACTTTAACCGATGGTACAGGTGTTGTGCATATCGCTCCTGCCTTTGGCGAGGACGATTCCAGAGTAGGGAAAAATTATAATCTTCCTTTTGTCCAGTTTGTAAACAGCAAAGGAGAAATGACGGAGGAAACCGCTTGGCCGGGAGTGTTCTGCAAGAACGCTGACCCTTTGGTGCTTAATGATTTAGAAAAGCAAGGACAGCTTTTCTCAGCTCCATATTTTGAACATAGTTATCCGCACTGCTGGCGTTGCGATACACCGCTTATCTATTATGCAAGAGAATCGTGGTTTATAAAAATGTCTGCGGTCAAAGAGAATTTAATCAAAAACAACAATACAATCAACTGGGTTCCGGAAAATATCGGAAAAGGCCGCTTTGGAGATTGGTTAGAAAATGTTCAGGATTGGGGAATCAGCAGAAACCGTTATTGGGGAACGCCTCTGAATATTTGGGAATGTAAATGCGGTCATCAGCAAGCAATAGGTAGTATTGATGAATTAAAAAGCCTATCTTCAAATTGTCCGGAAAATATCGAGCTTCATCGTCCTTTCTTAGATAGTGTGACAATTATTTGTCCGAAGTGTGGAAAAGAAATGTACCGTGTGCCGGAAGTAATTGATTGTTGGTTCGATTCTGGAGCTATGCCCTTTGCGCAACATCACTATCCTTTCGAGAATAAGGAACTTTTTGAAACACAGTTTCCAGCAGATTTCATTTGTGAAGGTGTAGACCAGACAAGAGGCTGGTTTTATTCACTCCTTGCTATCTCGACGTTGATCTTTAATAAAGCTCCGTTCAAGAATGTAATTGTGATTGGCCATGTACTAGACGAAAATGGACAAAAAATGAGTAAATCAAAAGGAAATTCCGTAGATCCGTTTGATGTACTAAAAATATATGGGGCGGATGCTGTCAGGTGGTATTTCTACATTAACAGTGCCCCTTGGCTTCCCAACCGTTTTCATGATAAGGCTGTTACAGAATACCAACGTAAATTTATGGGAACTTTGTGGAACACTTATGCCTTTTTTGTATTGTACGGAAATATAGATAATTTCAATCCGGCAGAATATTGCTTAGAATATGATAATCTTTCAGTGATGGACAAATGGCTTTTATCCAAACTCAATACAGTGGTAAAAGCAGTAGACACCTATCTCGAAACATATAAAGTGACAGAAGCGGCTAGAACGCTCCAAGATTTTGTTGATGATATGAGTAATTGGTATGTAAGACGAAGCAGAAATCGTTTCTGGGCTAAAGGAATGGAACAGGATAAAATAAATGCTTATATGACACTTTATAGTGCATTGATAACTATCTGTAAGGTTATTGCTCCTATGCTACCATTCATGGCCGAAGATATATACCAAAACTTAGTACGCAATGTAGATAAAACAATGCCTGAAAGCGTCCATCTCTGTGATTTTCCAAAAGCTCACAAAGAAATGATAGACAAGGCTTTGGAAAGAAAAATGGACGAAGTTTTAAAGATTGTTGTCCTTGGCCGTGCCGCAAGAAATACTGCAAATATTAAAAATCGCCAACCGATTAAGCGTATGTATATAAAGGCAGAATCCTTACCAGAGTTTTATCAAATGATAATCAGAGATGAATTAAATGTGAAAGAAATAGAATTTGTTACTGATGTGCAGGCTTTTACTTCCTACACATTTAAGCCGCAGTTAAAGACAGTCGGCCCCAAATATGGAAAACAGCTTGGTAACATCAAAACCGCCCTCTCCGAGTTAGACGGGAACCGAGCCATGAATAGACTGAATGAGCAAGGATTTCTTTCATTTGAGTTTGATGGTGCGAATGTGGAACTTACAAAAGATGATTTACTGATTGATATGACGCAGAAACAAGGATTTGTTTCTGAAATGGATAATACCGTAATTGTAGTTTTAGATACAGATTTAACCCCAGACCTCATAGAAGAAGGATTTGTCCGGGAGATTATCAGCAAAGTACAAACCATGCGGAAAGAAGCTGGCTTTGAAGTTACTGACCATATTACCGTTTACGTTCAAAATAATAAATCTATCAGCTCTGTATTAAAAGCAAATGAAACATTCATTAAAAGTGAAGTGTTAGCAGAACAAATCTGCTATGAGCAGATGGAAGGTTATCAGAAGGAATGGAATATCAACGGAGAAAAAGTAGTTTTAGGCGTTAAAAAGTATGTATAACAACAATGTGAAAAATGGAAACGAGGGATTTTACATTTTGTAATTTCTCTCTTTTCCCAGAAAATTTTTAGCTACCGATGGTAATAAAAAAACGTTGTTCGGTAGCAGAGTTTTCTTGTGCCTAACAGAAAATAAAGAGCTTAACGGCGGTTTTGAAATAACAATTTCAAACCGCCGTTTTCTTACTGAAAAATTGAGATACGGAGGGGGTATCAAATTCGCCCATTTTTAAGGACATGGCGGTATCCGGGAGGTATCGCCATGTCCATTGTTTTACACAGCACCCGTAAACTGCACCAGTTAAAAAAAAACTTTCCCCTCCTCCGAGTTATTCCGGTTATGTATATGAAATAAATCAGCACCAAAACAATAATGTCATTTCATACGTCCGTGTGGCTTCATGCCACCCGGGCGTTTTTGTGTTTTTATGGGGTTGCTTCGGGCCAACTTGGAACTGTTGAAAAACCCTACCGCGAATAACATCACCTATGATAAAATAGAAGAAAAATGTGGAGGGCAAAGCTATGATGACGCAGGCAACAGGCAAGCAAATCAAATTTCACATGGTAACAATTGAGAGCTTAGTACCAGAGAAATGTGCGCTGGCAGCTTACAGGAGTATCCATCGCTTGTTTGCTATATGATGCCAATAGTGAAAGGTTTCCAAAATCCCGCATATACTGTATCAAATCCCCTGCATGAGGTACACCATGGCGGACTGCCCTATTAACTCAGCCTCAGAGACTATTGCTGACTTTATCTACCGTAATGGAAGCCAGCAGCAATTTCCTGGTAATTCGGAAGATATTCCCTGTATGGACTTTGTAAGCACTGATTTCAGCATTATATATACCCCGCTAGATACCGTAGAACCCATATCACTAAGTAAGTTTACCTATTATAGTATCCCTGGACTGTACACACTGTTAGATAGTTCCAGCATGGACGCTTCCGGCATTTTGGCAACCCATGCATCACCTGCCCTTAGCAATCAAGGGAGAGGTGTTATAATCGGCATCATAGACACGGGAATTGACTATACCAATCCTTTATTTCGTAATCAGGATGGAACTACCAGAATCTTGAGTATTTGGGATCAGAGCCTTCCAGAAGATAAAAGCCTCCTTCCTGCCGGTGTACCCAACCGCTATAATGCCAGCGGGGCAAGCTATGGCACAGAGTACACGCAGGAGCAGATTAACGAGGCACTGGAATCTGATAATCCGTTTGCCGTGGTGCCTTCTACCGATACCAACGGACATGGAACCTTTTTGGCGGGTATCGCTGCTGGAGGAATCCTGCCTAATCAGGATTTTACAGGAGCAGCACCGGAATGTGAACTGGTAATCGTCAAATTAAAACCAGCCAAACAATATCTGCGCGATTTCTATCTTATCAGTAATGATGCGGATGCTTATCAGGAGAATGATATAATGATGGGCATTAAGTACCTGCGTGTGGAGGCATACAGCCAGAGAAAACCTCTGGTTATTTTACTGGGAATCGGCTCCAATCTGGGCAGCCATGAAGGGACGTCTCCATTGAATGTAATGATTCAAGATATCAGCCGATATTTAGGAATGGCTACGGTAATTGCTGCAGGCAATGAAACTGGCCGGGGGCATCATTACATGGGGTCTGTACCGATAGGGGAAGAGTCCGTTGAGGTGGAAATCCGAGTAGGGAATGCGGAATCCCAACGTGGATTTGTAGTAGAACTCTGGGCCGACACCGCTGATACATATTCGGTTGGATTTGTCTCACCCAGTGGTGAATCCATAGGCCGCATTCCTATCATAGGCAGAAACGAAACCTCTATCCCGTTCCTTTTGGAACCCACGGTCATTACAGTTAATTACCAGCTGATTGAGACAGGCGCAGGCAAACAGCTTGTTTTTATCCGTTTTGCAGCCCCAACTAATGGAATTTGGAGAATACGCGTGTATAATACCCAGTATCTTACAGGGCAATTTAATATGTGGCTTCCGGCCCATACCTTGATTTCTGATGAAACCGTGTTTCTGACTCCCAGCCCATACACGACCATAACCCTCCCGGGAGATTCTCCCTCTCCAATCACAGTAGGAGCCTATAATCATTTAAATAACAGCATCTACATTCATTCCGGCCGTGGATATACAATAGGCGGATTGATAAAGCCGGATTTGGCAGCTCCAGGGGTTAATGTAAGCGGGCCATCGATAGGGCAAAGGAACCAAGACTCCATTCCCATGACTACCCGAACCGGAACCTCGGTTGCTGCTGCCCATGTTGCTGGTGCAGTCGCTAATCTTTTAAGCTGGGGCATAATAGAAGGACATAACATAGCAATGAGCGAAGCCACTGTCAAAGCATTTTTAATAAGAGGAGCAAAACGGAATCCAGCACTATCATATCCCAATAGGGAATGGGGATATGGGGCTCTGAACTTATATGAAACTTTTTTACGGTTAAGAGAAATAAGATGAATTATCTAAAGCATCAGATTCTTATGCATATCACGGATACGGGGGAACTTGATGGAGGTTTTGGCTGAGGTGCTAAAAAATAGTCTTATCGGTGGTAAGGGATTAATTTTGAGGTAGCGGTGTGCCGCCACAAATACGCTTGCACCGTATCGGTCAACGCCTTTTCCCTTTATATTTCATGTAGAGGACGGTTGGCTCGATATGCTTTTTCAGAGTAGCCAATCGCTGGTCAATGGGGTTCAGCTTAACCCGTATATCCATCTGCCTCCCAATCATGGACGAAAACTTTTCATCAAGTCAGAAATGGCACGGTTCTTCTGAAAATAGTTGAACAAACCATATGCGGAGGTTAAATATTGACACATACTATATATAGTGATATCATGAAAGTAGTACTGATTTGTGTGTGTTTATAAACCACATTCAAATGTTTGTTCCGGTGGTATCTATACCGGAAGCTAATTTTTAGGTGTAAGCCTTTTATATGAACGAGCCAGGCAGAGTCTCTGTCTGTAAAGTAAGATATCAGAAATCTTTGCGAATTTCTGATGTCTTATTTTTTTGCTTCCAAAAAGGAGAGTGGGAATTTAGGAAAAGATAATTAAAAATCAAGTAAACAGAGACAAGAAGTATAAGACGCCTGATATCTGGAAAGAGAACAAATATGAGATCAGAGTATTTTATTAGGAGGATGTATGAGATACGATTACAGGAAGATTAAAACTGAGAAAGTAGAAGTCAAAGGTATTGTTTGCGAATTTTATGATATGAGAATCGACAGAGCAACAGTACCAGATGGAAAATATCTGTATGAGGTGGCGGGCGATGACGACAGCGGGGCAGAACCAGCAAGGGTAGGAAAAGGTGTTCTGGTTAATTTTTATGGTTCCCTAATATGCAACCAACCACTATTGTTGGAGGAAAAAGTAATGTGGTTAGAAACAGGAGAATTTAAATATGTTTAAAATGAAAACCGGCAGATGCACACTACTGGATAGAACTTAGCGGGGAAGATTTCTCTGCTTGTAAGTAAGACATCAGAAATTTGAAGAAGTTTTTGGTGTCTTACTTTTTGAACAAAAAGGAGTGAATGGAAAAAAGAATGAGAAAGAGCAGTCAATTATATAGGGCAGGGACTGCCTGAAATTATGCCTGTGGAGATAGCAGGTTACGTGGTCGATGAAGCAGAAAATCCATTGGCTTTAGACAATGAGGAGTTCACTCCTAAAAATATATCAATCAAAATGTGAGGAAAATTCGTCACGTAAGCCACGAAAAAAATCGTCAAAATTCGAATTGAAAATTATGGATAATGCTACTAACTCGCTAACTTTTATATTCATGCGATTGGTTTCTAATTTTGCATAAGTGCTCTTAGAAATATTAAGATTCATAAGATGCAATTTGGCAACAGTTTCATCTTGTGTTAAACCAGCTAAATGTCGCAGAAATTGAATGTTGTGGCCAATATCCATATCTGGTCTTAGTTTTTGCATATATAATCCCCCTGGTATGTCTGTAAGTTTCGTAATAACGAAATATATTCTTGATTTTATAACCATTAAGAATTATAATGTTTCGTGATAACGAATTTTATACAATGGGGTGAAAAATATTTATTTATGAAAAAGGCTGATATTGAAAGATTACTGTTTTACTACTTATGCGGAAATGAAACGGCAAAAGAAATGTCTCAAGGAAATAATATAACGTATGAGGAGTTCGATAGAATTACCTATATACTCATAGAGTTGAAATTCTATAATTTATTAATGGAATTTTGGGATGAATTTTATAATCAATTCCAAGAGGATATTGATAAGTCAGCAGAGGATTTTTCTGATAGCTTTGAACGTGAAATAAGCAGATGTGAAAAATGGCTATATCAATTTTGTAAAGAAGCACCAACACAAGAGTTACAAGGAATTTTAAAAGAAATATTTGATATATCATAATAGATATATCCAAAGATGGAGAAAGAAAGGAATTACGCCTTACTTGAAGAAGCCTCATTGATGTTTTTTGGAATTCATTTTTCTCTATGAGCTGCATAGCAACACTGATTATTTCTTCTCGGCGCTCTTCTTGTTGTTCTGGTGTAAGCATAATTCCTTTTGGCATATTATGATACCTCCTTATAACGACCATCGGTCGCTTCCTGTTTCGCATTATGGAGCGTGTATTTATTTCACGAGGATTCAGCTTACATTGCCAGCCGCCTCTATCAGCGAAACATTATTTACAAAATTTTTTCAGGGAGCGGCTCGTCGCGCTGGTATAACAGATACTTCTGTTTTCCTGCTTGGATTTGATACGATTGCTCTGCAAGCCGAAAAGACTATCCTTCTACTGACCCTGAAGTATATCTTGCTTCATTGAACTAACCGTGTGATTAACATAGACCACCAGCTATTGCGTGATACAGAGGTGGGTTACTATATTTCCACACCTAAGACTGGTATGCGAGGCAGGGAAAGGAATGGGCCCTCAACAAGTTGCATGGATTGGATCGGAATGGAAAAAAATCCGAGTATCGGCAGGGGTATACAAAATGGCTACCACTGTATGAATCGGATATTCTGATATCACACTACTGCTGTGTTAAGCAGAATGAGGAGCCGATTGCCCTGTATGAGAAGCAGACTGGACGGCATCCCATTTTAGCACTTATGGCAGAGGAATCTGCCAGGCGCAAGGAAGCATATCTTCGTACTGGCTGTAATGGCTTTGAAAGCGAAAGGCCATTTAGTAAGCCAATGGGATTTTGGAGAGCACAGGATGTGCTCCGGTATACAGTGGAAAAACAGTTAGAAATTGCAGAGCCTTATGGTGAGGTGGCCGAAGTGGGGCAAGTTCCCGGTCAGATTGGGTTCTTTCCATCATGTGGGCCGTTTAAGTGCACAGGAGAACAAAGAACCGGCTGTCTGTTCTGTCCGGTGGGCTGTCACCTGACAAGCTTTGAAAAATTCGTAAGGCTGAAAGCATATAATCCCAAGCTTTATGATTTCTGTATGGAGGAATTGGGAGAGAAAAATCTGCTTAGCTGGATAGAGAAAAACTATAGGAGAGGATATAAACAGATTGCATGATATTACACAGTAGAGAGGATATGAAGAATTGCTGCGATTTAGCAATCACATGGGATTGAATAGCTATATATAGATTTGAAATATTGACAAACACTATATATAGTGATAAAATAAACATGACATTGATTTGTGCCGCTTTTTTACTAAGCGCATTGGAATGTTTGTTCCGGGCAACCGGAAGCTAAGTTTTTCAGGCATGAGCCTAACATAAGAAAGCCAGGCAGAGAAGCAATCTCCGTTTGTAAGTAAGACATCAGAAATTTGAAGAAGTTTCTGGTGTCTTATTTTTTTGCTAAAAAAGAAAAGGAGAAAGAAAAAATGAACATGGAAACGCGTAAGACAAGTTTTGAAGAGAAGTTAAAGGAGAACTTGGGAGCGGAATATAAAGCGACATTTCCGCAGCGAATGGAAAAACAGGACGAGGAATTTCTCAGGGTTGGAGTCCAAAAATTCGGTGAATCAGCTGGAATTTGGATATACCTAAACGGCAGTGAGTTTCATTGGCTGGATAATGAGGAAGACATTCAAAGGGCGGTAACAAAAGTGATAGAAGAGTACAAAAAAAAGAGAGGATTCTTAAATGGTCCATATCTCACAGGAGATAGCTTTAGCAACGTAAAAAACAATCTTGTTTGTGCATTGGTCAATCGCGAAGACAATGAGGAAGTGCTGAAGTATATACCGCATATCAGATACTACGACATGGTGGCGTACTTCTTGATTTTTATTACGGTGGATGGAGAATCGTATGTTAGAACCGTGGTAAACGAGGATTTAGACCGGTGGGAAGTGGAGCTGCAGGACGTGCTGGAAACGGCAAAGTCAAATACAGATCTCAATCCACCGGTGATTGAAATGGTTGGAATTAAGGACTGGAAGGTGATATCAGCTCCAATAGGAAACACATTTGGTGAGATGCTCCAATCTATCAAAAGCCATCAGGAACAGAAGAACCCTATGTATGTGCTGTCAAATCAAAGTGGCCTGTATGGAGCCAGCAATATGATTGACAATCATCTGTTGGGACAGATTTCAGAGAGCTGTAATGACAGCCTCCTTATACTTCCGGTAGACATTCATGAGATTATATTAATTCCGTCCAGAAAAAATAGAACCTCTATTGCGGATTGGAAAGCTGTGATACATGCCTTAAATATTGAAAATAAAGGAGTGAAGCTTTCTGACCTTGTATATTTGTTTGACCGGGCGGATAAGAAACTGCATGTAGCAAAAAATGATGATTTTCAGGCATAAAGCCTGGACAAAAATAAAAGAAAGGAAGGAAAACAAATGAAGTTAGAAGCAAGATGGGATAACGCAGGGAGAGACCAGCTCACAATCGGCGAAATGGTTGAGATGGGAAAGGATGGCTATGAGTTTGTTATCAGCGGAGGCCATATTGTATCTGTTCTAATTAACTTATAAGGAGAGGGCGCATATGAATTTTGCAGATGATTTTTCAAAGACATTCTGTGATAAGGAAGAGTTTCTCGAATTTTTGGATGGGATTGAGTGCGGGGCAGAATGGCAGAAACATCCCACCAATACTGTACTTGTGATTGCCGGAGAGGAAGAACCAGAGATTTGCGAGAAGATAAAGGACATGGACGAGAAAGAGGAAATCATAAAAGATACAATGAAGAATTCCGGCCTGTTCTTATGCCTTGGCAGTACCTATTATCCGGTCGGACAGACCACCATGAAGTCAATCGAGAGCAGGGCCAGAATTGCAGGTTCTGCTCTATTGGATTTGCCGAAGGGGAAATTAGCCCGGGTATTAAATGACTGTCTGAATGTGACAAAGGGAAATGCGCTTGTGAGAATTCATGAAGGAAAGGTGCGCGCGGTACATGGCGGAGACCCAAGTGACTATTCCGTCCTGCCAATGCCGGAATTATTTGAAGTAGCATCTATCTATGTTGCAGAAAACTATGACAAGGCTACCTTTTCAAACGGCCTGTTCAGTCATTCTCTGGCAATGGCGTCCTGGGAATTGGAAGAAAAAGGACTCTTGGATACATACCGGGAACTGCTGCTCCAGTATGGCTTACAGGCAGATAACGTATTATCAGCTTTGATTCGTGTCCAGACATCCGATGTTGGCGTAAGTGGTGCGAATATCTATTATTCTCTTCTGCTGGGAGCAGAGAAGAAGCCGTTGATTTTAGGAAAACCATTGAAATTGGAGCATACGAATAATGCATCCATAGAAGATTTCTCTCAGAATATGGGACAGATATTTGCCAGATATCAGGAGGCCATTGGTGATTTGTCGAAGCTGTTTCATGTATATGCCAGCTATCCGGCTAACGTTATGGCTAGTGTTATGATTAAGGCTGGTATCAGTAAGGCGCTGACAGCCCAGACGGTAGAACAGTTTAAGGCCGGACATGGACCGGGAATCTGTAATGGCTATGATATTTATTGTGGAATCTGTGAGGCGATTTTTCTGGCACAGAGCAATGGAATGGGTGCAAAGGCATTAACCGATTTGGAAGAGATGGTTTCACGGTGCTTGACCTATCGTTTCCATGAATATGATATCCCAGGAACGATTCTGTACTGATGAAAGAAATAAGGCAGGGCAGGGAACCCTACTGTTCTGTCAGAAAGGAGACAATATGCTGAACCTGAATTATGAACCAGATGTGCTGGTGGAGGATATAACAACCCTATCCCATGACGAATGGAAATTATACAGAACACTGGGGATTGGGGGGAGTGATGCGGCGGCCGTGTGCGGCATCTCGCCATGGAAAACAGCCAGGGATTTATATGAAGAGAAGGTACATAAAAAAATCAAAGAACAGAATGATGATGGCTGGGTAGCAAAGGAAATCGGAAAGCGTCTGGAGGAATTGGTGGTTCAGATTTTTATGAAACGCACAGATACCAGACCGTATGCTGTGCGTAAAATGTTCCGGCATCCGCTGTATCCGTTTATGATATCTGATTTTGATTTTTTCGTTAAGCTTGATGAAAAGATCTATTTGTTGGAGTGCAAAACCTCGTTCAGTTACCACCACATGAATGGCTGGGAAGGTGGAAATATTCCACCGCACTATGTTCTCCAGGGGATTCATTATATGAGTGTGGCTAACGTAGATGGCATAATTTTTCTCTGCCTTCATGGTAACCATGAGGGTTCTCTTATCATACGGCGCCTGGAGCGTGATTTGGCACAGGAAGAAGAACTGATTCGGCAGGAATCGTATTTCTGGAATCAGTGTGTAGCTTTAAGAAAACCACCTAAGTATACGGAGAAGGCTGACTTAATGCTTAAAAGCATTCAGGGACGCTATGGTGTGCAGGAGAATAAACAAATTGTACTTCCACCATCATATGCGGCAAACATGACGTCCTATCTGAAACTGAAAAAACGGAAGTCAGAATTGAAGCGTCAAATGGATCAGATAGATGAACAGATGAAACTTGCCTATGCGCCAATAAAGGAAGCCATGGAGGGAGCTGAGGAAGCGGTACTGGAAACTGGAAATATCAGATATTTGGCCGGCTATAACAGGAAAGTTACAACTTCCATTAATAAAGACAGCCTGGAGGTGCTGCAGCTTATGCATCCGGATATTTACAGAGAGTATGCGCAGACAAATACCTCACAGTCTTTTTATATTAAAGAGGATAAGGCAAGTTAGGGGAGGAAAACGAAAATGGACGAAGAAATGAGACAGCCAGAAGAAATGGTATCTGTGATAGATGGAAAGAAGGTACAGGAAATCTTGGTTGGCCGATATCTCAATGTTGTTATTGTGGACCATACGGATTTTATGAAGCTTATGTTGAAGGAAGATTACAGAATCAGGCATAATTTTATGATGTTGATTGGGCAGTGGTTTATATGTTTATCCTCCAGTAGTGAGTGGGATGAACGAAATGAGGGCAGTGTGAAATTGTCCTGTAAACTGAAACCAGAGCTTTCAAAGACCAATTTATGGCCTTGGGTCACGTATGGGGATTCTGCACCCAATGAAGTTTCGGTCAGCGGCCACCAGACGGAATCAGTTGAACGGCTGTTTGCAGCATATTTATCTAAAACAGAATGGGAAATTTGCAATCCATTTCGCCAGTTCCTGGTTGCTATGCAAAAGGAGGACCGTACACTTCAGCAGATATTGACTCGGTTCGCAGTGGAATGGTGTGACTGGGTGGTAAAAGAGGAAAAAGAAATACAGGGAGAATCTTACCGTATTGCCAGTCTGATTGCATCAGTACCCTCTGTCTTACTATAAAATAGGAGGAATTTTGACTGATAATGAGAGACATTTTCTGGAATTAAAGCTTAGAGTTTGGTTAAGAAAGCTGAAACGGGAAAAAGCCGGTTTTGCCGGCCATAGAACTCCGAATGACTGGTCCTGTGAGCTAACAGATACTGCGAAAAAATACTTATGTGATGTGGTATATTCCGGTCAGGGCGGTTATGTGCTTGCGAGTGAAGAATCTCGCTTATTTACTGAGTTGCAGCAGGCTGTGACTCAGGCAAAGGTAAAGGAAAAACTCCATCAGGCATTGTTTGTGGATATGGATTTTGAGATGGTACGAGATCTGGCATATGGACTAAGAGGCCAGGTGGAGACAATTATGGTGGAATACAAATCACACGTTAAGAAAGGGAATGAACATGGAACAAAAGATTTTAACACTACAGGAAAAAATGGTAAAGATCCGCTCGGAGATACCTGCATTGGTAAAACGCGCATACAGTGAGGACGTGAATTATGATTTTATAAAGATTGATGATATTTTCCGCTATCTGACCCCGGCAATGAACCGATGGAATGTGAACTTTGAAATTGTTTCGGAATGTGCTTCAAAGAGAAACGAGAATGGGGACTCTGTCTATGTTGAATTCTTAGCATATTGTCAAATGTGGCTGTATGAGGCAGATTTAGAACTAAAGTGGATTAATGCAGAGAAGCCAGAAGACGAGGTAACCGTTACAATCCACGCCATCGGTACCCATGAAATGCCGGAGAAAGCAAAAGGCAGTGCGCTCACATATGCCATGAAATACTACCTAATGGATAAATACTGCATCGACCAGGGCGGTGTAGACCCGGATATGCGGGATTTTCCACCGGATACATATGATGGGAGCATACCGGAATATGATGGCTTGTCCTCTGATGCATATGATTTCTCAGATCGGGATTCAGAAGGGATAGCAGGAGATGCCTCTGGAATAACCGATATGGAACTGGACGCTGAAATGGAAGGCGGACAGGAAGTACCGGATGAATTACCGGAGGAAGAACCGATGGAGGAAGCTGAGGAGAGCGAAGTTGATGCATCTGAAGAACGTTCCATGATGAATGATTCAGAGATGAACCCAGAATCAGGGCATGAGGAAACGGATGCGGAAGAAACAGCAAAACAACAAGATGGGGGTATGGAATCAGATGCAAAAAAGACCAGAAGGAAGTCTGCAAAAGATAAACAGAAGGCAGATAAGGGAGACACGAACCGTCCGGTTCTGAGCCGCCATATCATGCCGGAGAATGGGACGATGGTGAATCTGCCAAACGAAGTAAGCCCACAGCCGGCTGTAAATATGACAATTGAGGAAGCTGGCAATATTGTTTGCACATTTGGTATCTATAACAATAAATGTCTGAGTGAGCTGCTCAATCAGGGAGAAGAAGGGGTGAAGGCGTTGGAGTGGATAGCCTATAATTACCGCGGCAGAAATGAAACAATCCGACAAGGCGCCAGATTGCTTTTGAGCACGCTGTAGGCCGCATGGTGAAAGCAGCGGGAAAGAATACTTAAAAGATGTTTAACATATCAGATGTAGCAAATTTGTTGGGAATTAAGAGGCTGACGGAAGGAAATTCCTTTAATGTCGTATGTCCGTTCTGTGGCGATACCAGAGGAAAAATGAATTTCCGTATTGTAAAAGACGGTGAGCTGGCAAATACCTATCACTGCTTTAAATGCGGCGCTCATGGAAATATGCTGACACTCTATGCAGACCTGATGGGAATTTGTGGTGTGGATCGGTATAAAATTGCCTATCGTGAAATTAAGACAGCGCTGCATGAGGGCGCTGGCTGCAGAAACAGCTATGACAGCAGCTTCACAGGAACGATGACACAGATAGAGGAGGAAGAAACAGCAAGTCTTGAGAAAAGAAGTCAGATTTATCAGAGACTCATAGAGATGCTGTCCCTGTCGGAAACTCACCGGAGAAAACTGATGGACCGGGGGCTAACAAGCAACCAGATTGAGGCATTCCATTTTCGCAGTACTCCAGTTCATGGGACTGAGGGGCTCGCAAGGAGGCTGATAAAAGAAGGATATTCTCTTGCGGGCATACCGGGATTTTACATGAATCAAAACCAAAACTGGGATATTGCGTTATATCGGAATAACCAGGGAATCCTATGCCCGGCTTACAGTGTATCCGGAAAGATTGAAGGTTTTCAGATACGGTTGGATGCTCCCCATGATGATAAAAAGTATTTGTGGTTAAGCAGTACCAATAAAAAACGTGGTGCTGGCAGTAAGAGTCCGGTCAGTTTTATTGGAAATCCATTTGACAAGACGGTACGGGTAACGGAAGGAATATTAAAACCGATTGTCGCTCATGCTTTATCCGGATACAGCTTTTTGGGGACACCGGGAGTAAACCAGTATAAGAGCCTTGAGAAGGCATTGGCAGTCCTAAAGGAGAACGGTCTTGAGATGGTCATGGAATACTTTGACATGGACAAATTCATGGATATCGGCTGCTATGGTGATTATAAGTCCTCTACCTGTGGTAAATGTCAGAACAAGGAGCGTTACTATGGAAGGAAGATTTGTGAAGAGAAACGGAAAAAGCGGGACCAGATTCGTGCGGGGTGCTGCAGGCTCTATGAGAGCTGTGACCGGCTAAAATTAAAATGCATCCGCAAGACCTGGGACCAGAGAGAAGATGGGATTTGGGCTGGAAATGATAAGGGAATTGATGATTACTGGTGGTCTGGCCTGAAGAAAAAAGAGGAGCAGATTGGATATGATGGGATGGACAGAACAATTCATCATCGAAGCAATTTGCCGTCATACGGAACAAGAGTTGCGTAGTGATGAGACAAAAACAGAGAGAATGAAGCTTAGTGCCTGTAGCGCCTTAGAAAGTATCAGAAGACGTGTCAATGGATACGGAGCAGAGTGTTTTGCATTTGTCCTGTTGGTTGGGATTATGTTAAAGAAAAGTCAGATGATACTGAATGCAGATACAAAGGGGGAGCTGGAAGCGATTTTAGAGCCTTCCGTACCCCGGTGGAATTACGGAGGATTTCTAACAGGTCCCTATCATGTACCGGAAGAAGAAGCAATCTTTTGGTCGAAAGCTTCATTGGAGGCCCCGTTGAATGATGAAGGAGCAAGACGGTACCGGGATGTGGCTGCAGTAGCCTTTCCAGAGGAGATGGCTGAAATCTGGGGAACAGATGATACAGGAGAAGGCGGCATTGCCGTATAAAAAGGCAGGGAGAGAAAACATCTTTCCGTGTCTATTTTTGCGCATGAAGCTAAGATGGAGCAATCCAAAAGTGGGTTTGTATAAAAACGAAGGAGGATAACAAATGAACAGATGTATATTTGTGGGAAGATTGACAAGGGATCCGGAGGTGAGTTTTTCAGAGAAAGCCCAGATGTCGATTGCCAGATTTACTGTGGCGGTGGACCGGATACCAAAGAGAGAAGGAGAACCAGAAGCAGACTTTTTTAACTGTGTGGCATTCGATAGGAAAGCAGAGTTTGTGGAACAGTATTGGTACAGTGGTATGCGTGTGGTGGTAAGCGGAAGAATGCAGAATGATAACTACACAAATAAAAAGGGAGAAAAGGT
Source organism: Hungatella sp. L36 (assembly GCF_014288035.1). Lineage (NCBI taxonomy): Bacteria > Bacillati > Bacillota > Clostridia > Lachnospirales > Lachnospiraceae > Hungatella > Hungatella sp. L36. The sequence continues at coordinate 390,185 of NZ_JACOPC010000005.1, read as the reverse complement.
ATATGGCGTTTCTTTGAAAGCGGACGATGTTGAGTTCGCTGATGGAAAGAGAGAGGCAGATAATGGGCAGGCGCAGAGCACGGCTCCGTCCAGAGCAGCAAATCCTGCAAATGCATTAGCGGCACAGATGTCCAAAGAAGCTCCGGTGACGAGAAATGCAACACAGGCACCCAGAGCAGCCACTGCGGCATCCAGAGCAGCAGCGCCAGCTACGAATCAGGGCGCCGCAAAACCGGCTGCCAGCAGAAATACACCACAGCGTCAGGCACCTAGCCGAAGCGCGGTAGGAAGAAGCGCATCCCAGCGAGGGGCTGCGAGGGCAGCTGCCGGCGATGACTTTATGAATGTAGCGAGTGGAATGGAAGAAGGTCTTCCGTTTAATTGATTTAACAGTATGAATACAGACGGCTAGGATGTGATGGCGCATTCTAGCCGCCTGCTTTTGGAGGATAAACGAAGATGAATGAAAAGAAAGTACAGAAATTCATCATGGTATTTTTAATGTGCACAGCGGGGGCCGTGATGTTACAGCTGGCAGCTCCCATGATTTTGGGACTTATTGTGAATGCGGTATCGATTGGGATTCCATTTGCAGTGTATTACTTGCTTATCAGAAAAAAATGGAGAATCAGGATAATTAAATCATCGGAGGAAAAAGAGCAGTCTGGCAGTGGAAGTGGAGCGGCCGAGGAAGGTCTGGATGATGGAAATAATGGTCAGGACGAAAGGGACAACCCGGTATATGAATGGTATACACGGTGCGGAAGGGAACGAATCAAAGCGATATCTACCAATATATTTGCACATGGAAAAAATGAATTTTGGATTCGTACCGATGGTGTCTGTAATATCCGCACCCCAAAGGGTTACAGACGGGCTGGCAATCTTCCTGGATATCCGGGCGCGCAAGCCAATACCATTACCGAATATTTAAAGCAGGACGGATTTTATGCAGTCAATGATGGGAGATACATTTATGTTTCAAGGTAAGCGGGAGGAAGAGAACCGATGGTATGTAAATTTAAGAGCCGACTGTATATAAACCCGGGGAATGGTTATACCGTGGCTGAATACAGCAGTATGGAGCTGGATTGTATTCCAAGTGAAGCAGTCATATCCAATTATGGAACAGAGGTGACGTTCACTGCATTTGGAAAAGAACTTCCTTGTATGGATAATGTAGAGATTGAGATGGAGGGAGACTGGAAAAGGTCCGAGAAATATGGCCTTCAGTTCGGTGTTGACTGGTCGAGGGTTCTCCTTCCCAAAAGCCGGGAGGGAATCATCGGTTATCTGTCCTCCGAATTGATTACGGGAATCGGCCCGGTTATGGCAAGAGAGATTGTCAACCGGTTCGGAACCGATACCTTCACTGTTATGGAGAATCATCCTAATGAACTCCTTGCTATTAAGGGAATTACTGAACAGAAGCTGGAATTTATTATTGAATCCTATCAGAAGAGTGCGGAATTAAGGGAATTAATGGCGTATCTTGCACCTTACCACGTCACACCCAAAAAGGCCGAAAAAATCAAACAGCATTTTGGTCTGGAAGCAGTGACACTGTTGAAGGAAAACCCATACCGTCTTTGTGAAATCAAAGGGTTTGGTTTTATTACCGTTGATCCCATTGCCAGAGCCAGTAAAGACCTCGCTCCGGATGAGCCTGAAAGGATTAAAGCGGCTATTCAATATGTTTTGAGAAAGGGCGCTGAAGAAGGAAATCTGTATTTAGACAGTACCATCATTGTCGATATGGCATATAAGGTGCTCAATGCAGGCTTTCCAACTGATACAGTCAGGCGCGGACAGATTAAGCTGGCAGGAAATGAGCTGGTAATGAAGGATAAGCTTCTGGAGGCAGATGGAACGGCTATTTATTTAAAGGCATACCGGGAGGCGGAGAAAGAGGCAGCGTATCATCTTGTCAGGCTGCTCCGTTCACCGGGGAACACGTATAATATTGAGCGGGAATTAGAGGCTGTTTTAGCAAAAAGTAAAATGACGCTTGCACAAAAACAGGAGGAGGCAGTCCGAATGGTATTTCGGTCCCAGGTATCCATCATCACTGGCGGCCCTGGAAAAGGAAAGACTACCATCCTCAAAATTATTCTTCAGATATTTGAACGTCTGGAAAAAAATAAGTCTGTACTACTTTGTGCACCCACAGGCAGAGCCAGGAAAAGACTTTCAGAGAGCACTGGGTATCCGGCTTTTACAATCCACAAAGCATTATATGTAACGGATGATGAGATGGACAATATGGAACCCGAAATCCTCGAAGAGGATTTAATTATTGCGGATGAATTTACCATGTCCGACATGAAGCTTGCCAGTATGCTGTTTTCAAGAATCAAGACAGAAGCCAGACTTATATTGGTAGGTGATGCGGATCAGCTTCCATCGGTGGGACCGGGAGATGTATTTAGGGAATTAATTGTCTCCGATGTGATTCCAGTTACGGTTCTGGACGAGTTTTTCCGGCAGGCGAAGGGGTCAAATATCATATGGAATGCGGATTTGATGAACAGAAATCAAAAGAATCTTCTTTATGGAGATGATTTTACCTTTACCTATGTGGAAGACGCATATGACGCCGCAGAAAAAATTTCAGAAATATATCAGGAGGAATTGGAAAGAAGCGGCGGTGATTTGGATATGGTTCAGGTATTATCACCTCTGCGCACAAAAACGGAGGCAGGGGTAACTGCTTTAAATAACCGGCTGCAGGGAATTGCCAATCCGTTTGCTGTTGATAAAGCGGAGTGGCAAACCAAGTACGGTTTGTTCCGTGTTGGTGATCGGGTTATGCAGACGCATAATACAGAAGAGATTGCTAATGGAGATATTGGAAGGGTTGTCCAGATTGGAAAATCAAAAGCTGGGGAAATGGAAATGACCGTGGATTTTGGAGATGTCATTAAAACATATCAGGAAGATGAGTTATCAATCCTTGAGTTAGCATATGCAACAAGTATACATAAATCACAAGGAGCCGAATTTCCAATTGTGATAATCCCGGTACTTACCTGCTTTTGGCCGATGCTAAAGCGAAATATTTATTATACAGGAGTCACGCGGGCAGAATTTCGGGTTCATCTTGTTGGATCAAAGAAAGCTCTCTATATGGCAATTTCCAACAGTGATATCGGCAAGAGAAATACCCTGTTGGCAGTAAGGTTGCGTGCAGAGGCACAGAGACAGGGGCTGATTCCCGGACAAGAAGCTGCATAAGAAGGAGGAAATCAAAAGATGATGAAGATTTTTGAAAACTGGACATTTACCAGAATTTTGCCGGAACCATTTGCGGGCGTGGCTGCAAACCGCGGGAAAAAAGACACAACGGAGGCATCCTGTCTTTCCGTCCATAACCATATGTCAAGAATGAAGCGTGCAACCCTGCACGCTTCCACTTTAAAAGCACTGCTGGCCGTATCTGCAATTATAAGAGGAGACCAGGAAGGCGCATTTGGTGTACAGACAGTGTCGGGAACGGTTAAATGGTATTGTATGGAGTACGCAAAGCCTGTGGCTGCCGGTTCTGAAATAAGAATCGGTGTGTATCATCCACAGGATGGTAAATGGAAAGGGATTGTAAAGAACGGAACAACACTGGCGGCATATCCGCAGATTGGTGAGCGGGGGGCAAGCGGCAGGGAAATTATCATGATGTTCATTTTTGCAAGCTTAGCAGAAGGTTCTCTTCATGACGATGAATTTTCCAAAGCCTTCTTGCTGTTAAACGATGAGATAAAAGATGGATATCCGGATGCGGATAAGGCAACGGACCTGGCTTTTCTATGCTGTGACAATCTGTACCGAAGAATTGTCAATAGTGCGTCTCTCGGTGAGTCTGGTATTTTGTTTGACGGGGATAGTATTGCGTCTGGAAATGTACCGTTAATTCTTACCAGTCAACTGGCCGATGGAGATTATAACCCGACCGAGACGATATATGGAAAATTTCAGGTTCTGGAATGTAAGGACTGTGAAAGAACAATAGCAGAATTAAAAGAGCAGTATGACCGCAAATTTGAGCTTACCGATGAGGAAAAAAATCTGGTTCCTAAGCTGCCGGAAAAATACAATGTATCAGCAGAAGCACAGGAGATTATGGACGCGGTTATCAACAGCCCCATGCGGGTTTTCCTTAGTGTAGGGGAAGCTGGCACAGGTAAAACAACAAACGCAAAAATTATAGCACAGTTGTTGGGATTGCCGTACTATGCTTTTACATGCAGCGAGGGAACAGATGAAGTGGATCTGGTATCTTCCATGGTTCCCAATACAGGTGAACGGCCGGGAAAGATTCAGATTCCCATGCCAACGTATCAGGATCTAATCATGGACCCGGCTTCCGCTCTGGCGCAGATATGCGGATTGTACGACAACGAAATCAGTGAAGAAGAGGCGTTTAGAAAAATCCTGACCATGTTTTATCAAAATGGATTTGAAAATGGGAAGGATGATAAGAAATTTGTCATGGTAGAGTCCCCTATTGTGACTGGGTGCAGAAGACCATCACTGGTGGAAATACAGGAGCCTTCTGTTATTACCAAACCAGGTACTCTGGTTAAGTTAAATGGACTGCTGGATGAAGGTGCGGCAATCACACTGACCAGTGGAGAAGTGGTGAAACGGCATCCCGACACAGTAATCCTCATTACAACCAATATGGGATATAAAGGGTGCCGGGGATTTAATGAATCCGTTTTGTCCAGAATGCGTATGGTTCATTACTTAGAGCCGCTCAATGCGGAGGCAATGGTAGCCCGGGTCAAGAAGAAAGTGAAATTTGACGATGAGACTTTCTTAAAGAAAATGGCGGATATTGTTTGTGAAGTACAAAAACACTGCAATACAGAAATGATTACGGGCGGAGTATGCGGATACCGGGAATATGAGGACTGGGTGTGGGCTTACCTTATACAGAAGGATATATTGAAAGCAGCAAAATGCACGCTCGTTGCGAAAGCAGCGCCGGAACCAGAGGAAAGGGAGGAAATTTATAAAAAACTGGTGATACCCGCGTTCACAGAGGCGCATGCGGCATAAAAAAATGAGGAGGAACCAATGAATAAAAAAGTGCAGCAAAAACATAATCAAATAAAAAATAGAATGGGAAGGCTGACGGATAAAGATTTTTTTCTGTCTCAATCCTATCATGGCACCATGTTAAAATCTGTCAGATTGTTGGGACAGAAGAATGATATTACCCTGTTCATGGATTATGAAGAGTCCGATGACGCCAGGATTGCGTTTACAAATGGACGGCTCCTCTACTTAAATACGGCGAATCCAATCACAAATCTGATGACGAGCCGGGTGTCTAAAATAAAGAGCCATGAGGGGTTTATAGCCCATGAATGCGGCCATCTTAGATGTTCGGATTTCAAACGGCGGGGCCGGTATGTAAGCGGATTCTCCAGATGGCGTGTGTATCCAAAGCCTCCACAGGTGCAGCTGGTATACGAAAGAAAAGCCTGGGAGGAGATGAAAGGATACTTAAATGCCCATAACGTGGTGGCAGCCTCGGTGATACAGAAAACCGCTTCTTATATAAATAACGTACTGGAAGATGTGTATATTGAAAGCTTTATGTGCCAGAAGTATCCGGGCAGTATTCAAAATGGAATTCAACGTAATGCCGCGCTTATCATTCATCATATTCCAACGCAGGAAGCGCGTAAGGCAGAAAAGAGCGATGGACTGACTATTATGCTGGATATGATTTTCCGCTATGCCAGAGCCGGAAGGACAGAGGCAGAAAAAGAATATGATAAACAGTATTGTTCCCGCTTAAATTCCTGCCGTAAAATCATTGATGAGGCAGTGGTAAGCGCTGACCCGGATATTCGCTTTTATGCTACGAACCGCCTGATGCTAAAGTTGTGGAAATACATCAGACAGGCCATTAAAACAGCGGCAAAGAGCCTGAAAAATGAAATAAACCGGCTTTCGGAGGAAGAACTGAGTAAGAAAATTCAGGAGTATTTAAATCGGAAAATGTTATGGGTGGCACTTTCAGAGACCATCGGTGCTTCGGAAGAACAGAATGAAGTGGAAGAGGAAATTGAAGGCTGGGACGGGGAGCTGGAAGGGGAACCGGAATCTCAAAATCAGAACGGTAAGAACGAAGAATTAGAAAATGCACTTGAGAAAATGCGAGATGGGCAGAGGCAGGAAGGAGGAGAAGAGGAAACAGAGGAAGGATCGGAGATCGATGAGACATTATCTAATCTTTTGCAGAAAATAGCAGAGGAGAAGTTTCTGCTGGATGAGGAATCGGATTTAAAAAGGAATCTGGAGGAGGAGGCAGCAGATTTTAAATTGGACGGTATCCACAAAGATTCAGTGATTGAAATGCACCGGATGACAACAGTTCCCCAGGGATTGGAAAAAGAATATAAAATGATTGCTCCAGAAATAAACCGAATCACAAAACGGCTGGAAGCATCGCTTGAAGATGTGCTGGAGCGGCTGGAGGGAGGTACGCAATCAGGTCTTTACATGGGGAAACGTTTAAGCCGTGGAAATCTGTACCGGCTAGATGATAAGATTTTTGAAAAAACAATAAAACCGGAAGATGGATTTTCAATCGCATTTGCGGTTCTGCTTGACCTTTCAGGTTCTATGTCATCCGGTGGCAGGATTGAGTCTGCACAAAAAGCGGGTCTTGTCATGTATACGTTTTGCCGGAATCTGGGAATACCGGTTATGCTGTATGGCCATACAACCCATGATACGGGATATACGGAAGTGGTAGACATTTACTCTTTTGCAGATTTTGATTCTGTAGACAATCAGGATTATTTAAGAATCATGAGTGTTAGTACCTATGATTGTAATAGAGATGGAGTAGCACTTAGATTTGTAGGACAAAAACTTACTAAATTTCTGATTATCTTTTCATAAGTTGGTAAATGCCGATATATCCCGTATTTTAGGGCTTTATCGGTATTTTCTTTTTGGAAGATACCTTGCATAAGCTGGCATTTACCAGCATGAAAATGCAACCAAAAGTAGTAAATGAGTAGTAAATATAAGCTCCGATATTAACAAGCCAGTCTTTCCAGTTCCGCTTTTGCAGATTGAAATGTACCGTGTGCGTAATAGCCAAGTGTCATGGTTATGTTAGCGTGTCCCATGAGATATTGCAGGGTGTTTGGGTTCATTCCTCTATTTGCCATATTCGTACAATAAGTATGCCTGAATGAATGTGGTGTGATGTTCGGTAACTTATCCGTGTGATACTTGTTATATTTCTTAATCAATCCTCGCACCATACCCTCATAGTTTCCTGCAACTTTAGGCAAGCCCTCACGGTTTAAGAATAGGAAATTGCTGTAACCACCTACAATCAGCGGTTGTGCCTTTCCTCTGTTCTTTAGTATTCTTTGGATTGCTTGATAAGCCCGTTCTGTCAATGGAAGTTCCCGTTTTCCGTTTTTGGTCTTTGGTGTTTCAATATAGTAGCCCATTTCGCTATCTTTCAATAACTGGTGGTCTATATTGAGTATTCTGTTCTGCATATCAATATGCGTCGTCAGTCCGCAAAATTCAGAAATACGAAGTCCCGTTTCCAACAGAAGCACAACCTCATCATAATACTTACTATAAATCTTGTCCTTTTCCATAAAGGCAAGCAGGCGTTCTTCCTGCTCTGGTGTAAGGATAACTTTCTGCTCTGTATCATCTTCCAGAACATCACTTAGCTTAAATTCAAATGGGTTCTTTCTGATACAGTCGTCTTGTATCGCCATGTAAAATGAAGCTTTCAAGGAACGCTTATAGTTATCAATCGTTTTATAGGCATATCCTTTTTCGCTCATTCTGATAGCCCATTCTTTAGCGTCCGACTGCTTAACAGTATCAATCGCCCTCATACCCAATGGGTCATTTTTCAGAGCATTCATAAGATACTGTCGTCCCTTTTCAGTAGCCCTTTTGATGTTCTTTCTTTGGCTGTTTTTCTTGTCGTAGAGCTGGCAGACTGTCATTTTACCGCCGACTGTGTCGATACCGTCGTTAAGGTCTTTTTTTATCTGTGCTTCTTTTTCCCTCAATGAAATATCATCACGCTTTCCAGCAGGTGTCTTGTCTGTCGGTACAAGTTTCCAAGAATAGATAAATTGTGGCTTTCCGTATATATCGGAATATTTATAAACGTATCTTCCGTCTTTTCGCTGGCTCTCTCCATTACGCAAATTGCGATTTTTACTGTCTTTTCGTTTCGCATTAGACATAGTGTAAAGCTCCTTTCCGTCATGGAATGAGCCGTGATACGCTATACTTTATTATACCATATCTACGGTTCAATGACATTAGATTTCGTCCAATGTATCTATGATTTTTTCAAATTGTTTTCGCTTAATCTGAATACGATTACCGTTCACGATAACCCAGCCAGCGTCAATATTTTCTTCGGCTAATTTACGCAATTTCTTTTCGCCAATGCGGAAGTATTTGGACGCTTCCTCAATCGTCAGCGTATATTTTTCCCAGATAGGCACATCAGTATTGTTCATAATCTATGCACCCCCTTTACTGTGTGTCATTTTTTACAAGCAGGCAGACGGCTTTGGAAAGCTCCGTTAGTATCTCAACTATTCCCATTCTTGTGGGCAGAACCGCACCATGCGGACGTATCATTATTCTGTGAGGATAGGTCGTGGCAAAACGACTTTTCCAACAGTCGCTCTCGGATCACTGCGTGGGTCGCTCGCTTTCTTTTGAAAAGGTCGTGGCGTACAGTCCCCGTGGCTCGCTATCTCACAAACGTATCTGTCTGCTTTATTCAGTTGTCAAAGAGCTGTGGCGAAAGCGTGTTGCTTTCATGTAAAAGCAGGTGCAGAGCAGGAAAGAGGGGATTGAACAAATCATGCTCTGCGATTACTGCTTGTTATTCTTCGGTTTCTAAAGGAATATCAAAGTCCAAAATCATTTTGATAAGTGCTTCTCTGATACGTCCTTTTAATTCCATGTCTACGACTATGCAGACATTACCATATCTGTCGTAGAACGGACGCAAACAACATTTTGATATGTACGGGTCATACAATGCTAGTATCTTTTCAATCGCATTTACGTTGCCGTCCACAGCCGACGAGATAAGGTAAAATGACGGGCGTGTGTTATTCATCATTCATGTTCTCCTTTAATTTTTTCTTGATTTCTTCAAGTGAGTTCTTCCTACTTCGGAACGACGTTGAACGGTTAATCTTTAATCTGTCGCCGATTTCTGTATCGCTCATGCCTAAGAAGAAATACATCAACAAGATTTCTCTGTCTTTTTCAGACAGATACTTAATCGCTTCTGCTAAATCATCATCAAGGACACGAACCTCAATACCACATACATCAAAGGCGGTATAATCGCTTTCGTATTCGTCCCAGACTGCCAGCTTTTCCACGACGATTTCTGGAAGTTCACAATAGGAAATTTCCTTATTTCTTCGTCGCTTTAATTCTTTGCGATAATTACGGACAATGCCTTTCACTACACGTTTGAGCTTGCAGTCAAATTGGCATTGTATTGTCTTTTGGAAGTCCGACGGTTTCATATCATCACACCCCCTTTCCGTTATGACGTGAAAAGTGTTTATCCCTCTTTCCGCACCATATCTGTACAGCAAGGTGTGATTTGTTGCATGATTTTGAAAAAAAATGAAAAAATTTTTTCGGGTACAAAAAAAGCCCGCACAAAACATATAGTCTGTACGAGCTATTAAAGCTGTGAGATATTCAGTTGTTAATAAAATGCTGTTAGGTAGTGTATGACCGTATAAGATTATGCTTAAAACTTTCCATGACACAAGCCCCCTTACAGCACTTGATTTCTATTAAACTTTTGTCTTTTTTGTAATCTTGTAAATATATTCTTCTGGAGTAGGGCGTTTATTTCCAAAATACTTTCTGAAATTCTCCTGCACTTCTGGGTCGGTGCTGTTCATAGCTTCATCAATCGTCGCTTCAATATCAGCTCGAACATCAGCTAATGACACACCGCCAGCTTTTGCACCAGCTTTCAATGCTTTTTTAATATCTCGTTTTTTAAGTCCTATCATAGTATTACCTCGTCACAATTTACTGAATGTTTTAGAAATGTTTTTCAAAATGCTTATATAGAATAATCCCTAAAAATGTTTGCAGTAGGAATAAACCAAATATAATGCCTATAATCCATGCTTCAATATGAAGTAACGCAAGTACAAAAGCAACAAACAAGTACACGAAAGTCATTAACTGATATACTAAAGAACCAGCTTTCATTCTTAAAAATATTTTTCTTTCATCAACATTATTGATGTGATTTTCTCTATTTATATTTTGTAATTTTTCTTTATTTTTTGGCATTTCATAATAACAAATTTTCAATAATTGAACACCAGAAGCAAAAGCTAAACCGAACCCCATTGCGTAAAAAAGTGTAGCGTAATAATCAGTATCAATAACGAAATATCCAAAACATATAAAGATTATACCTATAATAATCTCAATGATAAATGATAATTTTTTCTTCATTGTTAATTCCACCTTTCAAAAGACTACATTTTCTGTATTAAAAAAATCGTTTTATGGTTGTTCAAATTATCCTGAATGTAAGTTTACTTTAGCTGAACATTTTAGAAAGAAAAAACTAACCAAAACGAATGTAAAAGAATTACTGGAGGGAAAAGAAACCCTGGTAAAAGGAATCAAAAACAAAGAGAAAAAGCCCTACAATGCCGTTGTAAAAATTGGGGAAAAGGGATATATTGATTTTATATCTTTCTCAAAATAAACATAAAAGCCCTTTAAAGAGGGCTTTTATATATTAATCACAAATCACTTATCACAAATCACTTATCACAAATCACAAGTGATTTGTGATTGTTGATGATAAAATAAGAATAAGAAGAAATAGAAAGAAGTGAGTGATTGTGGGAAATTTAGGCGCACAAAAAGAAAAACGAAATGATACACCAATCAGTGCAAAAAAAGATATAATGGGAGATAAGACGGTTCGTGTTCGTGCTGACTTGCACCATATCATAAAAATCGAAACAGCAAAGAATGGCGGAAACGTAAAAGAAGTTATGGAAATAAGACTTAGAAGCAAACTTAAGAGTGTGTTGATATTGCAGTATCTTAAAATTTTGTGTATAATAGGAATTGAAGTTAAATTAGATGCTAAAAATTTGTAATTAAGAAGGAGGGATTCGTCATGTTGGTATTCCAAATGCGTAATGTAGATAAAACATCTACTGTTTTGAAACAGACTAAAAACAGTGATTACGCAGATAAATAAATACGTTAGATTAATTCCTACCAGTGACTAATCTTATGACTTTTTAAACAGATAACTAAAATTACAAACAAATCGTTTAACTTCTGTATTTATTTACAGATGTAATCACTTCAGGAGTGATTACATGAACAAAAATATAAAATATTCTCAAAACTTTTTAACGAGTGAAAAAGTACTCAACCAAATAATAAAACAATTGAATTTAAAAGAAACCGATACCGTTTACGAAATTGGAACAGGTAAAGGGCATTTAACGACGAAACTGGCTAAAATAAGTAAACAGGTAACGTCTATTGAATTAGACAGTCATCTATTCAACTTATCGTCAGAAAAATTAAAACTGAACAATCGTGTCACTTTAATTCACCAAGATATTCTACAGTTTCAATTCCCTAACAAACAGAGGTATAAAATTGTTGGGAGTATTCCTTACCATTTAAGCACACAAATTATTAAAAAAGTGGTTTTTGAAAGCCATGCGTCTGACATCTATCTGATTGTTGAAGAAGGATTCTACAAGCGTACCTTGGATATTCACCGAACACTAGGGTTGCTCTTGCACACTCAAGTCTCGATTCAGCAATTGCTTAAGCTGCCAGCGGAATGCTTTCATCCTAAACCAAAAGTAAACAGTGTCTTAATAAAACTTACCCGCCATACCACAGATGTTCCAGATAAATATTGGAAGCTATATACGTACTTTGTTTCAAAATGGGTCAATCGAGAATATCGTCAACTGTTTACTAAAAATCAGTTTCATCAAGCAATGAAACACGCCAAAGTAAACAATTTAAGTACCGTTACTTATGAGCAAGTATTGTCTATTTTTAATAGTTATCTATTATTTAACGGGAGGAAATAATTCTATGAGTCGCTTTTTTAAATTTGGAAAGTTACACGTTACTAAAGGGAATGGAGATAAATTATTAGATATACTACTGACAGCTTCCAAGAAGCTAAAGAGGTCCCTAGCGCCTACGGGGAATTTGTATCGATAAGGGGTACAAATTCCCACTAAGCGCTCGGGACCCCTTGTAGGAAAATGTCCTAAGTGTGGCAACAATATTGTATTAAAAAAATCGTTTTATGGTTGTTCAAATTATCCTGAATGTAAGTTTACTTTAGCTGAACATTTTAGAAAGAAAAAACTAACCAAAACGAATGTAAAAGAATTACTGGAGGGAAAAGAAACCCTGGTAAAAGGAATCAAAAACAAAGAGAAAAAGCCCTACAATGCCGTTGTAAAAATTGGGGAAAAGGGATATATTGATTTTATCTCTTTTTCAAAATAAACATAAAAGCCCTTTAAAGAGGGCTTTTATATATTAATCACAAATCACTTATCACAAATCACAAGTGATTAATCACAAATCACTTGTGATTTGTGATTCTTAATGATACAATATTACTATACAAAAAAAGAATGGGGCGTAGTTATGGAGAAGGAAAAACTAAAAATACTTGAAGAATTAAGACGTATTTTTATCTAAATAACGAGCTGTTATAACCCATGTAATTTGTCCGATAGCAATAACTCCTGCTATCGAAAAAAACACAACTTTACTCATATATCCCATAAAGACAAGAGCAAATAATACAAGAACCAATAATGTAAGTGTTACTTTATAAGCATTCGCAAGAGAAGCATTAGTAATTGCGATATTTCTTTCATCATTTTCTAATATTTGCATTTCTTTTGTTGGCTTACTGAATATATCACAACCCATAAAAATCAATATTATTCCAATAAGCGTTGTACCATAGACAACCAAATCTGGACGAGGTACGGGCAATAGTTGGTGTACGCCTAAACCATAAGTTAGTAAACCACCTAAAAAGATTATTACACCGATAAATAATTCAACTTTTTGTATCTTATGTTTCATTTGCTTTCCTCCTCATAAATAAATATTTCTTCAATACTCATTTGAAAGTACCTTGCAATTTTAAAAGCTAAGATAATAGAGGGATTGTAGCGTCCATTTTCTAAAGAGCCTATTGTTTGACGAGATACTTCAAGAGCAGTCGCTAAATCTTCTTGTTTAATACCTCTTTGTTTTCGTAATTCTTCTAAACGATTTTTCACAACATACCCCTTTCTTGAACAAATGGAAAGTTTGCTTTCCTTTTCTAATCTTATGATACTCCTGCAAGTAAAGAATGTCAAGCAAACTTTCCATATTTTATTATCCTACAATCTTCCAGTTGCTATCCTTATGTAGCACAAGTTCATACTGCGATATTTGTGTAGCCTTTGTCTGATTATCAAGGAATTTCACAGCAACTTTGACTTTCACATTGTCCCCGTCCTTTGTAAAGATAGGGTTTACCAGTTCAGCATAAATGTAGTCCCTGCCGATAGGCTCAAGCACATTTCCCGATACATAGTAGGCAAGCTCTTTTTCTGTGGCTGTCGGGTACAGCTTAAAGAATGTTTCAAGAAATGCAGTAGCGTCATTGACGGTATCAGCGTCTACACTTGCATTTGCTTCTGGTGTCTTAGGCTCATAATCTGATTTCTCGATTGCTGGTGCAAGGGTAGGGTTCTGAACGATTACCATATCCCCGTCAGCGTCTACATGGACTTTTACGGTATAGGTTGCTTTCACATTGCTTGTCTGTTCTCCCTCTTTTATCTGCTGATCCACTTCGTAGGTAGCAGAAAAAGTGTCCGTTCCCGACTGTTCAATACTCCATACAATCACATCTGTAACTGTGGAGCTGGTCGGTATATCGGTTCTAATGGTATCCACATTCAAGTCCTGCAATTCCTTTGTCAGATAACCGCTGATTGCCTGCGTCCTTGCTTCAATCGCTTCTTTGCTGTTACTCCATGTGTAGTAGGGCTTTGCAAAGTTCTTCACAAAATTTTCTATCCCGTTGGTGTCCTGCAAGCGAAGCTCTATGATTTCTTTTTCATGGGTCGTGTGCTGGTCGATAGCCGTAAAATTCTTATACGCCCCAAAGCTCACGCTTGCGATAAGCACCACCCACAATGCAATCACGGATTTTTTATGTGTGCCTACCTTGAAAGTACGCACCTTTTTTTCTTTGGGTTCTTTGATAGTTTCTGTCTGTTTCTTATTCTTTCTAAACATGATGAAATCCTCACTTTCTATTGTTTTACTCGTCCTGCACCGATTAAGTGCTGTTGCCAGTAACTACTACTTAGGTCTGCATATCCTATCGGGTCGCCTGCGTGGTACATCTGTGTCGGCGAAACAAGAATACCGACGTGTGTTACATAACTTCCAGCGTTATAGGTAGAATGGAAAAATACCAAGTCCCCAGCCTTTGCCTGCGAAAGTGGAAGATGTTGGGTTGCGTCATACTGTGCTTGTGCGGTTCTCGGTAAGGAGATACCAGCTTTTCCATAGCACCATTGCGTCAGTCCCGAACAGTCAAAAGAAGTGTTGGGATTGCTACCGCCATACACATATTTCCAGCCTTGATATTTTAACGCTTCATTCATGACCTTTTGTGCCAGCTCTCCCGATACCTGCGGAACAGTTAAATACTGATTGACTAATTCGACGTAAAATTGATTGCCATACTGATACCGCCAACCCCCGTTCTTCGCAACGGCTATCGGGTTGGTGTAGGTTACTTTCTTTCCACCCGATTTCTCACGGGCGAAGCTCTCTGCAAGGTTAAAGGTGTGTTTCTTTCCTTTTCCTGCCACATATCCCACATAACCACCGCCATAGTTATAGGACTGTATCGCTACATTCAAATCGTCGATACCTTGATTTTTACAGGAAGAAAGCAGGGACGCAAAATACTTACACCCCTGCTTGATTGAGCTTTCCGTATCTAAAGAGTTGGGCGGTAAACCAAGACTTTCTGAACTCTGCATAACATCTTCTGCCGTACCGCCACTTTCTACTTGAATGATAGCCAGTAGCACGTTGACATACTCGGAGATACCGTTTTCTCTGGCGTATTTTTCCACCATAGGCTGATGTTTCAAGACTTCTGCGGATAAATTCATACCCGTAATGCCAGAAGAAAAGTTGCTGTTCTCGTCGTCGCTGTCCGCACTAATGAGGACACCAAAGAAAAGGACTATGGAAAAGAGGATAGGAAACAGACTGCCAATAAGAGCGATATGTTTCAGTTTCATTTTTTCTTCTGTCCTTTCTTCGTTACAAGGTTACGGTTCTTTTCGGTATGTTCCGTTGTACGCTTTGATTGTTCAAAGGTCTGTTTCTTTGTAGTACGCTCTGCTTTGTAATTCTGGCGTGTTTCCTGCGATACTACTTTTTCTACATTCTGCCTATGTACTGGCTGTGCAGGCTGGGTCGCTTTCTTATCAGAAGCACCAGAAGATAACGGACGCTCTTTCACAACATTTGTCTTGACTGGTTCACTTGCTTTTGAAGTGGTCGCTGTGGCAGGACGTTTCACTTCCTGCATTTTTTCCGCACTCGGCTTTGGAATGGTTGAAGCTGTGGCTGGTCGCTCATGGGGACGGGTAGCTCCCGTTGTCGCTGATCCGTCCGTCTTTCTTTGTCTTGCTTCTTGTGCCTTTTGAAGCTCCATACGTTTGTCAGCGATATTCTGTCTATGCTGTTCCTGCTTTTCCAAGCGTCCCGTCTGTCTGGACTGCTGTTCCTGCACCATGCCACGCTTGAAGTCTGATACGCTGGACTTTGCCTTTTCCTTTGCGGAATACACCGCATAAGCGGTCTGTGTCGGCATATCCTTGATATTCTCTTTGACAGCGTTAGCCTTGTCTTTCACTTTATTTTTCGTATCTAAGACAGCACCCACCTTTGAGCCTGCACGCTGTCCCATGCTGGAAGTGGTATTGCCCCGATTTTCTTTAGAAGCCGTATTTTTTCTTTCGGCTCTCTTGCCAGCAACGGCACTTCCAGCTACCGCACCAGCCACACCACCCGAAATACCGCCAGCACTTACCGCCCTTGCAATACGGTGTTCCATACGCCTAGCCCTATGTCGCATAAACAGATACGGTCTGCGGAAAATTCTTCGTCCCATGTTTTGACTGTCGCCAGCATTAAGTGAGAACATACTCATTAAGTCGCCCAGTTTCATATAGATACCAGCAAAACACACTATCTGCAAGAACGCCACCATAAAGAACGGGTAGTCTGTGGAGATGTTATAAAACATACTGGAAATGCTGAACGCCACCGTTACAATGAGCGTTATTCCTGCCCGTGTCATTATGGTATTAAATACCCTCACGATTGCCTGCTTTGCCATGCTTTCATAGCTCGGTATCATGGAAAGTAGAAAGCTGATAGGTAAAAACATTGCAAAGATAATAAAGAGTATCTGGCTGAACAACATCATACCCGTAAGCAAGAATACAAATATCGTGATACCTAAGTTAAAGAATAGCAGGAAGAACACCATACCTAAACGGTTTACGACCTGCGGTATCGTCAGATTGTTGTTGTCATTGTCCTCGATTTCTGTTTTCACGACTTCCTCTCTGGTCTTGCCGTCCTCGTCCTCTGGACTTACTGATACCAGAGCTTCTACACGGTCTGTCCCGATTTCCTCTGCGTTGCTGTTACCAAATTGAAGCAAGAGCCACGGCTGTTCCACTTGAATGGAAAACAAGCTGTCCCGTATCAAGTCCACGCTGTCCTTGCCCTCGCTGTCAGAGTTAGGGAGCATGATTTTTGTTCCCAAGTCCAAAGAAGCGGTACTGATGTCTGATGAAAATTCATTTATCTTCTTGATGTAATCGGGAGCGTAGGCAATAAAGGAAGCGGACAACACGAACACCACCACAAAGTTAATAACAGCGTGAAGTGCCTTGCTGGTTTCGCGTTTGATAAGTCCCGTATAGGCAACATAAAGTCCCACTATTAAGATAATGAGAAGCAGGAAACCGACATAGAAGCCCGTAGAAGAAAAGCCGTTCTCGGTAACGCCTGCAAGGGTCTGTATGCTTTGTCCGATACTGTCTGCCATATCGTTAATAAAATCAAGTTTGTATGCTTCCTGCACCACATAGCCCGTAGCATTGCTTAAATAAAGGCTTATCGTCCAGACAAAATTGGTAATGCAGTAAAGTCCGTACTGCACCGATTTTCCGATACCGTCCAGCCAGTTCCATGGCAACCACGACCAGCTATTATCCACATAAAAATCAAGCTGGTAATTCGACAGCGGATATTTTGAGTAAAGATTTTCTGCGTTTATGGTATCGTCCACAAGCCCCGTCGCATGAGCCACCGTCCCCAGAAGTGAGAGCAGGATAAGGGAGAGTGCCACGACAAACAGAGCCATTTTGAGAAAGTGAAGTATCTTCCTTTTTGTGAACGCACCTTTTATCCTTTCTTTCATCACTCCACCTCATTTCTCTGTACGGGCGGTCTGGTATCAAAGGCGTGTAGCAGTTCTTCAAAGACTGGGTGTATCTGCACCACACCGACACGCCCGTATAAGTCCTGCAATAAGCATTGTCCGTTCTCCAAATCACGCAAGCGTTTCTGGTTGTTCTCGTCGTCCTTGTCGATACCGAAAAATTCTAAGGTCTGCTTTATCTCGTTGATGTCAGTAGAACGAAAGGCAAACTTCAAGCCGATATTGTTTTTCAGACTTTCCTTTGACACGTCGCCAGAAGATTGTGTAACAAAATAGACGCCTGCCTGCATAGCTCGTCCAGCACGCACCAGCTTATTTGATAAAGTTTCGCCTTGTGCCACATTTAAGAACGCCCACGCTTCGTCAAGGTCTACAATCTTAAAAATGCTTCTGTCTGAATGGATAAAATCAAGGGCAAAGGTACTAATCACAATCAGCATAGACACCGACAATAATTCAATGGTCGTGTATTCCTCAAATGTTGTATCCTTATCTGGTAATACTAAGTCCGCTACTTGAATGATATTGAGTTGGTTATCCAGACTGATTGCATTTTCCACCGTACCGTCTGAAAACAGCAGGTGTGCAAAGTCGTAGTCCGTGAAGCTGTCGATATGTTCTGCGATATTTCTTGATATGGGTGTATCTTCACGGCGTAGCTCGTCTATCACATGGAGCAAGCCCCGACTGTCGCTCTGGGTAACGGAGCGTACCGCCTTACGAAGTACAGGGAATTTTTCGCCGTCCCTAGAGGAAATACCCGTAAGGAATGTTAAGATGTCGATTGCCAGACTTTCAGCGTCTTTTACATTCTTCATAATCACGAACGGGTCAAGAAGTCCTGCATTGTCCTTGTCGCTGGTAAGGTTTACGATATTGATTTCATGGGCGATTTCTGGGAGCGTTTCTTTCCAGTTGCCCCTCTCAGCTTTGGGGTCTAAAATGACTGCTTGACCGCCAAACAGCACCGCATAATATACCAGAAGATTGTTGCAGAATGACTTTCCACCGCCAAGCGAACCGACAAAAGCAGAAGCAAGAGCGTTTGTTACTGTACCTTTTACACCCTGCGAAGCTAACGACGGTTGCAGGTACACATTTCTTCCCGTATCAACGGAATAGCCCATATAGATACCCGTAGTTTCCCCTAACTGCTGGGTCGCACCAAAACCAAGACCTGCCAAGAAATCTGATTTTACATACTGCACGTAGTCATTGATATATCGCTTGCTGGCAGGAAGAAATTCAGAATGAAGCCCCAGCATATCCCCAGCAGGACGCACCAGCTTTACATTGAGGTCGTCGTAAAAATCTTTGACTTCATCACAACGGCGTTTTAATTCGTCCAAATCATCAGCCGATACACGCACTACATAAGAGAGCTTATACATACTTTCTTTTGTCTGGTCTAAGTCCGTTTCCAGCTCATCCACGCTGTCTAATGCGTCCACCACATTTGAGCTTGTTTCACTTCCTGCTTGATAAGCGTGATTGTCAAGGTCTTTCAATTCCTTTTTCTTGT
Source organism: Hungatella sp. L36 (assembly GCF_014288035.1). NCBI lineage: Bacteria > Bacillati > Bacillota > Clostridia > Lachnospirales > Lachnospiraceae > Hungatella > Hungatella sp. L36. The sequence goes on along the minus strand of NZ_JACOPC010000005.1, from coordinate 371,028 downwards.
TGCGGACGGTTGTTAATGCTTTACGGTTCTCCACGATTTCTACATTCATAGAAGTATCAACGGGGAATGTGAATTGCTGTTGCTGGAAATAGAAGATTTCAGACGACGGAAAATCAAGCTCGCCAACAATCGCATTGACGGTAAAGTAGGACACATAGCTTTCCCTGTCCTCATGTTCCAATCGCAAATACCGCTGGCTTTCCTCAATCACACACCTTGTCGGACGGATAAGGTCGTAGTATTTTATCAGCGTTTCTTTCTGTAATTTCTTCTTTGGTAGCTGGTACTCATAATCTTCATAGGCGATACCGTCCCTGCCGTAAAGATGTTCCATGAGATACCCAAAATCATGGATTTCCAAGCGACGCACCTTAAAGCGACGGGAGATTTTATTTTCCAGCAACTTTTCCATTTTCATATAACGGTTGATTTCATCATTCGGCATGGAAACAAAGTCATTCATCAGCGTGTGGTTCACTTCATGGAGAAATTCCTTGAATGTCAGCCACGCCGATTTTTTGATGTTCTTCAGATTGAGCTGTTCTTCCGTAACCATGAGCTTAAAGCCAAGAAAAAAGCGGTAGTCCACTTGATTGTCCCCAATCATTGATACTAACGCTTCGGTCTGTTCGTCTATCTTCTGGCAGGCAACTTCCTTTAATTTCCCCGTAACCAGCTTCTTTGACTGCTCCTGCATACTTCGTATTGAGCTTTCCGTTGCAATCTGCAACGCATGAATTTTTCCCTCACGGGACTGTGCGATAAGCTGTCGGAAACTGTCATGCACGATAAATTTCTGCTCTGCGGATAGGAAAGAATAGTTGTATGGTATCAGCTCATAATAAGCAAACACCTCATTGTCCTTATTCCAGACAAGGTTATTGTCAATATATTTTATCGGGAACATAGTTCACACTCCTTACTGCCGTGATTGTTTCATTGAGTATCTGCTTATGCAGTTTTACGGCTTTTCCTGCATAAGTGATTTTCGGTCGCAGGGCATAGGTTATCTGTGATTTCAAAAAGCTGTACGGCTTCTTTCCGTCAAAGGTTTTCTGCGACATAAACCATGTGAGAGCAACGGGAATACCAAAGTATTTGAGAAATGCTCCCTCAATCATGGAAAGTGGGGGAATATCCCCAAACAGAATAATGAGAAATTCCGTAATCACAAACCATGTAATCTGTGTAAAGGTAACGGGAAAGGGTAAGTTAAAGTCATTGATTGCATACAAGACTTTTTCCACGTTCCAGATACCCGTATAAGATTTAATCTTTTTCAAGTTCTTTCAGCTCCTTTCGTAAGTTTCTAAATAGAAAAGGACAGCCATTTTCAGACTGTCCCTTAAAGAGAAATACGCTGTCAGTAACAACAATGCTTGTCGCTGATCTTCCAGCGTTAATATGGTATCTCGCACATACCTCGGCTTGTTTCAATAAAGCAACCGCCCATATCCAAATCTCGCCCGTAGGCTTCATAGTCAATGTAATTCTGTAAGCTGGGTGGAATGTCCCCAAGTGCCTGCAATTCGTCTATGTAGTAATAGGCAACGTCTGTCATAGTTTCACAGTCGGGATAATAATAAATATCGTCCTTGTGTTCCACGACTTCTTCCAGCGTCCCGTAGTGGCTGATAAATTCGTCCAGACACTCTACAATATAGTCGGGAAGTTCCTCTATCATTTCATACATCTCATTGAGTTCTTCAATGGAAACATACTCGCCAATCGCAATGGGGAAGTTGTCGGTATCATGGATAGCGTATTCCTCATACTGTTCATTCAAGCCGATTTTTTCTTTCACATCTTCCTCGTCAATGGGGAACGTGAACCAAGCACCGACTAAATAGCCCTCATTGTATTTGCCAAGATTAGCAATGTAAACCGCCATATCATCAATCATAAGCACCACCTCATTTCCTACTCTGGCAGTTCAAAGATACCGTGTTCTGTTACTAAAAATTTCCCGTGTTCCTGCAAGTGAGAAGCGTAGGCTTCAAAGTCAAAGTAATATTCTTGACAGTCCTCGGATAAATGCTTAAATGTCGGGTCGTTCATCAGCTTTTGCCTTGCAACATCTATCATGCTTTTGCAGTCGGGATAAACCGTAATCACGTTCCTGCAAATATAAAGTGCTTCTAAATTTTCATACACGGTAAGAAGTGATACATATTCTTCCTGCATATCGCTTGAAAGCTGGCGGTACATAAAATCTAATTCGTTGAGCTGGTACACGCTTGTATGTTCGTGGACTTCATCAGCAAAGGGCAGTACCTTTTCGATAATGCGGTAATCCCCACTTTCTGCACCGACACCTAACTTTTCTTCAAACTCTGCAACATCTATCGGCAGGTCAAACCAGTATGATGTTGTTTCTTCGCCAGTTGTTCCTTTCGTTTCCACCAGCACCCTTGTTTCCTGCATTGTTCCTCACGTCCTTTCTGTTGTTTCATCACATCTTGTAAGGTCTGGTACGACATACCAAACACATATTTAGAAAAATCTTCTAACTGTCTTTCTTCATAATCGGCAGGGTTCAGTCGTTTCATTTCCTGCCACACCTTACGCTTGTAAGAGGGCAGGTCGGAAATATAATCACAGCCGACTTTCGTCTGCATATCCTTAAAAATATCGCTCATTTCATCACTCCAATCTAAAATTTAGGTAAGAAAAAAGCAGTCAATCCTAAGACTAACTGCTTTGTGTGTATGGATATGAAATTGTCAAACTGGGATTTATCAATATAAACTACCATGGAAAAATATAATAAAATACCAAAGTACTTAATACAATTCCGACAATATACATTTTTCTATAGTTTACTTTTTTGAAAAATATTATGGTAAACACAACAGCTCCTATAATATCCATTAACAACTGAAATAGGAATGTTTGATGTTCCAAAAAATAAATAAAAACTGCTATTGTTTCAGCAAATAATGCTCCTACTGGTAAAGAATATAATACTGAACTAAAAATATGTTCCCTATTCCAATAGTACAGAATAAATGCTGCTATTGCACAAGCGATTGACCAAACAGTAAACAATATGAATAGCCCAAAGCGGAATCCGCCGGAAAACATAGGTATAAACATTCCTAATATTGCTTGTAAAGCATAAAAACTTAATGTCATTCCAAACATATACAAGAACGAACTAATTCCTGCACAAATATTTGAGGTGCTTAACATAACGATGATAGTATTGGTAATAATCCAAAAACCAAACAATGTTTGAGGTGATGAAAAACTCCATAGTGTATCTGCGGGAAAATAATCTAACAGTCTACATATACACCCTACTAATATACCAATTACAAATATCGCTGTATAAGACTTATATGTATTTCTTAGTTTTATATTTGACACAATAGTTTTCCTCCTAAGTTCAAATTCATATTTGTCGTTTTCTTCATATCCATATTATATCACTCACATATTAGCACTACAATAAAATTTTATGCACCGATAATCTTGTTGAACAGCTCTAACAGTACATCTTTCACACCGCCGGCATTGAATACCAAGCCGACAGCAATCAAGGCAACTACCAAGAAGCCAATGAGCTTTGAAAACTCACGCTTGAACCCTAAGTAGATACCGATAACCACAATCGCCATAAGCACTAAGCTCTGTGCGTTTGATAAAAACCATTGATATAAATTTTGTCCGAAATTCATTTAATTGTCCTCGCTTTCTTTTAATTGTTCCATTTCATAGTCAGCTTCTTTGCCGACATTCAAAATACACATCAAGACTACGCCGATACCCATTCCCATAGATACCAGCAGGAAGTCTTTTAATAATACCCACATTTTTTATCACTCCTAACTTTCTACTAAATCTTTTGCAGGGGTCGTCTGCTGTTTGATTATCATTTCATGCTTTTCTGTGAGCTTTGCCTGCTGTTCGATTGTTTCCATGTAGTCTGTACCGTTTCCCTTATCAATCTTTTTCAGCATTTTTAAGGTCGGTGCTACCTGCCGTTGTACCCACCGCAATGTGCGGTCTAAGGTGTAAGGCTCTGGTTTTGTCGTCAGCTTCAAGCTCTGTCTGTTATCGCCGATAAACCAAGCCCAGCGGTCATTGAGCTTCCAGTCATTTTTTCGCTTGTCGGGTTCTTCATCAACAAACCGCACATACTGATTGATGATAGAAAAAGCGGTCTGTTCTGCGTCATAATAGGTCAGTAAATCTCGTACCGCATAATAGGCTCGTTCATTGCGAAGCCGTATTTCAAAACGGTTGATAATGTCGGCTTCTTCCAGAGGTGTCCCTAACTTGACGTACTGCTCATAGTCCTTTTCATAGATACAGAAATACACATCTGATTTCAGCGACCCAAGATAAAGGGTACGCCCCATATATTCTCTGTCGTCCTCTCTGTGCTTGATAAGCTCGCCCGACTGGTAAAACTTATAGCTTCTGGACTTTCCGATATATTCCCGTTTCCTGCATTTTTCCGCAAGCTCTGGAATATCCAAAATGCCCGTATGGTCGTTGATAGCAAGGTCGATACGCTTCATCACGCCACCGTCTATAAGTGCGTCCATAAGAAAGTCATACCAGCTTCTTTGCTGTGCCAGCAGGTAACTTTCAAACTGCCTGCAACCACGCCCCTTTAACTCTAAAAGGACACCTTTTTCTTCGTCAGCCGACGTATAGATAAAGATGTCCCCTAAAGAGTAATGCTCCGTATAACTGTAACGCCCGTAATTTTCATGGAGCATATAGTTGATATTCAGTTTTAATATATCTTTGATGATGTGCTGTATATCCAGCGTGGGAAAACGAATTTTCACATAATCAAACAGCATGGTAAGCGGTGCTTCTGGATTGAACTTTGCCAGTTCTTTATGCAGAGTATTCAGAAGTTCCTTTGACGGCTTCATTTTTCCGCTTTCTATCTTGTTGAGATATTCTCTTGTGATACCAGACGCCACCGCCAGCCTGCCTTGTGAGATACCGTAAGCAATCCGTTTTTCCCGTAATTCTTTTATCCATTGTTCTTCATTCAGAACCATACCCCCAATCTGTCAAGTGTGAAGTTTTTTAAGGCGACTTCACAGCCGATTTTTGCTAGGAAACCATGCGATAAGCCTTATGTTTCCTGTGTTTTTCGTCTATTGTCTATTTGCAAACGTACCCCTCTGTTAGATACCGAGGGGTTTTACCTGCTGGCGTGGCTTACGCCACACCAGCAACGGCTAGTCCGTGCCGTCGCCTTTCGCTTCGCACGTCGCCGTCCCGTCCTGCCTTGCTTGTGCAAGAGAACCGATAGTCTGTAAAAAATCATGTCCTTTCGGGACTAAAGGCGTGTAAAATTCACTGATGACGCTTGTTCCCACATCACAATAGCCACGCCCCTTGATACGTTTCTGGAAAAACTGTTTCTTCACATCAGAACCGAACAGCATACCGTAACCTAATTCGCTGATACGCCCAAGTCCTACACGGAAATTGAAGTTATCTCTGATACCGTCCGAGAAATACTTTGCGTCTGGACGCTGGCAGGCAACGATAAGGAAATAACCTGCTTGTCGTCCTAACATAACGATTTTCTTTAACTGGCTAAGTAAGCTCACACTTTCTTTCGTCCCCAGCATTTCAAAAAATGCTACATATTCATCAAAGATAAGAAAGCAGGGTGGCAGTCCCAGATAGGCATAGTTTTCGCCCGTCTTATAGTTCGGGTGTCGCTTCATTTCCTCACTTCGCTGTACCATGCCCTCATAAAAGGCATTGACGCAATCAATCATTTCTTCTTTGGTGTGATACACATTTTCCATAACTGTCCCTAAGTCTGCAAGGTCAGCGTTCTTCGGGTCTAAGATATAAAGGACAGCGTTTGTATGCAGTAAGGCTTCAATGAGTGTCAGCAGAAAATATGTTTTACCGCCACCAGTCCCACCAGCAATCAGAGCGTGAGGGAGTGCGTCATATTCCCAGACAAGATTTTTCATCAATCTAAGACAACCGTTTTCTGCCCGTACTTCATCAATGGTAATGCGGTTCGCTATCATATCATAAAGCAGGGTATATTCGATATAGCCGTCATGCAGGGTCTTGTCGGTCAGCTCACAATACAAGCCACTTTCCAACTTATCCTCCAACCGTAAAAGCTGGTCTTGATATTTTCCCAGCGTAATTTCACAGCGGATATGAAGAAGTCCTTTTTCCATTTGATAATAAATCTTTGGAAACCAGACGATTTTTTCCCTTGATCTGCTTTGCAGGTCAGTAAAAAAACCGCTGTCTTGCACGGTATCGGCTTCATACCACTTATTTTCCAGTATCATTCTTGCCAGCTTTTGACGGTGCAGGAGCTTCTTGAAACTGTCGTAACAGAAGCGGTAATACAGAAAAGCGACCAATGTACAAACACCAGTCGCTATCAGTATGGTTATGAAGTTGTAAGGGGAGAGCGTCAAGCCGTTCTCTAACAAGCTGAAATGTTTCCAATCGGTACGCATGAGCTGTTTGCTATTCAGTAGCAGGAGAACTGCCACGAACACAAACAGAAGCGTCTCTATGGAAAAATGATAAACAAGGTGCTTGTCGCTGGCTCTGATACGGTGTCCTTTGTTCCAAATCATACGCATAAATCAATCACTCCTTTCTGGGTATGAAAAAAGCAGTCAATCCTAAGACTAACTGCTTTGTGTATATGGATATGAAGTTGTCAAACTGTAATTTTGTTATTTCATTTTTTCTTGACACTCGCTACATTCTTTATCGTGAATAGAAATAATGCCACCGCATTTAGGACAAGTATATTTTATTTTCTGCTGTTCCATGAAATGTTCCAAACCATGTCCTTGAACAAAACGGCTATTTTCTATAAGACTTGCTTGATACCGTTTATTATAGCTTTTTTCAAGATTTTTAATCAACTTACATGGATATTCAGCACATTCAAAACAATAGGATAACGATTTTCCTTTGATGCAATCCTTTATTTTGCATTTACGACAATGTTCTGGTTTCCCTTTATCACTATTCAAGCACCCAGAACAAGGTTTTTTATTGTAACAGTGCTTATAACAAACCTTACAATTCATTCCGCACGGGGCAAACATGCTTATATCAATTTTTTCTTTTGACATTTTCATAGTTGTTTACTCCTTTCAACAATTTATATTTGTCCGTTTCTTCATATCCATATTATAACAGTTCCATATATTCGCTACAATGAAAATCTATTCAGCAAGCCTATTTTTTCGGCTGTCCCTGCGGTGTAGAGTTCTGTGGATTACCTGCGTTCTGGTTGCCTTTATTCTTCAACACAATATCCTCTGCCTTTACATACCAGTCCACATCTGCACCCGTATAGGTTTTTCTTGATACCGTATCGGCTACGGGATTGACAAGCTCCACAACTGCATTGTAAGGAAATTCCCTTAACGGTACTTCTGGCGGTACAGACACGGGGATAATTCCACCATGCAGACTGCACTTCAAATCATAGATACGCTTTTTAAGCTGGGTACTCGGTGTCCCGTCCTCATTCTGTAAGAACACATCACGCACCGCTGTAAACTTTAATTCTCCAAATGTTTTCTCTTTGTCAATAACAAACCCGTTTGATAATCTCATAAATTCTTCACTCCTTTACTTTTCTTCAACTGCTACAATATCATCAGCAACTAATACATAATCGGTATGTCCCATATCCCCGATTGCGTAACCTCTGCCGTATAACTTCGGATTGACAAGTTTTACTTTCTGCTCATACTTGAACTTCTTTTCGCCAGCCTGCACGGGAATTTCTACCACAACATTTTCGCCTTTCTGTACGTCGGAATAAAGGTTATAGCTTCGTCTGGCTAAGACCCTGCGATTATTTTTATCTCTTTCAAAGACTGGCTCGCTTTCGCCTGCAAATTCAAGAGTTCCAAAAGACTGTGCCATATCTGGCACGACATATTTCATTTCCATATTGTTTTACCTCGTTTCTTTCTATTTTTGATAAATTGATTGTGATTTCTTATTCTGGCGGTTCGGGAAGTACCAGCAATCCCCCAGATAGTAAAGGGTAAAATCAATGCTTCGCACCCTTGACTATCTGTGTTCTTGCAGGTTGTTAGCAGACAAGCCAGAATAAGCGGAAGTCTACCGTTTGACAGCTTCGGCGGAGAGCGTGATTTTTCTTTCATCATACCGTTACCGCCTTATGATTTCTTCATTTTACGGCGTTTGTAAAGATATGTTCCAGCCAGTCCACCAGCAGACGCAAGCAACATCACGATAAAAGCCATTACATTTGTACTGTCGCCCGTTTTGGGACTGTCGCTAGGTCTGTTAGGCTTTTCCGGTGTCGGTGGTGTTTCGGGTTTCTCTGGTTCTTCTGGCTTTTCCTTAAAAGTAATCGTCTGTCCCTTATCCTCAATATCCTTATGCTCGGTAACTTTCTTCGGCTCGTCTGGATTGCTTAAATCGTATAATTCCTCAAAAGTTACAAGCTGTTTGCCGTCAAGAGAAGTAGCGTCAAAGGTAAAGGCAACTTCCACTTTCATAGTTTCGCTGTCAGCAGTAAACGTATAATCACTTTCCACACGCTTTCCATTGATAAGAAGCTCTGCATTTTCTTCTTTCAACATCTGCCAGCCCACAAGTTTGTACTGTGTACCGACTTCTAAGCCCTCTAAGGTTACGGTATCAATGATTGTAACGTCTTTTCCTGCTTCAAGTTCTTTGTTGTCGTCCTTATCGGTAGCAGTTGTATGAATTTTGATGATACGCTCTGTGATAAGTACCGTCTGCCCGTCGTCCTCAATGTCTTTGTGTTCCGCAACTTTTACGGGTTCGTCTGGATTGCTGAAATCATACAATTCTTCAAAGGTAACAAGATTTTTGCCACCTAAAGCAGACGCATTGAATGTATAGGAAATTTCCACTTTCATTTCTTCATCATCAGCGACAAAGGTATAATCGTTTTCCACACGTTTCCCGTCAATGATAAGCTCGGCATTTTCTTCTTTTAACATCTGCCAGCCTTTGAGCTGATATTTTGTGCCTTTTGTAAGTCCGTCTAATTTGATGGTATCAACAATCGTAACCTCTTTTCCTGCAAGGATTGTCTTTTCGCCGTCCTTGCTGGTTGCTGTGGTATGGATAGAGATTTCTTTCTCGTATTCATCAGTCAGCGTTCCTAAATCAATCACAAGGTTATTTCTTGATACCACGATTTCAAAAGGTGGGATAAGTTGAAAGCCTTTGTTACTATCGCAACGCATTTCTTCAATGATGTAGGTGTCATAAGGTAATGCACCCTTGCTGTCGTCTGGTTCAGAAGTTCCAAACCACACACCGTCCTCGCTGGTCTTTCCTGCGTTTGTATTGTGCTTATGAGAAGCCCATTCAGCAGATGTGGAGAATTGCCCGTTATCATCAGTTACCACTACATGATTTTCACCCGTCGTCTTGCTTGTGATCCTAAAGGGAACATTAGCAAGACGCTTGTGTGTACCTGCACCGATTTTTACACCCTCAATATCTCCACGCTTAATCTGATTATAGATAGAATGAGCTTCGTCGGTTAAGTCCACGATTTTTCCATGTTCTGTGATTGCAAAATCAATCGGTTTTGCACCGTCAGTTAAGTAACCGTCGGGAGCTTCACTTTCAACGATACGGAATTTTCCATAAGGTAAGAGGTCAGCAGAAGTAGAAGCGACGCCCTCAATATCTGTACGAATTGTCTTTACTACTTCATTTTTCTTGTATAGCTTGCCCTCAACCAATACAGAATTATCATTTAAGGAAATGATGTCAAAAGCAGTATCTTTCAAGGTAGCACTTCCTTGTGGTTTGGTATCGCCCGTTTCTAAATCTCGTTTCTGAATTTTAACACCGCCACGGATAACCTTGTCTGATACGGAAAACTGATTACTCCCAGATAATACGGCAAGGTCGCCGTCCTCGGTAATCTGTGTAAGGTATAAGCCTTTTATCTGTTCGGACTTATCGCCAGCCTGCATATATGCACCGTCTAACAAGTAACCGCTTGGAGCTTTTGTTTCCTCAACAGTTAGTGTTCCAAGTGGAAGAACTGCTTTACCGTTCTGCATATAGAAGTTATCGCCAGACACCTTGTATGCGTCCCCTAATTTTGTGATGTAATGAGTTGTCCCGTTGCTGTCTGTTTCAGCGATTGTCTTTGTAACCCATGTACGAGTAGCTTTAGCAGAGAGATTGTCTTTGTTATAGAAGCCAGCATAATACTTCCATGTAAATTCCGCACCTGCTAAAGAAGCGTTCCCTTGCGGATTGTCTTTCTGTGTTTCCATATCAATCTTGAAAAGCTCAATCAAAGTGTCCGTTACTTTTGGCGTATCTGATACTTTCAAAATTGCTGTCTTTCCAACTTCAACCTTTAAGGAATATACAGTTTTATCCACTTTATATCCTGCTGGTGCGGATAATTCCTTGATATAGACTGTGCCAGCCTTTACCTCTACAACATCTGTATTTCCGTTTTCATCAGTCGTAAGGGTGGCAAGCTGTTTCGTGCAGTCCTTATCAGAAAAGACACCATAGGTCGCACCAGCGACAGAGTAATTCCCGTTACTGTCTGTAATGCTGGTATTACTGGAAGTCTTTTGCAGTTTCGCATTTCCGACATTCAGCTTCGCCCAGAATTGTCCCAATTCCTGCCCCTCGCCAGAGTAGATATAACCGCCACATTCATAGCGTCCTTTATTCTCTTTGACAAAGGCTCTTGCACCAGAGAAAACTTCGTCCTGCGTAGCCTTTGGAATTTCATCATAAGAAGCTCGCACGTTATCACATTGCCAGCCAAGATGTACGCTCAATCTCTGCCAAACTACACATTGTTCCAACAGATAGACTTGTTTATAGTTCAATTCCTTGTGAGCTTCGCCATACTGTTTGACATACTCTAAGGATAACGCCACATCTGAAATCTGGTCGGCACTCATGCGTGAGCTTGCGTCAGCTCTGGTCTTGTAGCCATTCTTAAAATCTGTATTGATGTCGATACAATAGGCAGTTTCGCCCTCGACTTTCATATAGCCCTCATTGAATGTCGAACCGATAGAACCGTCATTCATTACTTTTTCAATGATACCGACACGCTCTGCACTTTCCGTCCAGTATTGCTTACTTTCTGCATGGACGGGTGTAGTCGGTAAAGCAGTAACGACAGTCGCAAGAGCTAAGAAGCCCGTACACAATCGTTTCCATGTCTTTTTCATAAATCTAATGCTCCTTTCATTTTGAGTAATAAAATAGCCGTCCAATAAGAACGGCTGGAAATAGAAAAGGAACGTCATTTTAGGCGTTCCATAGTCTATAAAATATTCAATTTTTTTCTTGTTTCAATACTGATGTGCTGTACCATATCTTTGCATATCTAGGAAAACTGGCGTATCAAGGCTCATTCGTTGGTAGTAAATAAGTAGTAAATTGATGAGTTTGTTTCCTTGAAAATGCTGATAGATACTGTATTTTAGCGGATAATCAGATTTTTATTGTGTTTTTATACGCAAAAACTGCTAAACCGGCCAGAGGATATAAAAATATTATTAATGATTTCCGATGGACAGCCTTATGCCCAAGGATATAAAGGCGAAATTGCAAAAGCAGATTTGCAAGAAGCCAAATATAGCCTGGAAAAAAGAGGAGTTAAGTTGTTTTCCGCAGCAATCGGTGATGACCGTAAGATGATTGAGGAAATATACAAAGATGGATTTCTGAATATTGCAGATTTCAATACAATGCCAGTCAAACTGGCAGGTCTCATCGCCCGGTTCATCAGATAGAGGAGGAGACATATGGCAGAAAGGGAAGAACGGGACTGGTCTAACGTAGTATCCGGTCAGATTGCAGTGTATAAAACAGATAAGGCATTGTTAGAGCTCATGGATAATTTAAAACCAGCGTCATATTTATTTCCGGCTCATATCCATGCGTCCGGAGACGTGTCAGAAGTTGGGGAAAGGTCCTTAATCCGTCTTAATATGCTGGATTACAGCAAAGGAACAGGGGATAATACAGTGAGTGTCTATGCCAATATCAGCCCAGAAGAAGCTAAATACATATACTCGGCGCTCTTTAATCATCTGTGGGAATTTGATTATCCCCAGGAAAAGATTTTTGGTAATCCAGATAAGGAGGGTTACAGTATTGTCACAAAACTTAATATTGTCCGGTATGATACTGATTCCCAGGGGAATAAACGTAATTACCCATGGTTTGTAGAAATACAAAACGGACGCGGCATTGCAATGAAAAATTCCAATGGTGGCCGGTATTGTAAAAGGAACAGTTATATCTGTGACAAGAAAGCCAGTCTGTACATCAATGATAAAGACCTGTTTATCCTATTTTGCAAGACAGACGCTTATATACGCGCATTTGAGATGGAGTATGCATTTCGGGAAAACAGGATCGGAAACTTTACCAGCTTGTATGGTCTTTTAAAGAATGAGATACAGGGAGCAGCCGACAGACTGCTCACTTGTATCCATAGGGAAGATGAGGAACCTATGAAAAAGGCAGGATGATTTAGTTCTAAAGACCCAGGCTAAAGACCCTGTAAAAGTTGTTTGCTTGAATAAGAAGGGCAGATGTGATATATTAGATTTGTAAAAGCATAAATTGTCTGGAACAGAAAGGAGGGCTTCTATGTGCCAGATCTCAATCCGCATACCGGATGCAGTTATGTATGATACACATATGAGTGAGGAGGAGGCCGCTGCATTTGCCAGATGTATGGTAGCAGTAGGATATTATACGCAGAATAATGTGTCCATAGGATACTGTGCCCAGATAGCCGGTATGACAGAAGAAGAATTTATTAAATATCTGGGAAAGCGGAAGGTCAGTATTTTCCAGTTTGACAATAAAGCAGAGTTTTTGGAGGAACTGGAGAATGCGTAGAGTGATTGTAAATTCCACCCCCATCATTGTACTTTGTAATATTGGATTATTGGATATACTGAAGGCGCTCTATGCAGAGATTTGTATCCCGGAGGCTGTGTACCGTGAGGTGACAGAGAAAGACGATTCGGCATGTCAGGTATTAAAGACTGCATTGAATTGGATACATGTGGAAAAAATCGCAAACCAGTCAGATAAAAAGATGTATAAGGCGAAGCTTCACGATGGAGAAGTGGAAGTCATGATTCTGGCCCAGGAGGGGACAGCGGACGATTTAGTCGTGATAGATGACAATGCTGCTAAAAAAACAGCAAAATATCTCGGTCTAAAAGTTACCGGAACAATCGGAGTCCTTTTGAAAGCCAAGAGAGAGGGGATTATCCCGGAGATTGCTTCCGTTCTCGAAAAAATGAAAAAGAACGGATTTTATATCAGCGAAAGCCTGGAACAGCTGGTACTGGAACAGGCAGGAGAACGACACAATATATAGTGCAATGAAGTTGACAAAAACTATATATGGTGGTAAAATGAGTGGGAAAGCTGATTTATGTAATCCAAAGATTACAAATGTTTTTTGTTCCGGTGTTTAACTGGAAGCATGATTTTTGAAGTAACAGAATAAGAGCAGCTATTGTGCTGCGGGAATGAAGAGACATCAAAAGGAATTGTTTTGGTGTCTCTTTTTTTGTGTGCGCCCGGCGGCGCACGTTTCTAACCGGTGCAAGTCCGGAATCCGCCCGGTGGTGGGAAGGATATAGCCGAAGGCAAGGGTGTCCATCGTGAGGTGGAATCTGAAGGAAGCTGGATATGGGGAACATACTAACCCATGGGCAAATCTCTGGTCTGACGAACAGAAATCACATCAGGCTATACATGAGGGTAAGACTGCACAACAAGTCAAAGCCCAATAACTACACGGAATCATGTATGGTAAATGTGGCAGATAGATGGAGAGAAAGAAACGTGTGGTACCCGGGGAGGTCTGTGCGGAATGTCCTGAAAGGGATAACCACTATCGTGAGATAGTGCTGAACGTACAGAAGTCAGCCGAGGTCGTAGTAGTCGAGAGATGAAGGACCGAATCAACAGGAGTCTTTAGTACAACCGGGAAAGGAGGAAAGAACATTGGGTACAGAAAACAAAGATAGCTGCTCACAAAGAGACAGCGCGGAACGTGAAGGGTATGTGAGAGCGCACCGTTCTTTCCGCCGGATATGGAAGGAAAGAGACAGTGCACAGCTGGAACTCTTAGAGAAGATACTGAATAAGGACAACTTAAACAGAGCTTTTAAGAGAGTAAAGGCGAATAAGGGAGCGCCGGGAATCGACGGAATGACCGTAGAGGAAACAGGTGACTACCTGAGGGAAAATCAAAAGGAACTGATAGAGAGAATCAAAAGGGGAAAATACACCCCCGACCCAGTAAGACGAGTAGAGATTCCCAAGCCAGAGGGAGGAGTGCGAAAGTTGGGCATTCCAACCGTGAAAGACCGTATCTTCCAGCAAGCCATAGGACAGCAGTTAATGCCAGTCTATGAGGCGCTGTTCTCGGAGAACAGCTATGGGTATCGGCCGGGAAGAAGCGCCAGGGACGCCATTTTAAAGGTAAAAGAGTATGCAGAACAGGGATACACCCATGCCGTTGCATTGGACCTGTCGAAATACTTTGATACTCTGAACCAAGAAATGCTATTAAATATCCTGCGCAGAGATGTAAAGGATGAAAGGGTTATCCAATGGATAAAGAGATACCTAAAGAGTGGTGTCATGGAAAACGGTGTAGTCATGGAGACAGAGGAAGGATCGCCGCAAGGAGGAAATCTATCCCCGCTGCTGGCAAATGTCTATCTGAACGAGTTCGACCAGGAGTACGAGAAACGAGGAGTGGCTTTTGTACGTTACGCAGATGATATAGTATTGTTAGCTAAAAGTGAGAGAGCCGCAAAGAGACTTCTGGAAACAAGCACGAAATATCTGGAAGGGACGCTGAAATTGCAGGTGAACCAGAAGAAAAGCCGTGTAGTAAGTGTATTTGCAATCCGAAATTTTAAGTTCCCTGGCTTCACATTGGGAAAGAACGGAAAGGGCATTTATGTCCGGGTTCATGGGAAGTCATGGAAGAAAATGAAGTCAAAACTGAAAGACCTTAGTTCTCGAAGGTCTGTTCAGAGCATACGCCCATCGTTAGAAAAGATAAAGGTGTATATGCGGGGCTGGCTGAATTATTATGGAGTAGCAGATATGAAGAACCGAATAGAGGGACTGAACCAATGGCTATATCACAGAATCCGAATGTGTATATGGAAACAATGGAAGAAACCGAAAACGAAGGTGAAGAACCTGCTGAAAATGGGAGTGCCGAAAGAATTGGCATGGAAGGCAGGGAACAGCCGAAGAGGCTATTGGTTTACCACACAAACGGTAGCGGTAAATATGGCAATGACAAAAGAAAGACTGATAAACAGTGGCTATTATGATTTAGCCACAGCCTATCAGTCCGTGCACGTCAACTGTTGAAACCGCCGTGTACCGAACGGTATGCACGGTGGTGTGAGAGGACGGGAGTTAATCACTCCCTCCTACTCGATTTGCAGAAAGGAGGAAGAAGCCAGAAGGCGGAAAGGAGGGAGCGGATGAGAGATTCTTACAATCCGGAGGGATATCATTGCCTTATCATTGCAATCTTAATGGGAGTCAATGCAAGGGAGGCCCGGTTTCTGTATGAACATGGCCTGAATAATCCGATTTCCCAAAAAATCTTAAAAAAGAAGCATCCCAAAATTGTGCGGGTGTCAACAAGAAAGGAGAGAAAAGAAGTTATACAGCAACTGAGAAGCGAGGGTTACAGTATAGAGGCTATCGCAGATATTTTAAACTGTGACCATTCCACTGTGAAACGAAATTCTAAATTGAAAAGGAGATTCACATCATGATGACATTAGAAAAATTTGCCGAAGCTGTCAGCTCTGAAGTAGCCAAAAGATTAGGGGCCGGTTTCCATGTGCATGTTCTGAAACCGGTTATCAACAATGGCATAGTCCAGACACAGTTGTGCATTGAAAAAGAGGGGCAGCAGTTTCGCCCCTCTATTCACTTGAAAGATTTTTTTGAGTGTTACAAAAAAGGAACAGGGCTTCAAGCGATTATTGATGAGATTCTGGAATGCTATGCATCGGCGCCAGATATACCGGCTGGTATGCAGGAGATTGTAAATGATATGAGTTTTGAGAAAATCAAAGACAAAATCATGTGTAAACTGGTAAATACCCACGACAACGCTTCTATGCTGGAGAACATCCCAAACATACCATATCTGGATTTATCCATTATATTTTTATTATTATGTGAAGAAACAGAAGAAATAGCAGCAACCTTAATGATAACAAATAAGCATTTGAACTATTGGTCTGTGGACAAAGAGGAATTGTATCAGAGAGCATTGGTCAATATGGTAAATAAGTATCCACCAGTGCTTATGAAAATAACGGACATGATGTATGTGTTAACAAACCGGATTCACTTTTGTGGTGCCGAAGTCTTACTCTATCCCGGGCTCATGAGATACTGTGAATTACATGTGGGAAAGGATTTCTTAATCATTCCTTATAGTGTAGATGAAGTGATTCTGTTTCCGACCCTGGGTGTCGAGGATGCTGTAGTTTCTCAGGAACTGGCGGATTTGATACAGTCCATTAATGCAGAGGAAGTTCCGGCAGATGAACGGTTATCCAATCATGCATATAGATATTGTTCCGCTGAGGATAAGGTTATATGCATTTAAGGTGACTTTCATTAGGATAGGAGAGGTTTATGCATATTCATAAATTTGCAGATATCGCCTCGTTTGCAGAGATTGGGGTTGGAGGGAATCTTCCGGCAACAGAAGAGTACCGGGAATTCATCAAAAAGCTCCACCCTACACAGTTCCTGACAGGACGGCTGACAGCTCCGTTATACGAAGTAGAGTATTCCTATGTAACTGTGCGGGGAAATTACCGAAAGGCTTATAAATATATCCTGCTGCGTTTGGAGCATGATGATCTGGACCTGGAGATTGAAATGATATTCTCAGACTGGGTAGAGGAATTAAACCGTAAATGTCCATACCGGCGTATTTTAAATGCACAAATTCTTAAAATAAAGCCCATAGCGTATGCAACAATCCCATTTGAAATCTAAAAAGGTCCCATTCCCTCATTTCCCGGAGAAAACTCCTGGTTGCCGTTAAAGGCCAGGTTATTGCGGACCGAGGCCTTGAAAGAAGAGCGGTTAGCGGCGTAAAAAGACACACCGGAAAGAATGGCTTTTCCGTCAATAGCAGAATAATTGCGAAGGACGGGAGAGAATGGAACAATACAGACTTTTTGATGATTTTTCAGATAAGGTAAAACGGGCAATCCAGTTGTTTCAGATGTTTGAAGATGCTGCGGTCCGGTATCATAAGGATGGTTATTACCTTGCCTTCAGCGGCGGAAAAGACAGTGTTGTGCTTTATGTGCTTGCAAAGATGGCTCATGTGAAGTTTCAGGCACATTATCATTTGACAACAGTAGATCCTCCGGAGCTGGTGTGGTTTATACGGGAGGCATTTCCAGATGTCAAGGTTGAGTATCCGGAGCTGACCATGTGGGATTTGATTGTCAAGAAGCAGATGCCGCCGCTGCGTACAGCACGCTACTGTTGTGAAGTGCTGAAAGAAGGAGGGGGCGAGGGAGCCTTTACGGTGACCGGAGTCCGCTGGGAAGAAAGCAGGAAAAGAGCCAACCGGGATTTCTTAGAGATTCATAAGAAGAAAGGGGCTATTTATCTAAATTGTGATAACGAGGAAGATCGTAGAAAATTAGAAATATGCAGCTTGAAGGGAAAAAGAATATTAAATCCCATCATCGACTGGACAGAGGAGGACATCTGGTACTTTATCCGTAAGTATCAGGTGCCTTATTGCTGTCTGTATGACCAAGGCTTTTGTAGGATTGGGTGCATCGGTTGCCCTCTGGCAAGCATAAGAAGCCGGGAACGGGAATTTGAGCGATATCCCAAGTACCGCGATGCTTACATACGAGCTTTTGACCGTATGGTAAAGGCGCGTACCGCCAGTGGTAAATCTAAGGGAAACTGGAAGGATGGTGAGAGTGTGTTCCGCTGGTGGATGTATGGAAATGAAAAAACAGATAAACAGGTTGCAGGTCAGATGGAGCTAAAGGATTTTATCGACATGGCGGCTTAGTCACTTCACTGGGTTCGTAAAAGGCATCAATGAGTGGAGTAAAACGTATTGCACGTAAGCACCCAATACGGCCGTAATGTACGTATAACGAAAGAAGGAGGACCAAATGAAAAAACAATCGTGTAGGAACTGCCACAATATTGATCTGAATAAAAAAGAGGAAACAGAAGGAAGGCTGAGTGGACGCTACCGTTATGGCTGCACCGTACAAAGAAGTGGGTTTATATGCGGCTTTATTATCAGCGATGAGAAACTGGAAGCATTGGTATGCCCAAACTGGAAAGGAGGGAAGATGGAGGAGGCAGACTATAAAAGGTTGGCGGACGAATTTGGGAAAAGGCTTCAAATTCTGTATGACCGGTGGAATATGTGGAAAATAAGGGGATGCCCGGAGGCGGATGTGCCTGACGGAGAATATTTAAATCGACTTCGCAGTGGAATAGAAGCAATGATGAGGCAGATTGAGAATACCTTCGTTGAGGCAGATTACCCAGAATGTTATTATGCTCCGCTTCCTCCGGTTATGGATGTGGATTACATGGCGAATTGCCAGCAAATTAAAGAAACCGCAATTCGTGCGCTTGAAGAATACCGAAATAATAAGG
This sequence comes from Hungatella sp. L36, assembly GCF_014288035.1. Taxonomy (NCBI): domain Bacteria; kingdom Bacillati; phylum Bacillota; class Clostridia; order Lachnospirales; family Lachnospiraceae; genus Hungatella; species Hungatella sp. L36. The sequence goes on along the minus strand of NZ_JACOPC010000005.1, from coordinate 352,293 downwards.
ATTATTTATGGTTAGCAGACCATATCCAACATTTGGATAATGAGGACAAAGAAAACAGTGAGGCTTACCGTCTCTTGTGTCATGTACAAAGTTTGGAAGAAGCGATTTGCGAAGATGCCTACTTGCAGATGAAGAGAGTGAGCTTCCAGGAAAGCCTGTATGATGACATGGCTAACTGTAAAAGGCGTATTTTGAAAAGAAAGTGCCGGCCATCAAATAGGAAATCGAAAAAAAATAGCCCGCAGATTGTTGGTCAGTTAAGAATCGGTGATTTGAAGGCTTCATAAGGAGGAAAAGAATGGACCATCTTATGTTAGTAAAAAATCTGTTCAATGATATGTTTGTGTTTCTTAATGGTACTCAACCGCTGCCTTTAGAATCGCTGGATGATGTCTACCAGGGGGAACCACTATTTCTGGCGCTGATTGGAGGTTTGGACCAGGCACTTTTGGTTGATTATAATAGCGCAATGCAGGAAAGCTATGGATTCTATAAGAAGTATTGCGGCAGAGAACTTACTGAAGAGGAATGGGAACAAGTGGTAGAAGAAATCCAGATGTTCATTGATAAATGGAACAATAGCTGGTGTAAGGGAATGATTTTGGCGTTATTGGCGTTGATGGAACAGGAAGAGGACGAGCGGAAAGGAGAAGGAAAGATGGAGCAGGCAGAAAGTTCCGGAGATGAAGAGTTGGATAGCATGGATAATGCTGCATAAAGTCAGTATAGCCGGGGAATGGTGAATTCTCCGGCTGAATTTAAAGGAGTATGACAATGATAGAAAAATTATATAAAAAGGTTAAGAATATTCAAGATTTTAACGAGACAGCCAGTAAGTTGCGTCAAATGGGACTAAAGGATGAGCTTAAAAATCTTGCCGGGAAATATAAGGTTCCTGAAGTGGACTTGAAAGAGTTCCTCTCTGGAAAGCGGTATTTCCTGATAGACGGAGGAGAGACGCAGAAAGATTATATGTCAGCCCGGAGTAAGCTGTTGGATGAAATGTTTAATCTGAATGATCCTCAATTTACGGATGTTATCGGCAACTATCTCATAAGGTGCTGTGATAAAAGCGATTTTGCTGACCTGGTGCTCCAGAAACACAAGACACTGCAGCGGTGTGTTGAGTCAATCATGAGTCGGGCGTATGAAATGGTAAGCGATGAGGTGAAAAAAAGTGGCCGATATGCAAACATGGCTGTTTTGGAAGACAAAGTTTTTGAATGGGTACGGGATTATTATTTAACGGATGACCGCGAAAAGGAGGCCGAGAGAAGAACGGAAGCAGAAGAGGCTTTCCACAAACGATTGTCGGCGCAGATGAATACTCCGAAGGGAAACAAAAACAAAACCGCTAAGAAACGCAACGCTTCCAAGAAAAATAAAGCAGGTGGAGCAAACAGCAATGCATCTGAGAAGGAAGGAAAACATTCTTCAGCCAAGACGGAGGCGGCTGACCAGAATAAAGACCAGATTGAGGGCCAGGTTTCTCTGTTTGAGAACGGCCTGGCTGAATAAGGAGGAAATGACCATGTTGATTGCATTTAAGGGCTTTGATAAGGATTTAACTTGTACAAACCACGGTAATACATACCAATATCGATTAGGCGTGTGGAATGAGGAGGATAAAGCAAATTGCGGAATAAATGGAATGCATTGTGCTGAAAACCCATTGGACTGCTTATCCTACTATCCGGACTGGGACAGGGCAGTGTATTACATGGTTGTCGCTGATGGTGATATTGACGAGGATGCATATGACAGCAAAATTAGCTGCACCCGGTTGAGGCTTATAAAGAAACTGGACAAAGGAGAATTTGTGGCTCATAGCTTAAAATATCTTTTTGATCATCCATTTAGAAAAAATAATCACCTTGTGTGTCTGAATCAAGGCGTGGCAAAAAACGGTATTGTGATTGTCAGAGGAGAGAATCCTGTTGCCAAAGGCGCAATAGGAGATGTTCTGGGATTTGCAAAGGAAGTGAGAAGCCAGTCCGAGATTACAGAGATAGGAATACATGCTGTGGATGGAAAAGAGATTCTTCCAGATACTTGGTATAGCATCAATGGAAAAATAAGAAAGGCAGGATAAGAGTCATGAAGAAAATAAGACTGAAAAAGCTGGGACATCTGTATGCAACAGATGAAATGCTTTGTATGGCAGAACAGGATATACCGGAGAATAAAAAGATTGGGTGGCAAAGAGTTGAGCCTGTCTTCCAGCGAGAGGTATATCTGCAGAGTAAAATTTGTGACGGTATTTTGATGGTTGCTATCTATTTGGCGAGGGATTTACGGCTGGGAAGTAAAAAACCATTATATGAAATTTTCATTGATAAGAGTAAAAGAGAGTATCTCACTTGGGATACAGTAAAGGGAAAGTGGCGGACCGCGTGTGTGGAGGCTCTTGAATTTCCGCATTATTACAGTTATTCATGTGCCTACATAACACCAGAAGAAGACATTAGATTGGCTGAATATCTGGGAGTTACCCAGAAAGGTATGAAAGGTATCTACCAGTACCAGCAGTCCATCCTGGAGGAGCGTCTGGAGAATAGATATAAAAAAGAGACATCTCTATGGGAGGCGGCGATGAAGTTGGTCCCCGATGTTCCAAAAGATTGGCTTCGCTGGGTAAACAGACATGGATTGAATGAGAATTTTATATTTTATGACTATTCAAAAAATGTGAAAGAGGGGTTTTGTACCTGGTGCGAGAAAATAGTACCAGTGAAGAAAGCCAGACATAATACATATGGTACCTGTATATGCTGCGGGCATCGTATCCAGTATAAAGCTAAGGGAAAAGCAGGGAGGCTTTGTACAAAAGAAGAACAGGTTTATTTACCGCAAAAGTACGGTGATGGTCTTATAATCCGGCAGTTTACAGCACAACGATTTTATCAGAAAGGGGAGTATAAAACACCAAAAATAATGTGTAATGAAACCGGAAGAGTTATTTATGATAAGAATCTAACAGACACACAGTATTACTATGGCAGGTATAAACAAAGAGGATACCGCTGGATTAAAGGCTATCCCAGTTACTCGTTTTTTTATGGATACAACGATTATAAACTAAACCATGCTGGTGCTGTGTATAAACGTACAGTACCAGCACTGTCCCGCCATATATTAAACAGGACAGGTCTGCCGCAGTTGATATCTACCGGATACAAAATAAGTCCGAATGATTATCTTAGCGGCCTGGCTGAGGCCCCGTATCTGGAACGCTTTATCAAGGCAGGACTAAAACACCTTACGCTGGATGCACTCAAGGGTCGGATTGAGGTGTCAGAATCCCATAGTTTGGCAAAGTCGCTAGGAATAGACGGAAACCGTTTGGGACGGTTGCGGAATAATGATGGGGGCGAATTGTTTCTTATATGGATGCGGTATGAAAAGAAAAAACGCAAAAATATCGTGGATTCAGTAATTTGCTATTTTGAAGAACAGGATATCCGACCGGAGAATATAAAATTCATCCAGGATAGAATGAGTGAATTAAGAATATGCAATTATCTGAAACGTCAGTATGCATTAACTAACCGACCTCCCCTGGAACTTCTATCTACCTGGCAGGATTATCTCAATATGTCAAAACGGCTGAAACGTGATATCACATTGGAAATATTCTATAAGCCCAAAAATCTGGTTGAAAGTCATGATGAAGTTCTCCAGTTGTGTGAAGATAAAAACATAACGCTTCAGGCAGTTGATATCGCAAAAGTATATCCGGACGTGGATGCAATCTGCGAGTCCATCAAAGAAAAGTATGAGTATAGAGATCAGAAGTATGTTCTTCTTATTCCAAATCGGATTGAGGATATTATACAGGAGGGCAGGGCACTCAGGCATTGTATACGATTCAGCGATGACTATTATGAACGGATACAGAGAAGGGAAAGCTATATTGCATTTTTGAGAAAAGCAGATCAGCCAGAGAAGGCATTCTATACATTGGAGTTTGAACCGGACGGGACTGTCCGTCAAAAGCGTACAAGCGGTGACCGACAAAATGTAGATTTTAATCAGGCTGTCAGCTTTATAAAAAAATGGCAGAAGGCAATCCAGCCACGATTAACAGAGGAGGATTACCGGCTGGCCAAAGTAAGCGCAAGTCTCCGTGTAGAAGAATTTAAAGAACTGCGGAAGAAAAATGCGAAAGTATGGCATGGTCATCTTGCGGGCATGCCTTTAGCTGATGTTCTGGAAGCTGATTTGATGGAAGTTTCTTTGTGTATGGAGGATGCAGGGGTAACGGAAGCAGACGGTCAGAATGGCGAACTTGTGGCCGCATAAAATCAAGGAGGGATACGACAAATGAAACAGAAGCTTTACTATATTAAGAATGAAACAGCGGAAAAAGCGATTTATAAGAATTTTGAGAATCAGAGGTTTTCAGTGATAGAAAAAGACAGCGAACCTCCAATGGTACTATCGTTTTTCGATGATAAAAATGTGACTGATGAATATGAGTATGTTTATATTCCACGCGAGATGTCTAAAAAAGAGGTTGAAGGTCGTTTTGAAGTGGAGAAGCAATGCCCTATGTGTGGAACCGTTACAAGTATTTATCTTACAGATGAGGACATGGATAAATACAGCTGGTACAGCAACTCGCGTTTTAATCGTAGGGGAAGCGGCCTGCCGGCTCCGCATATCCAAAACTTATTTCCGGACCGAACAGAAGAAGAACGGGAATTAATGATGTCAGGGTACTGCTATTGGTGCCAGGAATTGATTTTTGGAGAGGATGAGTTTCTTCTAATGACAGAAGCAGAATTTTCGATGGAGCCAGACCACCTCATTGCATATAACCGTGCAGACCATGATGGATATCAGTGGTGGAATAAGTGGTTTCCACAAAAGGGTACGGATGGAAACCAGTACATGGTGCAGGAAATGAATAAATTCTCTGCGTATATTTTGGAGGAACAGCTTGGCAAGGGCATTTCCGACATTCCGAAACTTGGAGCGTATTATGGAGCAGAGCCATCTGAAGACAAGGAATATCACTTGTACTGCGAGGGAACATATTGTAATTTTCATGTGAAGCTTATAAATAGGAAGAGAAGCTACAATGTGTACATATATGTTTACGAAACAGAAGAGTAAATAAAAAATAGGCAGGAAGCCGCCGGGACATATGATATCTGGCGGCTTCCGTACCATTTCTTATAAGAAGAGGATATGGGATGAGAGACTATATTAACAGAAATATCAGGATAGATGGAAGATTGATTCCCTATCCGGTGTATACATCTTGGGAATATTTTGAGTTGCATGATGGGATTGAAGATGTGGAAGATTTTGTAGATTCAAATCCTGCGATAGAAGAATTAGTGACTCAGATTTTAGCGTTAAAACAGAGTTGTTTTCTTTTGCGTCATACAACACATAGCTGCCAAAGCTTAAGCGACAGTTTGTTTTCCCTAAAACTTAAACTTATTAAAGAGCTCAAAGAGAAATATAATTATAATTTTGATGATGTATGGATGGAAAATCTCATAGGCAGGATTTGATACCATAATGACATTGTTCCGTAGTTATTATACAAATATGAAAAAAGATAGTTGCCCATAGTGGCATGAAATGGAGGCTTATATGAAATATGAAGAATTTATTGCGGCGCTTTGCCAGAAAATACGCGAAGTAACAAAAGGATGGAATGGAACGAGTATAGAATTTAGGACAACACCACAGAACAATGGGAGAACCTTGGATTTACTGGTGGTGAGCAAGCAAGGAAAAAAAATGAATGGAACTTACGAATTGAGTTTCCATACACAGGAATTATATGAAGCACTTGCATTTGACAAAATGGATTTGAAACATATTTTGAGAATAGTGGAAAGTAAACTGAGACAGGCTGGGGAAGTTGGAAAAATCAGCCCGCTGGAAGTCGCTGATGATTATGAGCAGATACGAAGTCACCTGATTATTCGACCGATTAATTATGTAAAACATATGGAAAAGTTAAAAGACGGTATGTACGATTTAATTGGTGACATTGCTTTGACTGTCTATATTCATATTGGCTTTGTTAATGGAGCCTATGTAAGCAGTGCTGTGAGTTCCGAGTACCTGGAGATATGGAATAAAGGAAAAGAAGAGGTAATAAAAGAAGCATTTACGAATACATATAATTTATTTCCGCCAATTATGTTGACAGGTCTTGAGGCATATTCTGTTATGGATACCGATATATTTCAAAAGGATGCTGGATATGATATGGTTGGGGTTACAAATGAAGTCATATTCAATGGAGCAGTTTCAATTTTCCTTCCTGGAGTAGCAAAAAAATTAAGTGATATCTTAGGGGAAGATTTATATATTGTATTCCTTAACTATGATTATGCAGTTATTCATCCTGTCAGCATTATACGGCCAGAGGAGATTCGCAGTTTAATAGCTAGCGTTAATTCTGATAGTCCGGATGAAGAAGGATTTTTGTCGGATATGATATTCACATACAGACGCGATTCTGATAAAATGGAAGTAGTGAAAGAAGTTTATAGTTAGGTAAAGTTTTCTGTATGATATAGCAGTGTATGTATGAGAGTATATACACTGCTGTATTTTTATTTCGGTATATTGTATAATGGGGTTAGATGATTAGATGGCTGAAATTGTAATTTAAAAGGTGGTTTAAAATGGACATTAAGGAACTATACAACATATATCAAGGAAATCCGGAGAAATTTAAAAAGATTGTATTGTATCGCAACCTTCTTGGCTCGCCAATTTCATATAATTACAAAGATTCAGATTTAGAATCTTTAGTACAGATGATAATGTCAATGGATGAAAAATATGAAACAGACTTTGGATTTATGATGATGGAACTGGGGTTGGCTTATGAGGCTATTTATAGTAACATGAAAAATAATAATGCTGCCAGAGAAAAGACGGAATTTATGAATTATCCATTGGATTATCAATTGAGGGCATTAATTTCGTTTTTTGAGGATCAGCATAAACTTGGTATTGAGTTGAATAACATAGATGGTAAAAAGCCAATCACAGGGATAAAGCATTTGGTTGCAAATGTAGAATCTGAAATCTATCCTGGTATGAGATATTCAACATCACAGAATAGCGAAAATCTAATAGAGCTGATAGATTATTCAATTCCTTATTTATATTATTATGACAGTAATTTTGAAAAACCTTGCGATAATCTAACATATGAGCAATGTTTGCAATGTCCGGATATTATGAAGTTCGTTCATCATTCAAATTTTTGTGAATTAATAAACGGATTATGGTCCCTTTATATATATAAGGATTACTCGGTTAAACTTGGAAAAACGGATACAGATGATGATATTACAGTTTTTGTGCCCAATTCCAATGAAGCGAGCCTGATTGATTTTGTTGCAGGAATACGCAGAGAGGCCAGAAGATTTCAAAATAGTATTGATTTATTGATATCAAATCAAAATAGAATAATTAATGGGAATAAGTTTATAATACGCCTTGCCAAGAAAATAAAGTTGGATTTGTGGAAGAGCATTTTTGAACTGGAATTGGAGGTCTACTTGCGTTGTAATTTATCTGCTAACTGCACAATGAAAATTATAAAGCAGACGGATATTTTTCCAGCCTATTTAAGGCAAACGTTACCATATGGTGAATTGAATGACTTCCTTGAAGTGCATGAATTTTTGGTGACAATGAGCGAAATTTATTCAAATATCTTAAATCATAATTGGGAAGAGATTGAACATGATCGGTTTAATTATCTATGTCCAGTAGTTGATATTGATTTGCTAATTAAAAGTTTTTCACGATTATATGGCAAGAGTTTAAATACAGCAGCTAAGCTGGTGGAGTGGTTTATATATTATCCGCAACGCGGGAAAGAGGGCGATTTATTCTCAAAACCGTTGGTTCAAATAAGTGGTAAAAGGATTTTATTTGCCCCTAATTTGATTCGGCAAATTAATATCACCCGAATGCTTGAGCAGATTATGCTGGATTATAAAATAAAGCGGGCGGCAATTGGAGATGAGTATGAATCCTATTTAAGAAATAAATTGTCGCAGTCTTCCTTATGGAATGTCTATGCAGATAAAATAGAATTTAAATCCTCTATAGGAAATACAGATTTTGATGTTATAGCTTTATTTGATAATCATGTTGTGATAATTGAAATAAAGCATCTGGTGACCCCCTATGATCCCAAACGTTACTATGAAGACCGCCAAGAGATAAAGAAGGCCATAAAACAGCTTAAACTAAGAAAGCAAGTTTTATTAAGGGATTGGGCCTTGATTAGAGATATAACCAATGGATTTCTTCCTCCTGAACCTTATCCGGAAGAACGGATTATTCAATTGGTCTGCACGAATATAGATAGCTTTACATCGCTGGAAATTGATGGCATAAGAATTGTTGATGAGTCCGTTCTAATCAGGTTTTTTTCTGACAATGGCCAGTATGTAAAGATATGGAGTGGATCGAAGATTTATAAAAAGGAGAAAATATGGGAAAATAGCCAACCAACCATCGATGATTTCAAAAGATATATTGCTTCTCCGACTGCGGTTAAATGGTATAGGGAGGTTGTAAAAAGAAAAAATATAACAATACCAAGATATGGAGAAGGAGAATATCTTGGCACGGTAAATTATATTTTAGATGAAGATATAGTGAAATTTGATAGACAGATATAAAGCCCAGCCTATGTTTTGCAGATGATAGCGCTGGGGGATATAAGCACCAGAATCTGTTTCCATGAGGGGGCGTAGGAAGCATATTGCTTCTGGCCACACTAATCAGAAGTGCCCCTATTGTAAAACGCCGCCTTGTTTTTTGGGATGGCGTTGTTGGTAAGGTTGGCAGCTCTTTTTTCGGTATGCTCTTGTAAATGGAGGGATTACTATATTAAAATCAACTAATACAGTCTGAGCAGAGCGTCTATCTTTTGTCCTTGACACCGCCGTGTCCTAAAAAGGGCAACTTTAACACACCCTCCGTACTCTAATTTTTCAAAAAGAAAACGGTGGCTTTAATTTATCAAAGCCACCGACTAACTGGCTATCCCTTAGTCGCCAGCGTTTGATAGTTATTTAGTTCATGTTCACCCATTCTAAAATTTCGTTCTTGACTTCATCTAAAATGTTCTGCCCGGTCATACTGTCCTCATTTTGACCTATTAAAGTGCAGTTTAGCGTACACACGTTTTGAAATGTGCTTATAGATAATTGAAAATCAGGTGGTAATCGGTACGCCCCCGTTGTATAGCAGCTTTTAATTTTGCAGCCCTCAAAGAACAGTTTTGTATGATTTATTCTTCCGAAGTTCGTATAAGAAACAGGGAATAATCGGTAAGCCCATTTAATAATCTGTGCCATAACAGGGGGCGGTATTTTGTGAAACAAATAGTCTAACGGGCGTATACCCACAAAACAACGATAACGTGATTTTTGCAGTTGCATTTCTATATGAACTTGCAATAAGGTTTCGTGGAAAGAGTGCTGCGGCTTAATTTCAACAACTATCTTTCTATAAATACCCGTCATGTTTGCTATGCTCAATTTATCCGACATAGACGAAAATCCACGCAAGTCTGCCGGACAGGGAATAACAATGGTATGTATCTTATGCAAACGGGATATTACACGGGCATAAGCTGTAATAAATATGTCATTGAGCGTTACATTTTGTTTTTTACTTTTGCTATAAAGAACTGAAAAGTCTTTAGGGCCAATACGGCTACGCAAACAGAAATACAGTTTCCCGTTGCTGTCCGCCCTTAAAGGTGGAACGGTAATGTGCCGTTGTCGCCATGTCTGTTCCGTTGGTCGCCCAATATGGACATTCCTCAAAACAGGCGAAATATCTCTGCTATTCTCCAATGGAAAAGAGGGTGGCTGTCCGTTATAAAGGGAAGCCAACAAGTATAGATATTGCAAAAACCCCTCGCCGTCAGTCAGAATGTGGCTCATGCCGATTGTTATTTCATTTTCATCACCATTCATCACAATTTGCAACTGTGGTTTTTTGCCTAAATCCCATTGTAGCAGGACAGAGGCGCGGCTAATGATATCGTCCACGGTAAAGCCTTTATCAATAAAGCGTCCTCTTGTAAAATCGTAGGTGTAGAGGATTTCCGGCACATATTGACAGGATCGGGCGATAGCAGACCGCAAACGGCTTATATCTAAATTTCCCTCAACTTCCATGTGGCAATACATAAGAGGATATACTTTGTGTCCGTGTGCTGCTTCGACAAAATCCAAGCTCTCACATTTTGCTGTTAACCTTTTCTCTTTGTTTGCCCTGCTTTGACAGAAACGGATTACTCGTTCCTTAAAGCCAATCCCAACTATCCCGATAATCCCCGTGACTAAAAATACAATCAGAGAAACTTTCCATTCCCCCTGCCGCATAGTTGAGCCAATAATTGTTGAGGAAAGGACAGAGGGAATACGGGCAAACGTGGATATGCCTATAAATTTCCAAACACTCATATCTGTTACGCCGACAATGTAAGTAAGCATATCTTTGGGCGTTCCGGGTATTAAAAACAGAATGAACGTCACCATTGAACATTTCCGGCTGTCTTGCAGCCATTTCCACCCCTGCACTTTTTCCTTGCTGAACAAGCTATAAAAAAGCGGCTTTCCGTACCGTTTGGATAGGGCGAATATAATTGTTGAAGCTATCATACACCCGGACAAGCAGATAAGAAGCCCGCCCACCGTTCCATATAACGCGCCGGAAAAAATCTCTACCGGCTCACCGGGGATAAAGGCAATAACCACTTGTAAAATCTGAATACCCAATACTACAAGGAGGCCCATAACCCTCTTTTTTTCTAATAATGCTTCTATGGCATTCTGAGATTGAGGGTCGGACAGGCGATCAATATAGGGAAATAGTACAACGGTTATTCCTACAATAAGCCCTACAAATAAGATGCAATAAACAATCACTCGCTTACGGGTTTTCTTCTCCATACGCATTATCTCCGTTATCTAAAACAATCCTGTCTACAAATTGTAGCTTTCGGTAATAGTCAAGCTCTATAAAATCTGTTGGTCTGACGTGGGCGGCTTTCTGTTCAAAATAATTCAGCCCTGCAATTTCCAACATGGTATATGTGAATTGTGAACAGAACATAATATTGGGTTTCCGCGAGAATTTGAATACCAATCCAATTAAGTTATAGGCGCTTCCCTCGTTGTTTATTTCCTGTACCTTGTCAAGCATGGTTTTTTTCTGTTGACGGGTCGCCGGAAGTTGATAAAGCATAATTGACGCGCCTGTTTTCTCTGTCAGATGTTCAAGCAGTTCAGGGTTAAGTCCGGGTGGCTTGATTTTTTCGCCGCCGTTATAGCTGATAATCGTCTGCAAATCTCTGTCAAAAGAAAGTGACACATGGTTAAATATCCTGTTGGTAAACAGTCCGATTACTTCACTTGACGCACTTTTTGTCTGTGTAATGACAAGATAAATAAAGCCGTCATTAAAACTTTCAGCAGCTTTTTGAAAATACTCTGCTGTAAGGCTTCCGTTGTTGATGTAAGAAAATGAGCTGTGGCGCGGCAAGTCATGTAAAATTTCCTGCAAATGCTCTTTAGACAATACCTGTCCTGTACTTTTCAGCTTTTCAATTTTAGAAGCTATTTCATTTTTGTTACTCAACAATTCGGAATAGGTCAATGCCGGATATTCACCTAATATGCAAAAGGGAAAACCATTGCGCCTGTAAAAGAATATCTGCTTAATAATAATAGGAATAAAGATAAACAGTATTCCAAGTAATCGGCATAAACAGCCAATTATACCGTTGTCCTCAAATAAATTCCGTAATATAAAGGTATTGAAAAGTATCTGTACTACCATAACAAGTGCATATATAATAATCTGCGCTATTTTTTCCAAAATTGTTGAAGCCGAAAAGATAGCGTAAAAGAGCAGAAACACAAAGGAAAAAATGTATGCAAGGTTATATGCGGTGTAGCCGCCGCCAAAATAAAACGCGATACAGGCTAAAATGACTACACCTAATATCAATATGGGAAAAAGCCGCTGTTTCATTGCGTCACCGTTATATTCCCGTTGTTGGTTTCTGTTTTTACCGTGGCGGTGGGAGTGTTGCCGACAGTTCCACGGGTAGTACGTCCGTCAATGCTGATACTTCCTTGAAATGATGTAGAAACAGAGCCGTTTTTTGTAGTCGCTTCAAACTCAAATTCTAAGTCCTGCGGAAGTGTTAATTCGATACCGCCATTCTTATTGAAAAATGATAGGTCGCCTGTCACTTCTGTATAAGTTACTTTTAGATTGCCGGAATTATTTGACCGATAGCTTCCAGAACCGACAGCGGATTTCACTACAATATCACCACTTGTAGAGGTATAGGTAACAGCTCCGTTAAGCTCCACACAAGTCACTTTACCGCTAGTGGTATCAAGTCTGATTTGTTCGCCTGTTATGTTCCCCAAGTCCAGTTCTCCGCTTGTAGAGGACAGATGAACAATGGAAGCGTTGGCATCGTCTAATTGTACTGTTCCGGCGGTGCTGTCAATACGAAGCGAGTTTAAGTCTAAGGCTAAATCAGACATATCAATGTTGCCGTTAGTTGTTGTAACAGTAAGATTTGCTTGATATTCCTGTGGAAGATATACTTCTATGTACCTAGTAAAATTGCTTTTGAGGAATGGCTTTCCACCCTCGCTAACGTGAATACTTCCGCTGTCTTGCTTCACATCAGCATAATAGCGGCTTTTGTTTTCAGTCATATATTCCTTGATTATTAGCGCGTCATTTTCTGATTGGTAAAAGGTAACGTTTTCTTCATCATAAGAGATAGTTACGTCTGAAATACCGTTTAGATTAAATTGCAGCTCGTTTGCCACTTGTGCAGGAGTAGAGTGTGAGCAGCCCGACAGGGTAAAAAGGCAAGCCGCCATAAGCATACCGTTAATGATTTTTCTTTTCATTTTCATTATGAAAACCTCTCCTTCCTTACTAAATGAATTATTCATTCGTATTGTGGTAAAAAATCAGGGGCAGTTGACTGCCCACTAATTTTTAGGATTTATATGCAGATATAATATTGTCTATGCAGATTTTTTTTGCGAGTTCGGGGGGAATGTCCTGTGTTTCAAAGGACGTGTACCGTATATCCATAGCCCACCATGATAAAATTTCAATAATCAAGGTAGTAGTCAGTTCAAGCTGCTCTAATGGTCGTACCTTGCCGCTTTCAACAAAGGCTGTTAAATATTGTGTCATAGTTTCTAGAAATTTTTTGCGGTACGCTCTGTAATGCTCTGCTAAAAATTTGAAATCAAATTGATTTTTTTCAATGAATAGACAACCAACTGCATATTGAGCAAGAATATCAAAAACGTCGGACACAAGTGTTTCAAGGTCATAATCGGCTGCTTTGTTCACAAGGTGCTTTGCAAAATCACTTCCTATTTTTTCAAATACAGCAATAATATCATTTTCCAAACCGACAAATAAATCATCTGTAATAGGTCTTTCAAAATTTTGATTGATAAATGCCGGGTCTATGGTACATTTTAAGACAAAGTGCATGATTTCCTTTTTCCCGGCAAAATCGAGATAGATTGTACCAACAGATACACCGACAGCTTTTGCAATATGGCTAATCTGTGTTTTAGAATAGCCTTGCTGTAAGAATAAATACGTTGCAGCGTCTGTGATTGACTTTATGCGATCACTCATGTTCCACCCTCCATTTCTTTTGAATGAATTATTCATTTACATAATACCACCTTGATATTTTAATGTCAATTACTGTTCAAATAAATTTCCCAGTCGTCGAGTTTGTCTATGTTGTTCCTTGTATCTATTGTGGTGTATTCAATTATTAAATTAAAATAATCTATTTATTTTTATAAGATTTCTAAATAATCCCATTCTAATCCTATTTATATTATATAAGGTTTATTTTTTGTACATTGAAAATAGCATAGGTTCAGTTGTCCTATAACAAAAACTGAAATCGAGCATACGAGAGATACGCCATAGCAGAAATGCTGCGAAATATATCAAATCAAAATAAGCCCGGGCAGGGGTTTGATGGCTTGTGACGGCCGCATAAGCTGTGCGAGGATGATATCAGTTGGAAACTTGTGGGGACTGCCGCTCACCTAATGAGGGGAGGCTGCGTTAGTATGGAAACATCTGGCGTGGTTTAAGCTGTTTTGCAAACAGATAGGACAACTCCAGATGCCGGGGGACGAGTAAATACGGCATGAAAATTTGCTTTGGAGAAAGCACAACCACCTTAATGAAATGTTATAAGAAGTAAAAAAATTGTGAAATGCTCTTGAGGAAACAAAAGCCAATTTTTTACAATGATTGTAGAGAAACAGACTGTTTTAAAAACTGAGCGGTTTTGTGAAATCAATATAGTATTAGCGATTAGTCTAAGATTGAACCACGTTAGGTGGCATCAATCATGCTCATGGCTAGTTGCCTTTGTAAAGGGGGTGACAGCGATAGAAGTTTTACAGAAAGATAAAAAAGTATATAACGCAGAGGAAATCCAGGAGATTTTAGGGATTGGGAGGAGCAAAACATATACCTTTTTGGACGAGGCGTATAGGAATCAAAAGCCGTTCCGGGTCCTTAAAGTTGGAAAGCTTTTCAGGGTTCCCAAACAATCTTTTGATGACTGGCTAGACGGAATTAGTTAAGGCGGGTGAGATAGTTGAAAAGAAAACCACAGAATAGTGCAGCTTTTTTTGAAAATAATTCATGGTATCACCGTACCAAGATACTTCAGGACGATGGTTCGATAAAGTACAGCAAAAAGGGCGGGTTTGCTACCAGTGAAGAGGCTGATAAGAGCTATAGGCGACACGAAGATGAGTTTAAAAAGGCGTATCGGGCCTATCATCTGGCACATCAAATCAATACAGAAGTCACGCTTAAGGATTATTTGATTTATTGGTTTGAGGAGATATTCTCTCAAAGAATTGAAACAACAACCAGAATGGTAGGCGCATATGCGGTTTATGACTTAATCCTGCCGAATATTGAGTACGACATCAAGGTCCGGTTTGCCAATGCAGAGTATCTTGATGCATTGTTGGAGCGGGTAGCAAAGGTCAGTGCCTCTGCAGGAAATAAAGGGCGGGAGATTCTAAATATGGCAATGAAAGAGGCAGTAATCGGTGGGTATATTAAAACCAATCCGGTTACTGGCACAAAGCCGTATAAGAGACAAAAGCCAAAGATAACAATTCTGAGTAAAGAAAAAATCAAGGTCCTGCTGAAAGCGTCTTCCGAAAATAACTGGTATTTGGAAATATTGTTAGGGCTATTCTGTGGCTTACGAAAAGGCGAGATTCTTGGACTTAAATTCAGTGATTTGGATATGGAGAAAAGGACTGTAACTATCAGAAGGCAGATTGCTTCAGATCCACTTATAAAAAAAGGGAGTGGAAGTAAAATAGACAATTATGGGCTGATTGAACGAGATCCAAAAACACCAAACAGTTTCCGGGTTTTGCGGGTTCCAGCCATAATCATAGAAGAACTGGAAAAACGGAGACGACTTGTGGAGTCCAATAAGGTAGTGTATGCCGGTCAATATGATGACAATGATTATATCAGCTGTCAGAGAAATGGAAAACTACATAGTTTGTCAGCTTTAAATAGCGCTTTAACTGGAATTTGTAGCAAGAATGGCCTTCCGCATATCACGGTACATGGATTAAGGCATATGTATGCAACAATTCTGATTGAGATGGGGGTTCCACTGATTAAGATATCTGCATTACTTGGGCACGGCTCTGTCCACACAACGTTTGAATATTATTGTGATGTAATGGATGAAAACGAGAATATATTGGCATTTATGAATCAAGCATTCGTTCCTGTGGAAAGGAGAGCAGTATGATAATTGATTTGAGCCTTCAGCAGTATGTGGATTGGGAAGTAAAGCCAGTGATTCCTATAAAGGGAAAATTCGGATACCGTGTTGTTTTAAAATACATAGATGGTACTGAAAGAACTCAGCAAAAGTCGGGATTTAAGACAGATAAAGAGGCTAATGCTGCCAGGGATAACACAATAGGTAAATTACATGCTGGAACTTATATTGTATATGAGAATGTTAAAGTAAGTGACTTTTTAGAGTTTTGGCTAAAGGAGGATATATGCAAGAGGGTAAGAAGCGAAGAAACTTATGCTGCTTATTCCAATATCGTGTATAACCACATTATTCCAATCCTTGGAAAGAAAAAGATGTCAGCCGTTAACCGTGGAGATGTTCAAAAGCTGTATAACGACCGTGCAGAATATTCTGTATCGGTCTCAAGGCTGGTTAAAACGGTGATGAATGTCTCTATGAACTATGCTGTAGCGAAAAAAATCATTGCGGAGAATCCGGCAGTTGGTATCAATCTTCCTAAAACGGTAAAGAAGAAGGAATATCATGCCCGCAGTATTGACACACAGAAAACCCTGACAATGGATCAGATTCTGATTCTATTGGAGGCCAGCAGGGACACGCCGATACATATGCAGATCCTGTTTAATGTATTAATGGGACTTCGCAGAAGGGAAATCAACGGTGTGAAATATTCGGATATTGACTATATTAACCGAACACTAAAGCTTCGCCGGCAGTTGGGGAAGAAAATCAACACAAAAAAAGAAGACTTTCCACCTAAAACCTTTACGAAACAGGAACTTGGATTGAAGACCCCATCGAGCTATCGTGATATTCCGATACCAGATTATGTGTTTGAGGCGATTCTGCAACAGAGGGAGGTGTATGAGAGAAATAAGAGTCGCAGGAGAAGCCAGTTTCAGGATTCAGGATATGTTTGCTGCTCTAACTACGGGAAACCGCGAAGCAAGGATTTCCATTGGAAATATTATAAAAAACTATTAGCGGATAACAACCTGCCGGATATAAAGTGGCATCATTTACGCAGTACCTTCTGCACACTGCTTTTGAAAAATAATTTTAATCCCAAAGCAGTATCCAAATTAATGGGACATGCAACGGAGCTAATCACTTTAGATGTATATGGTGATAACCGGGAAATTATTGCTGACTGTGTAGATGAAATTCAGCCGTTCATAGATGAGGTGCTTCCGATAAAGGAGGTAGACAAGCAGTTTGAGGAAGAACTGTTGGAAATCGAAGTTCCGGCAGAAGATTATGTTTAAAAATTAAGGGCAGTAGTAGTTTCAATCAAATATCAATTTGGTTCTCAAAATGAAACAAGGCGCAGGGGAAAGAACAAATGTTCCTACTTGCGCCTATACTTTTTCCTTCCGCTATGTTATAATTTTGGTGACATTTGGTATTACTAATTTCATTGAGTTTATATAGTGTTGCGGAGTTAAGAAAATAGCATTTTGGTGACCTTCATTCGTAAAATGGCAAAAGTTCGTCTATTAGGCAACTCAAAACGGTCTTCTTTTACGAATTTCTGCCTAATAGGCGAACTTTTTAAGTGGTCACCAAGGAAGGAAAAAGCGAAAATGGAGTTCAAATTACACTCAGAATACCAGCCCACCGGCGACCAGCCGCAGGCGATTGAAGCCCTTGTAAAAGGCTTCCAGGAAGGCAACCAATTCCAGACTTTACTAGGGGTTACGGGCTCTGGAAAGACCTTCACCATGGCAAATGTCATCCAGCGAATCCAGAAGCCTACCCTCATCATTGCCCACAACAAAACCCTTGCCGCACAGCTCTACAGCGAGTTTAAGGAATATTTCCCGGAGAATGCGGTCGAGTATTTTGTCTCCTACTACGACTACTACCAGCCGGAAGCCTACGTCCCTTCAACAGACACATACATTGAAAAGGACTCTGCCATCAATGACGAGATAGACAAGCTGCGCCACTCCGCCACGGCTGCGTTGTCTGAGCGGGAGGATGTAATCATTGTGGCCTCCGTGTCGTGTATTTATGGTTTGGGAAGTCCTATCGATTATAAGGAGATGGTAATTTCCCTGCGGCCTGGGATGGAAAAAGACAGGGACGAGGTAATTCACAAGCTTATCGACATCCAGTATACACGAAATGATATGGATTTTAAGCGAGGCAGTTTCCGCGTAAGAGGTGATGTGCTGGAGATTTATCCGGCTTACTCGGGCGGAGACGCTTACCGGGTGGAGTTCTTCGGGGACGAGGTGGAGCGGATTACGGAGATCGATTCGCTTACCGGCGAAGGGAAGACGGAGCTGGGACACATTGCGATCTTCCCGGCTTCCCATTACGTGGTTTCGAAGGAAAAGTTGGAGCTTGCGACTCAGACGATACTCGCAGAGCTTAATGAACAGGTGGCTTATTTTAAGAGCGAAGATAAGCTGCTGGAAGCGCAGAGAATTTCCGAGCGGACGAACTTTGATGTGGAGATGATGCGGGAAACCGGGTTCTGTTCCGGTATAGAGAACTACTCCAGGCATTTAACCGCATCCAGGGCGGGAGAGCCGCCCTGCACACTGATCGACTATTTTCCCGATGATTTCCTGATTATCGTGGATGAGTCCCATATCACCCTGCCTCAGGTCCGCGGTATGTTTGCGGGAGACCGGTCCAGGAAGACGACCCTGGTCAACTATGGATTCCGTCTGCCTTCCGCTCTGGACAACAGACCGCTGAATTTTGAGGAATTTGAGTCGAAGATCGACCAGATGATGTTTGTGTCGGCCACGCCTTCTGTCTATGAGGCGAACCATGAGATGATGCGGGTGGAGCAGATTATCCGGCCTACGGGACTTTTGGATCCGGAGATCGAGGTGCGTCCGGTGGAAGGCCAGATCGATGATCTCGTCTCGGAGGTCAACAAGGAGGTCGCGAATAAGCACAAGATTCTGATCACAACGCTGACAAAACGTATGGCCGAGGACCTGACGGATTACATGAGGGAGATCGGAATCCGGGTGAAGTATCTTCACTCCGATATCGATACGCTGGAGCGTTCGGAGATTATCCGTGATATGCGTCTCGATGTATTCGATGTACTCGTCGGAATCAACCTGCTGCGTGAGGGCCTTGATATTCCGGAGATTACGCTGGTAGCGATTCTCGATGCGGATAAAGAGGGCTTCCTCCGTTCGGAGACGTCTCTGATCCAGACGGTCGGGCGTGCGGCGCGTAACTCTGAGGGCCACGTAATCATGTATGCGGATTCTATCACGGATTCCATGCGGGTGGCGATCGAAGAAACGAACCGAAGGCGCGCGATTCAGCAGCAGTACAACGAAGAACACGGCATCACGCCGACGACCATCAAGAAGTCAGTCCGTGATTTAATCGCTATCTCGAAGGCGGCGATTGAGGACAAGAAGTCCTTTGAAAAGGATCCGGAATCCATGGACCAAAAGGAACTGGAGAAACTGGCGAAGGAGCTGACGAAGAAGATGCATCAGGCGGCAGCAGAGCTGAACTTCGAGGAGGCCGCAAGGCTGCGTGACCGTATGGTGGAAGTGAAAAAGATGCTCCAGGAACTGGACGAGTAAATAAAACCAGAAAACTATCCGTAAATCATAGAAAGTCAGTAGCATTTGATATTGACAATAATTCTCAATAAGTGTAGAATTTCTATGGACGCCGGAATATATGAGGTGCCCAGGCCAGCGATTGTGAGGCCTGGGTTTTCCATTTTATAAAATAGGGGAAATGCATTTGAAACGGCAGTCCGGAGGAGAACAGAATGAAATTGCACGAAGGCGAAATAGGTAAGACATATATTGTCTACAGCGTAATGGTGGATGACACGATTACGAGGCGGCTGGAGGCCCTCGGCGTCAACGAGATGACGCCGGTAACCCTGATGAATAAAAAAGGCAGCGGGACCGTGATTATAAAGGTAAGGGGTACCCGTCTGGCGTTAGGGCGCAGAATATCAGAGGGAATTGAGATCAGGGAGGCCGCAGACCATGAGTGATGATAATAGGATAATTAACGTAGGCTTCGTCGGAAATCCGAACTGTGGTAAAACAACGCTGTTCAACGCCTTCACAGGAGCAAAATTAAAGGTGGCAAACTGGCCTGGAGTTACCGTGGAGCGGGTGGAAGGTGAGACCAGCTATAAAGGACGGCCGATCCGTGTCATTGATACACCAGGAATCTACAGCCTGACTTCCTATACCATTGAGGAGAAAGTCACAAGAAAATGTATCGAGGATGGGGAAGTCGACGTCATCATTAATGTAGTGGATGCCTCTTCACTGGAACGAAATCTTTACCTGACCCTTCAGCTTCTGGAACTGAAGAAACCGGTAATCCTGGCTTTGAATATGATGGATATCGTGGAGGACCGCGGGATGGAAATTGATCTGCACCGCCTTCCTGAGATGCTGGGTTCCATTCCTGTCGTACCGGTATCGGCCAGAAAGCGTACCGGCCTGGATGTGCTGATGCACGCCGTGGTTCACCACTACGAGGAAGGTCCTCAGGGCACGGTAGTCAAGTATACCCCCCGGATCGAAAACAAGATTTCCAAGGTGGAGACGGTGCTTAAGGCCCACTATGGGGAGATGGACAATTTACGGTGGCATGCCATCAAATTTATGGAATACGATGAGACTGTATGGAATGATCATCCGGTAGATTTAAATAACATCATTGATCATAATTACGAGAAAGAGATTATCAATCAGAAATACGATTACATAGAAGAGATCATAAAGGAGTGTCTGGTCAACAAGGAATCAAAGGCCGCATCGACCGATAAGATTGACGAGTTTTTAACGCATCCAATCTGGGGAATTCCTATTTTCTTAGGGATCATGGCAATGGTATTCTTTCTGACGTTCACTGTCGGTGATTTCTTAAAGGGATTTTTTGAAGTCGGTCTCGACTGGCTCTCGGGCAGTACGCTGTATTTCCTTCAGAATATTCATGCTTCGGAATGGATCACCTCCCTGGTTGTGGATGGCATTGTGGCCGGTGTCGGCGGAATTCTGACATTTTTGCCGAATATCTTTATCCTGTTTCTGGCGCTGGCCTTTCTGGAGGACAGCGGCTATATGGCCAGAGTTGCCTATGTCATGAATGAGACGATGGGGCGCGTAGGGCTTTCCGGCAAGGCATTTTTACCCATGCTGTTAGGCTTTGGCTGCACCGTGCCTGCCGTCATGGCGGCCAGGGCTCTGCCGAGTGAAAAGGACAGAAGAAGAACCATTCTGATCACACCGTTTATGTCGTGTTCGGCCAGACTGCCTATTTACGTTCTGTTTGCGGAGATGTTTTTCCCGCGGCATGCGCTGATCGTGGCCTATTCCCTGTATCTGATCGGACTCATTATGGCCATAGCGGTGGCCCATGTGACGCACCGGATGTCAAAGGGCGGGGAAGAGGATACCCTGTTGATTGAGCTTCCCGAGTATAAGACGCCGAATATGCGCACGGTGGCCATCTATGTGTGGGATAAGGTAAAGGATTACTTGAGCAAGGCGGGAACCACCATATTCCTGGCTTCCATTGTCCTGTGGTTTGTGTTGAACAGCGGACCGTCCGGATTTGTGGAGGATGTTTCCAATAGCTTTGCCGCTATGATCGGACGGGTTCTGGTGCCGGTTCTGAATCCTGCCGGCCTTGGGGACTGGAGAATCGCGGTGGCGCTGATATCCGGCCTGTCGGCTAAGGAGGTCGTGGTATCCAGCTTCTCCGTTCTGTTTGGAATTGGAAACATTAATTCGGCCGGAGGCATGAACCAGCTCTCCGGAGTTCTGTCCTCCATTGGTTTTAGCGGGGTCAATGCTTATGCGCTGATGATTTTCTGCCTGCTGTATTCTCCGTGTATCGCTGCGGTGGCAACCATACGAAAAGAGACCGGTTCTACAAGATGGACTCTGGGAATGGTTCTGTTTCAGCTATTGACCGCATGGGGAGCCGCGGTGCTTGTGTTCCAGATTGGAAGCTTACTCTTTTAATTTCAATAAAAATAGTTTGTAACGCCCGAACGGTAAGGTTGTTCGGGCGTTTTTCTATACAGGTATGAAAAAAATTAGGATCTAATCAGGAACAGGACATGGCAAAAGCCGGATTAAAGCAGCGAGTAACCCTTCTTTAACTGTTCCAGCAGAGAGGTGAAAAGGGACGGAAAATGGTCCGTTTCATCACCGTTTCCACTCAGATAACGGATGATGATGATGGATATCTCCTCAATATAATCGGCACATCTGTGGAAACAATCCGCTGCTTCAACCCAGCCTGCCTGCCGCACCATACCGCCTTCCTCCGACTGCACCATACCGTTTTCTACCAACCAATCCGTTCCGATTTCGACAAGCATTTGGGCCATTTTGTCGAATGTTCCCCGGTAACGTATTTCATCCGGCTCCGCGATTCCCTTCAGCGCATTGGGAACTGTGGGAACGGTACCAAAAAATGTGACCATATTCAGCAGGATTTTGTCATACTCTTCTTTTGTCAGCTGTTTTTTCCAGTCGGGAAGCTCGCGGATCATCTTTTCAAGGCCTTTGTATCCCAGGAAGGAAGCGGGCGGATTCAGAAAATGATCTTTTTGAAGCGCCAGAGCTTCGGAGGCAATCTGGTTCTTGCTCCTTTTTTCCGTCATTCTGACCGTACAGATCGTATTTTCACTGCTTAATCCTGGATAACTGCAGTTCATACTGTTTTTCAGTTCGTCGTATCCCAGGGTGAGAAGCTGCGTCCGGCCGCAGTCATAGAGGCAGATGAGGCGCTGATCGTCGTCGTATCCTGTCATCAGTACGTAATGAAAGGGAATGTGCTCCTTATGGTAAAGCTTTGGATAATAGGAGAGATAGTACATATCGAGAGCCCCCAATACGACGGGATGACCTGCGTCGATTTCCTCTTTCGCCTTTTTCAGCGCCCGTTCAAAGGTGCTGTAGGAATGGTGTGCGTAGGTGAACCCTGCGATCGGTGCCAGAAATGCATACATGTGTTTTGTCCGGCCGTCGCCGAGGGCTACCATGCGTTTCAAGTCTGATTTGTCTGTTTTTCGGTAGCAGAAGGAGCCAAAGTCGGAGAGCAGAAAGAAAAATCCATCCGGGAGAGATTCTCCTGTTTCATTCATATAGAGATCTTCGATTCCATTCCACATGCATTCATAGTCGTGGGAGTGGTGTTTCAGTTCAATGATTTGTTTCATAGTACACCTCGCTTTTCGTGATTCTGTTTATCGTGTTATCCTGATCTTAAACCATGACATTGTGATAGAGTCAAGAGGCTTTTGAGCGTTTGTACGACCGGTTTATCTATTTTTAGACATATTTCTGTTTTTGTCTAAAAACCATCCAACTTAAATAAATTGTATAATTACAAAAAGTCAAAATGGTATTATTGTTAAGGTCGTAAAGATTTGAAAAGGGTGATGGCTGTGAAGACG
Source organism: Hungatella sp. L36 (assembly GCF_014288035.1). Classification (NCBI taxonomy): domain Bacteria; kingdom Bacillati; phylum Bacillota; class Clostridia; order Lachnospirales; family Lachnospiraceae; genus Hungatella; species Hungatella sp. L36. Next base: position 328,951 of record NZ_JACOPC010000005.1, on the reverse strand, counting down.
AGAAAAATAAGAGAGAAAAAACAGAAAAAGCGTTTTAGTATGGTTGATGTGATTGTACAGAAAGGCAGATGGATCGAGAAAATTTTTGCCATTGCGGTGATTCTTTCGGTGATATCTGCCTGTTTTGTGCATGTGAATTACGATTTGAGCGAATACCTGCCTGACTGGGCGCCTGCCAAGGAAGGCTTAAACCGGATGGAAGAGGAGTTCGGCTATCCGGGAACCGCCCGGGTGATGGTGGGGCCGGTGACGCTGTATGAAGCCAAGGCCTATAAGGACCGGATCGCGGAGATTGACGGCGTGGACATGGTTATGTGGGCGGATACGACGACAGATGTGTACAACGCCAATATCTTTATTAACTACGACGATATCCAGGATTACTATAAAGACGGCTATGCGGTAATGGATATCATTTTTGAGGAAGGCGATTCCAGCAGTTTGACGAAATCTGCCATCAATGAGATGCAGACCCTCACAGGAGACAAGGGCTATTTCATGGGCTCCGCAGTACAGAATAAGTCTTTAAATGAGACGCTGATGCGGGAAATCAGCATTGCCATGGCTCTCGGTGTGGTGATGATTGCGGTTATTTTATGCCTCACGACCACTTCGTGGTTTGAGCCGGTCATGTTTTTGATGGTCATGGGAATTGCCATTATCATCAATATGGGAACGAATCTGATTCTGGGGACCATATCATTTCTGACCTTCAGCGTGGCCTCGATTCTGCAGCTGGCCGTCGCCATGGATTACTCGGTGTTCCTGCTCGACATGTTTACAAAGGAGCGGGCCAAAGGAAATGATCCCGTTACCGCCATTACCAACGCGATACATAAGTCACTGCCCTCTATTCTTGCAAGCGGCGCCACCACCATTATCGGGTTCGTCGTACTGATGCTGATGCGTTTCAGTATCGGTAAAGACCTGGGCTTCGTTCTGGCGAAGGGAATCGTGGTCAGTCTGATTACCGTGCTGTTTCTGATGCCGTCGCTCCTGCTTCGCTGGGGAGACCGGATTAAACGGACGGAGCATAAGTCCTTTATGCCTTCCTTCCATGGTCTGGGACAGGTGGTCTACAGAGTGCGGTATGTGGTTCTGGGAGTCGTGCTTCTATTTGTGGTTCCTGCATTTACAGCCCAGAATATGAACTCATTTACGTTTGGAAACAGCGCTCTCGGGTCCAGCCCCGGAACGAAGGTATATGAGGATGAACAGCAGATCAACGGGCGCTTCGGCAAGAGCAATCTGATTCTGGCCGTGGTTCCGAACACCAGCATGGTGAAAGAGAAGGATTTGACGGATGCGCTGGACGATCTGTATTACGTGAAATCGGTGACCTCCCTGGCGGGCACCATACCGGAGGGAATTCCGGAAAAAATCATTCCAAAGAGCGCAACGAGCCTGCTGCACACGGACAACTACAGCCGAATTATGATCTATGTAAAGACCTCGGATGAGAGCGATTTTGCTTTCCAGTGTACCAATGAGATCACGTCCATTGTACGGAGCTATTATCCGGAGGACTCCTATATAACGGGAGTGATCCCTTCCACGCAGGATATCAAATCAATTATTACGGCGGACTACAATTTCGTCAACCTGTTGTCAATCCTCGGCGTGGGATTGGTGGTTCTGATATCGTTTAAATCGCTGATTATCCCGATTGTCGTCCTGATTCCTATCGAGGTGGCAGTCTTCTTCAACATGGCAGTTCCGTACTTTACGGGAGAAAGCATGCTGTATATGGGATATATTATCGTCAGCTGCCTGCAGCTGGGTGCTACGGTGGATTACTCGATTCTGATGACGAATAATTATATGGATGCGAGAAGAACGTATCCCGAAAAGGCACGGGCGATCAAGCATACGGTGTCGCGAAGCGCCCTTTCCATACTGACATCGGGGACAATTCTGACGATTGCGGGGTACGGCCTGTATTTCGTCTCCTCTGTGGCTGCTATCGGCGGTCTGGGTCATCTGATCGGACGCGGGGCATTGATCAGCGTCCTGATGGTACTGTTTCTGCTGCCCGTGCTCCTGACCATGGCGGATCCGCTGCTGATGAAGGAAGAAGCTAAGAAAATTAAGATAGAGGAAACGCGCCAGGCGATGAAGCAGAAGAAACGGGATTTAAAGGAACAGATGAAGCAAAAAACGGTGCAGATGATGCCGGGGCAGCCAAAGAAGAAAATAGAAGCGGAGCAGATGGGACCCGTGAAGCAAGAGAAGAAAATGGAAGCGGAGCAGCCGTCAAAGAATATTGAGGATGAGGTGAAGGAAAATGAGAAATAGAAGAAAAATCAGATATAAAATTACCGCCGCCGCATTGATCAGCTCGATGCTCGGCATGTCCATGGCAGGCAGCGCCCTTGCGGGACCGCCCGCGGTTGCCACGGATGAGGCGCTGTATGTGAACCTGGATTATTACGGAAATCAGGTGGACAGCAGTGTGGTGAAGGGAGTTTCCTTAAACGGCCTTCGAACATTTACGGATTATGGAACTTATACAGATGTAACAAATATGTCTAATTACGCGGAACCGGTGATCAGCGGGGACGGAGTCACCTGGCAGCTGCCGGAGGACTCAAAGGAGCGGTTTTACTACGAGTGCCAGCTGAACAACGACGAGGTGGTTCTCCCGTGGAATTTTGACGTGTCCTATAAACTAAATGGTATTCCAAAGGAAGCAAAGGACCTGGTCCATGCCAATGGACTGGTGGAAATGGAGGTCCACTGCATTCCGAATGAGAATGCAAAGGAGTACTACCGCAACAACATGCTTCTTCAGGTGGCGACCATGGTTAATATGGAAGATGTAAACGCTGTGGAGGCGCCAGGCTCTCAGACACAGGCATTAGGAACGTATAAGGTTGTGATTTTTGCCGCGGTCCCAGGGGAGGAGAAGACCTTTCACATCGGGATCAGCACGACGAATTTCGAGTCCATGGGCCTGATCATGATGATGATTCCCGGAACGCTGGACCAGATGAGCGAGATCACCGATATCAAAGAGGTAAAGGACACAGTGGGGGATTCCACCGATAAGCTGCTGGATGGTATGAATGAAATCCTGGATACCCTGGACCGGATCAGCGGCGGTATGAATGTGGCACAGGCGGGCCTGGAGGATCTGCAGAAGGCGAGATCGGGTCTGGACGCGTCAAAGGACGAAATCATAGCCAACGCGGATAACAGCCTGGACAGTCTGGAAGCTGTCAATGAAAAAATCAGCCAGCTGGCTCCGGATATCAATACGAATAAGCAGTCTCTGGATGAAATCAACACGAGAATCAACGCCATCGTGAAGACTCTGAGAAGCTCCGGCAATGACTTCTTTGATCTGGCAGGAAAACTCAGTGATCTGGAGGACTCTCTGGGGGATTTGCGGGATGATTTGAATAATTCCAACAGGGACGAGATTCTGGATCATCTGCAGATTATAGATGACCAGCTGGAACAGATCAATGAAGTGCTTCAGAATATCATACAGACGGCCGGAGGTATCCCTGCGGAACTGGATGAGGAAGATCTGGCGGAGCAGCAGGAGACGCTGAGCAATTTGCTGGAGGAGACGTATGGAATTCTGGATGATATGGAGTCCGTTGTCGGCTCCGATGCCGTGGACCGCCTGCGCAGCCAGCTGGATGCGATTAACGGAAATGGCCTGGGAGACGCGGCCAGCCTTTCGAAGCTGGCGGCAGCGGCCAAGGCGCTTCTCCCTGTGGTTTCCGGCCTTCAGGGCATGGTGAGTGATCTGGAGCGCACACTGTCTGGAATCCGCCTGGACGACGGCCTTGAGAGCGGCCAGGACGCGGCCGGGGAGATCAGCTCCATCATGGGCCGGATCGAGACCTTGATCGGCGACGTCAATGATTTAAACAGGACTGTCAATGAAGATAAAGCCGGTTTTGACCTGATGCTTGATGACATGGCCGCCTCCCTCGATCAGATGAGTTCCGGCACAAGTCAGGTGATTGCGCTCTTAAGAAGTGTGCAGAACACGGCCAGGACCAACCGGAGCGCGGTGGAAAACGGTACGAAGCAGACCCTTGACGGCCTGATCGATATTCTGGAAAAGGCTGCGGATACCAAGGGCACCAGCGACAAATTAAAGGATGCCAACGAGGACTTGAGAGCCAGTGTAAAGGATGAGCTGGATAAGATCGAGGACGATACGAATCTGCTGGAAATGGACCCGTCTCAGTCCATGATTTCCTTCACCTCGGATAAGAATCCGTCTCCGGCCAGCATTCAGATTATTCTGCGCACAGAGGAGATCAGCGAAGAAGATGTGAATACGAACGCAGTTGATATCGAACCGGTTCCGCAGAATGTCGGGCTGTGGCAGAGAATTGTAAATGTGTTTGTGAAGATATGGGATACGGTAACGGGATTTTTTAAGAAATAGCATCCTGAAGCAAAAAGAAAATGAAAAAGCCTTACTAACCTGAGGATCGTTTTTGGGTTAGAAGGCTTTTTTACGTTTTTCAGTGCGTCAGATATCTGCAGAGTATCTCGACGAACATATCGAATAAAACCGGTGACACTGCACTTTCTTCTGGTGTTGGAGGAATATACGGCAGTAATACCTGGCGGTCAATCAGCTCCTGATAGGGATGGGAACTGGTCACGGTAACGAGCATGATTTTCCCCGCGGAACCGGACAACGATTTCAGAAGAGAGTGCTTGGCACTCACGGAGAAGACGATAAGAAGATCATTTTCATTCATTGAATCGCTAAGCTCAGAGATATTATCATTGGGAACCGCGTGAAAGAAACGTCCTGTTTTAATCATGAGTGTTTCCAGAAGAGAAGCGGGCTGAAAACTCTTGGAAACGCCAGTGGTAAATACCCTGCTGAATTGATTGATATAGCAGACAAGGTCGCGCATATAAGAATCTGTAAGGATTTTTTCCGCTTCTCTCAGAAGCTGGTTCATAACTGAGAAATATTCCAGGTGATCACAGTCCGGCATCTGCTGTGTCCTCTGCTCGGCAAGCCATGCGATAAGATCTGCACGGAAATCCTGATACCGTGTGTAACCAAGTCCTTTTACGAATCTTGTGAGCGCGGGCTGGGAGACACCACAGGCGTCGGACAGCGCGCTGGTAGTCATCTGAACAATCTTGCCGGGATCTTTGGAGATCTTCTGATAAATGAGCTGGTCATTGGGGGTAAATTCTGTTTTTTTCTGTTCCATAATCTGAATGACATTCATGAAGTTTATCATTCCTTTCCGTTAGTTCAAATCATTTTTCATCCATTTAATATAAGTGATACAATTATATTACCATATTATAAAATAAAAATCACTTCTGTAAACCAAAGTTTTACAACAACTATAAATAAATAATTTAGTAAATATACACAAAAATAAATAAAATATTTATGCAAAACAAGTATTTAAAAATAGGAACGATGATGTATAATATATTTATGAGATACAACAAAAATAAATATAATATTCAGAAAACGAGGAGGAAGATGGAATGGCAGCAAACTATGAAACTTTGCCCGGAGATATTGTCCGGCTGGTTGGGGGAAAACAAAACATTAAGGGGCTTACGCACTGTATGACGAGACTGCGCTTTGATCTGGCGGACTACAGTAAGGCCAATACCGACGTGCTCTCAAAAACGGCTGGTGTTCTGAAAGTCATCAATTCAGGAAGCCAGTACCAGGTCGTTATCGGCAATAAAGTCGAGTCAGTCTATGAAGCCATTATGGAACAGACGGGGGTTCCAGGCGGCGGAATGGTTGAAGATGATACATCAGAGGATAAAGATGTGGGATCAGAGAAGAAATCAGGGATAATCAACCGGCTGATGGATACGATATCCGGTGTTCTGGCGCCGACCTTACACGTGTTGGCGGCAGCCGGTATAATCAAGGGACTGATTGCCCTTACGCTGACGCTGGGGTGGGTCAGTGACACAAGCGGTCTGTATATGCTTTTGTATTCGATCGGTGATGGTTTCTACTACTTCCTGCCAATTATACTTGGATTTACGGCGGCGCGTAAATTTAAAATGAATGAAATTCTGGGCGCTGCCATCGGTGCGACTCTGGTTTATCCCAGTATGGTCAATATTGCTTCCAATCTGGCAGTTTCCGGAACTGTTTTTGCTGGAACTGCATTTGAAATGAGCTATTATAACACATTTCTGGGAATTCCTATCGTCATGCCTGGAAGCGGATACACCTCCAGCGTTATTCCGATCATTATTGCAGTATATGTGGCGGCAAAGCTTGAGAAGGCGCTGAAAAAGAGTCTGCCGGCGGCTATCAGGGGAATCCTGACTCCGGTTATTGTTCTTCTTGTCACAGTAGTGTTTACATACCTGGTAATTGGACCTGTCTCCATGGGGATCTGTGGTGTGATTGCAATGTTTGTTACATTCCTTTACAATATTCCAGTGATCGGCGGAATTGTTGCAGGCGCACTGATCGGCGGGGGTTTTGGTATTCTCGTTATGTTTGGACTGCACTGGGTTATTATCTCTCTGGGGCTTTCCACGATTGCTGTTCAGGGCTTTGATTATATGCTGGCATGCGGCAGCATCGGACCGATGATCGGTATGGCACAGGGAATTGCAATCTGTATAGCGGCAGCTCGTCATAAGAATCAGAAGGTCATGGATCTGGCACTTCCGGGAACTCTGTCCCAGATTTGCGGAGTGGGAGAGCCTTTGATGTATTCGGTATTAATTCCGCTGAAAAAAGAATTATACTTAAATATTTTATCAGGCTGCGTAGGCGGCGCCGTATTGGGGCTGCTGGGAACCAGGATCTATATGTTTGGCGGCAGCGGGCTGTTTTCCTTCCCCAACTTCGTAAGCGCAGCGAGCGGTACAACGGATTTGATCAAGTACTGTATCGGTGTAGCAGCAGGCTGTATCTTTGCATTTGCTGCGGAACTGGTGATCTATAATAACGACAAGGCGAAGAAGCTTCTGTAATGAAGCAGGACTATAAAGAATATGAAGAGAAAATAAAAATGAATGACAACTTAAAATTTGATGCAGAGAGAGGTGAGACCAGAACGTATGAAGCGGCTGGTAAAAAAATCACCTGCAGAGCTTATCTTGGAATTGTATACTGTGAACGGCCGGCCGACCCTGTCCAGAAGCTGAATATATTTGTTCCCGAGGCGTACGGCCAGGGGGGAACGGTCTGCGGATACACGAAGGATACCGCTCCAATCTTTATACCGAATACGGTAGGCGGTTATCTGCCGGGGCCGGCGGATGAGCCGGGGCTGAATATAAGAACCGGAATGCCCAATTCGATCTTTACGGCACTGGAGCATGGCTGTGTAGTTGTCTCCGGTGGTGTGCGTGGAAGAACCTCGGGAAAGAGAAATTCAGAGTTTTTTGAGGGGGGAAAGGCCGATGATACCGGACAGTATGATGGGAAAATGGTGGGCAAAGCGCCGGCTTTGATTGTTGATATGAAGGCGGTTATCCGGTATATACGCCATAATCGAAGTCTGATTCCCGGAGATACCGAACGGATCATCACCAGCGGGACCAGTGCGGGAGGTGCGCTGTCTGCGCTGGCCGGCGCTGCCGGAAACAGTCAGGATTACGTTCCTTACCTGAAGGAAATCGGGGCGGCAGACGAACGTGACGATGTTTTCGCTGCAAACTGCTACTGCCCAATTCATAATCTGGAAAATGCCGACGCGGCTTATGAATGGCAGTTTGGAGGTATCCGTGATTACTACCGTACCCGGCATCAGAAGACTGAAAATGGGATAATCCGGATCCCGGAAGAAGGCACGATGACGGACAGACAGATGGAGCTGTCACAGGAATTACAAAACCGATTTCCGGCATACTTAAACAGCCTGAATCTGAAAGATGAAAATGGAAACAGCCTGAAGCTGGATAATAATGGTGAGGGAAGTTTTCTGGAATATATAAAGGGACAGATCCTAAAATCAGCCAGCAGGGAACTGGCATTTCATGGCACTGCCAGTCATTTATCAGGGTTGGCAGCGCCTGGCAGCGCTGTGGATACATTTCCGGCTCTGACGATTCTGGGAGAAAGTGCGGTCGGGCTGGACTGGAAGGCATATATGAAAGCGATTACCCGGATGAAACCGGCCCCAGCTTTTGACGCTATAGATCTTAAGAGTCCTGAAAATGAGGAATTTGGCTCTATGGAAATGGAAGCCAGGCATTTTTCTGAATTTTCCATGGAGCACACGGAGACCGAGGCAGAGATGGCTCCCGCGCAGCTCATTCGTATGCTGAATCCCACGCAGTACATTGGAAATGCGGATACGGCAAAACACTGGCGAATCCGTCACGGATCATTTGACCGGGATACATCGTTCGCAATTCCGGTTATCTTAGCCCTTTTACTTGAAAATAAAGGGTATGATGTGGATTTTTTCCTGCCCTGGGGAATTCCTCACAGCGGAGATTATGATTTGCAGGAATTATTCGCATGGATTGACACAATCTGCGGACAACAATAAAAAGGACGGAAAATACAGTGGAGAAGAAGATTTTTGGAGTGAATACAATGGCTGTTATTGCCGGTGCTCTGATCCTGGCAGCGACGGCGTGCGGCGCTTCCTCTGATGATGGGAAGAAGGAAGCGGCATCAACCGATTCGGCGGCCGAAACTGCAGCGGGGAACCGTGGGACGGACTCCTCTGAACTGGTATTTGAACTATCGGGGGATTCTGTGAAGCTGACGAGCGGAGATGAGCCGGAAAGCCGGGGCAGAGAACGGGCCGGTATGGACGTGGATCGGAGCCGATTATGAAGGAAAACCGGTCTTATGTGATACGAAGCAGGACGATTTTTATGTTACATGGCCGGAAGGCGTAGATGCGTCGGCGCTGACAGCTTCTGATGCTGCCGTGACGCTGTACAGCCAATACGGGGATGAACTAAGGCTGACGCCAGACTCGGATTATTATGTTTACAGTAAAGGGACGGAGACACAAATCGCGGTTCCCTATGTTCAGATGGCATTTACGCCAGTTTATACCAATATGGTTATTACCGTGAATCGGGAGGCGGTTTCCGGCGCAGATGGCGCAGCAGAAGAAGCGTTTACGCAGAGCTATGACATTGCGTCAGTATATGTCTACCAGGTGCAGCATGGCGGACTGAATCCCAACGGAGCGGTGCTCGTTTACCAGTTTTACGGCTTTGAGGAAGATACGCTTACAGACTGGAGGCAGTTGATGCATGGCTTTGAGTATGCGCTTTATATTGAACATGAAGATGGAACCAGGGCGTATTATTCGGAGGAAAATGGAGGAAGCCTTGTTGATTCGGCAGATGCCGCCGCCTTATATGACGCAGCAGGCGCACAGGATTTAAATATCCGTCTCTGGAATCAGGCGGTTATCTATGATACGACATCTGCAATTGAACATGAAGACGGATCCATGACTTACAGAACGGAGACAAAGACGGTTAATGGGGAAAATGTTATTTTTAACAAAATCGTTTTAACTGGCTGGGACGGCAATGATCTTCGCGGTGTGCAGATGACTCCCACGGAGGCGAGAGCGAATGGATTAAAACCGGCAGCCGGGTATGCATTCCCGCAGACGGATGATTTTTACGAGAAATTTAAAGACTATAATTTCGGCCATGATTACTGGGTTGCACATTCCATGTGGCCATGGGTGGAAGGAATAGAGCGCGGCTGGCTGACAAATGCTGACGATATGCATGCAACGTGGAATGGACTGAACAAGGGGTATCACTTTGAATATGGCAGTGATGGCCGTTATCCTGACTGGATCGCGCCGGAAGCGGATGGCCGTGATAACTGGTGGCCATGGCTCAGAAATGGTTTTCCTGACGGGATGTGGGATGCGGTTGATGCAGCGAATGCGGATACCTACCGAAAATAAGTGACCAGATTGGCTAAGAGAATAAAAAAACAGGCCGGATACCAAGTAAAATCAAGGTATCCGGCCTGCTTTTCCGTAATTAACAGGAATGCACCTGATAGGAATCGAACCTACGCACGCAGCTCCGGAGGCCACTGCTCTATCCACTGAGCTACAGATGCATCTTTCATATTCTACTATATTTTCTTATGAATTGCAAGACTATTTTTATTGATTTTTATATCATAGTTTGTTAGAATAAAACGGAGATTGAATCTCCAGGAGGTTAAGGCCCGTATGAAGGACTTGTTAGAAAACTTAAAAAAACGTCTTGCAGATGAAGAAACCATCCGATATTTAAAGTTTATGGTGATTCCGCTTGTTGTGATTATCCTGATTATTGTGATCGTTGTGGCGGACAGGCCGCAGGGGGAAGAGGGAGAATCGACGGAAGCTGTTTCACAGATCGAAATCGGAACGGCGGAAGCGACAGAAGAAGAGAAGACAGGGGACACAGAGGACACCGCATATCATCTGGAAGAGGCAGGGGAAGAGATCCGCAGCCTGATGGAGGCTTATTTTAAGGCGAGAAGGACCTGCGATATCAATGGTCTTGCAGAGGTATACGGAGACAGCGCTTCACCGGAGGAACTGAGAGAAGAAGGCCTTCGTATGGAGGAAGAAGTAAAATACTATCAGAGTTATAACGATATTGCCTGCTACAGCGTGAACGGCCCTGAGGAAAATACCCTGGTGGTCTATACCAGGTTTCAGATCAAGTTCCGTCAGTCGGATACCATGGCACCGAGCCTGTTTGCCTGCTTTGTGAAGCGGGGAGCGGACGGAAGCTGGCATATGATGGCGGAAGTCACTCCGGAGGAAGGGGCGTACATGGCCAAAGTAAACGAGTCGGAGGCCGTGCAGAGTATGGCGGAAGAAGTCAATGTCGGCCTGCGTACCGCACTGGAAACGGATTCCAACCTTCTGGCTGTCTATCAGGCACTGATGAGCGGTGAAGAGGCAGAGAGCGGTGAAGGGGCAGAAGGCGTCGGGGAAAACGGTGAGAGCGGAGAAAACGGAGAATCCGGAGAATCCGTTCAGAGCGAAGGCACCGACGGCGGAGACGAAGTAGAAGCTTCCGGAAATGAAGTGACGGTAAACGGAGACTAAACGTCCGGAAACGAATGACAAAACATACATAACAACAGATGCTTCTCTGCGTGGCACCGTGCAGGGAAGCATTTTGAGATTAAGGAGAAGAGACATGAATGTAAAAGATTTTGATTTTGAACTGCCGCAGGAGCTGATTGCGCAGGACCCGCTGGAGGACCGTTCGTCTTCCCGGCTTCTGGTTCTCGATAAAAAGACGGGAGAAATTGAACACCGGACGTTCCGCGATATCCTCTCTTATTTGAGGAAGGGAGACTGCCTTGTCATCAACGACACGAAAGTCATCCCGGCCAGACTGTTCGGCGTGAAGGAAGGAACCGAGGCGAAGATCGAGATCCTGCTCTTAAAAAGACGGGAGAATGACATCTGGGAGACGCTGGTGAAGCCTGGAAAAAAGGCGAAGATCGGCACGGTGATTACCTTTGGCGACGGGCTGCTGACGGGTACGGTGGTGGATATTGTAGAGGAAGGAAACCGGCTGATACAGTTTTCCTACGAGGGGATCTTCGAGGAGATTCTCGACAGGCTGGGCCAGATGCCGCTTCCGCCGTATATCACTCACCAGCTTAAGGACCAGACCCGCTATCAGACCGTTTACGCAAAGCATGAGGGATCGGCAGCGGCCCCCACGGCGGGACTCCACTTCACAAAGGACCTGCTGGCGGAGATCGAGGCTATGGGAGTCGCGATCGCCCATGTAACGCTTCATGTAGGGCTCGGCACATTCCGGCCGGTCAAAGTGGATGAGATCGAGGAGCACCACATGCATTCCGAATTCTATATTGTGGACGAGGCGGAAGCAAAGAAGGTGAACGATACGAAGAAGAACGGAGGTCGGATTGTCTGCGTAGGAACCACCAGCTGCCGTACTGTCGAGTCTGCTTCCACGGACGACGGCGTGCTGAAGGCGGGGAGCGGATGGACGGAGATCTTTATCTATCCGGGATACCGTTTTAAGACGCTGGACTGCCTGATAACCAATTTTCACCTTCCGGAATCCACACTCGTCATGCTGGTTTCGGCTCTGGCAGGCAGGGAGCACGTGTTAAACGCATATGAGGAAGCCATCAGAGAGCGCTATCGTTTCTTTAGTTTTGGAGATGCCATGTTTATCACCGATCTTCACGAGGGAGTGGTTCCCGATGTTGGAGAGCAGAACGGTGATGGAGATCAGGTCGGTAACGAGACTGGGGAAAGGACGGAAAAATGAAATCAGCAGAAGATTTGAGACAATTTCTCCGTTCCGTTGACCGGAAGGGATATCCTGCCTACAAGGGAGCGAAGGGTGTTTACCAGTTTCCGGACTTTACCTTAAGCATCGACCATGTGCAGGGCGACCCGTTTGCGTCGCCGTCCAGGGTCAGCATCCGGGTGGAGGGAAAGAAAGCCTGTTTTCCGGCAGAGTCCTATCACCTGAGTCATAAAAGGGTGGCGCTGCAGGACCTGCTGCTTCGTAAATTCGCCGCCAAGGTGGAACGGTACAATTTTAAGGCGAGAGGTTCGGGAAAGAGCGGGCTGATCGCAGTCAGCCGGTGCGGCCAGGAGATTCTGGAGAGAACCGCGTGTGTGGCAGATCCGGAGGATGGAGGCATTTTGATCCGAATGGAAGTCGGATTTCCGGCGAACGGAAGGACGATCAATTCCGGGGAACTGATTAAGATTCTGTTTGAATTTCTGCCGGAGTGCGTGGCGGGAACGTGTTTTTATAAAACCTATCCGGCTGCAGAGAAGGAGAAGGTGAAAGAAGTCTCTGAACTGGCGGAGGACCAGGAGGAAGCGAGACGGCTGCTTTCTGCCATGGGACTCACCGCGTTTGTGGCGAACGGATCCATTCTTCCAAGGGAATCCGGGGTATCGGACCGGCCGATGGCGAAGGCGGTTCCATTTACGTCCCCATCTTCGATGGAAGTGGTGATGAAGCTTCCTCATGCAGGGGCGATTAAGGGGATGGGCATCCCCAGGGGTGTAACTCTGATCGTGGGCGGAGGCTACCACGGCAAATCCACGCTTCTCTCAGCCCTCGAGTCGGGCGTGTACAATCATATCGCCGGAGATGGCAGGGAGTACGTCGTCACGGAAGCGTCGGCGGTGAAGCTGCGCGCAGAGGATGGACGGAGCGTCAAGAACGTGGATATCTCCCTGTTTATAAAGAATCTTCCGGATCGGAGGGATACGAAACGGTTCTGCACCGAGGATGCCAGCGGAAGTACGTCGCAGGCGGCCGGTGTGGTGGAAGCGATGGAGAGCGGAGCAAAGATATTTCTGGTGGACGAGGATACCAGTGCGACGAATTTCATGATACGGGACGAGCTGATGCAGATGGTGGTGCACCGGGATCAGGAACCGATTACACCATTTGTGGAGCGGGTCCGGGCGCTTTATGACGAGCAGGGAATCTCCACGATTCTGGTAGCCGGAAGCTCGGGCGCCTATTTCCATGTGGCGGACCGTGTCATACAGATGGACTGCTATGTGCCGAAGGAAGTGACCAAAGAGGCGAAGGAGGCCGCTGCCGGGTTCGGAGAAGGCGTCCAGTCGCTTAAATTAACTCCGGTTTCCTTTGAACGGGTACCGAAGAAGTTTAAGACCGGAGGCAGGGACGAACGGTTTAAGATGAAGGTTCTGGGCCGTGACAGCCTGCAGTTTGACCGGGACGTGGTGGAGCTTCGTTTTGTGGAACAGATTGCGGATACGGAGCAGATCGCGGCGCTGGGATATCTGTTAAAATATGCGGGAACGCATTTCATAGATGGCAGGCGGAATCTGATTCAGATCGTGGACCTGCTGGAAAAGAAGGTTGCGGCGGAGGGCCTTGCGGCACTGGCGGAAGACGGATATCTGCCGGTTAATTTATGTATGCCGAGGCGTCAGGAGATATTTGCCTGTATCAATCGCTGCCGCAGCCTGATGTTTTAGGGAACAGGCGGTTAGCTGGATTAGCAAAGGGGTCAGTCATGGAAGAAAAAAAACATCTGGTTGGGGGCATTTCCAGAAAGACGCTGGAACGCCTTCCTGTGTATCATCATTACCTGGAGCGCAGAGATTCCGAGGGGCTTGTCAATATCTCCGCGCCGGTGATTGCACTGGATCTGCAGCTGAATGAGGTTCAGGTCCGAAAGGATATCGCTATGGTGGCGCGTTCGGCGGGGAAGCCGAAGACGGGTTACGTAGTTAAGGATTTGATCGATGACATTGAGGAATTTCTGGGGTACCATAATACGAATCAGGCCGTTCTGGTGGGCGCAGGTTCCCTTGGAAAGGCGCTTTTATCGTACCGCGGGTTTGAGCAGTACGGCGTGGAGATCGTCATGGCTTTTGACGGAGACGCCAAAAAGGCAGAGCAGAAGGTAGGGGAAAAGATGATTCTTCCCATGGAGAAACTGGAAAATCTCTGCCGGAGAATGAATATCCATATCGGCATTATCACAGTTCCGGCGGATTCCGCGCAGGAGGTGTGTGACAGGCTGGTGGACGGAGGTGTGAGAGCCATCTGGAATTTCGCGCCGATTCATCTGAATGTACCGGATCACGTGCTGGTTCAGAATGAGAATATGGCCGTGTCTCTGGCGGCACTGTCAAAATATCTCTACGAAACGGATAAGGATGCAGTGAGGGGGAATGGTGTTTGAATACTGTATTGCTGCAATATGCCGTGGAGGTTGAAAAGACCGGATCCATCACTCAGGCGGCCGGAAATCTCTACATGGACCAGCCGAATTTGAGCAAGGCCATAAAGACGCTGGAGGAAAGCCTGGGAGCACCCATTTTCAAGCGGACGCCCAAGGGGGTCGTCCCTACGGCCAGAGGCAGGATCTTTCTGGAATATGCGAGAAATGTGCTGGCTCAGTTAGAGGAGATGGAGGCGCTTTATAAGCCTGCGAAGGCAGGTGGTGTGGAGTTCGCCCTGTCCATGCCCCGGGCCAGCTATATCAGCTATGCATTTTCCCTGTTCGTGAAGCGGATTGACCGGAAGGAAGGCATGAATCTATGGCTTCGGGAGACGAATTCCGCCGACACTCTGCGTGATGTGGACCGTGGAGAGTATAAGCTGGGGATCATCCGCTACAAGCCGTCCGCAGAGGCATATTACGCCAAGCAGGCCGCGGAATGCGGGCTGAAGACGGAGCTTCTGCTGGAATACGATGAACGCCTCCTGATGTCGCAGGCCCATCCCCTGGCCTTAGCCGGCCATATAGAGCCAGGCGATCTGCTGCCCTACATCGAGATCACCCATGGAGACGGCAGCACCTCCGGCCATCGGGAATTTAAGGCCGCGGACAGCCCGCCGGCCAACAGGATCTATATCTTCGAGAGGGGAACCCAGATGGGGCTTCTCCATGAGAACAGCGACACCTATATGTGGGTATCCCCCATGCCGCCGTCTGTCTTAAGGCAGCACGGACTGACCGAAAAGCCGTGTGCAGACGGAAATCACCGGTACCGCGATGTCCTCGTCTACAGAAATGGTTATAAGATGGGGAAATGGGAACGGCTGTTTCTGGAAGAGCTGGAGCAGGTAAAGGCAGGCCTGATGGGTGAGCTATAATCAGTATCTATATATCGATATTTATATACTGATATATGGGAATTTACATTTGTATTTTTTCCTCCCTGAGTCTACAATAAGATCAGCATAAAAATATGGCGAGGAGGATTTTACTATGGCAAGATTCACATTACCAAGAGATCTGTATCATGGAAAAGGAGCCCTTGAAGAGCTTAAGAATTTAAAGGGAAATAAGGCAATCGTGGTAGTAGGCGGCGGCTCTATGAAGCGTTTTGGCTTTCTCGATAGAGTAATCGACTATTTAAAAGAAGCCGGCCTGGAAGTGAAGTTATTTGAAGGTGTGGAACCGGATCCCAGCGTGGATACCGTTATGAAGGGCGCTGAGATGATGCGCGAGTTCGGTCCGGACTGGATCGTGGCGATCGGCGGAGGTTCTCCGATTGATGCGGCCAAGGCGATGTGGGCATTCTATGAATATCCGGATACCACATTCGAAGATCTGTGCATTCCGTTTAACTTCCCGACACTCCGTACAAAGGCAAGATTCTGTGCGATTCCGTCAACCTCCGGTACTGCTACCGAGGTAACGGCATTCAGCGTAATTACAGATTACAACAAGGGTATCAAATATCCGCTGGCTGACTTCAACATCACTCCGGACGTAGCGATTGTTGATCCGGATCTGGCTGAGACGATGCCGGCCAAGCTGACCGCGTTTACCGGTATGGATGCCATGACACACGCTATCGAAGCGTATGTGTCCACGCTCCACTGTGATTATACCGATCCGCTGGCGCTTCATGCCATCAAGATGATACATAACGATTTAATCGATTCCTATAATGGAGACATGGCTGCCCGTGACCGCATGCATAATGCACAGTGTCTGGCAGGAATGGCATTCTCCAACGCGCTTCTGGGCATTGTTCATTCCATGGCCCATAAGACGGGCGCCGCATATTCCGGCGGCCACATCGTACATGGATGTGCCAATGCCATGTATCTTCCTAAAGTAATCAGGTTTAACGCGAAAGAACCGGAAGCGGCAAAGCGTTACGCTGAGATTGCACGTTTCATTGACCTCAAGGGTTCCACCGATGAGGAGCTTGTGGCTGCGCTGATCGCAGAACTCCGCGGGATGAATGAGAAGCTGAATATTCCAACCTGCATCAAAGAGTACGAAGGCGGAATCATCGATGAGACAGAATTCAATGAAAAATTACCGTCAGTAGCAGAGCTGGCAGTCGGTGATGCATGCACCGGATCCAATCCGAGACCGATTACACCGGCCGAAATGGAGAAGCTGTTAACCTGTTGTTACTATGATAAAGAAGTTGATTTTTAACCTTTTATTTAGCAATGCAATGTGTGCCGGGGGCGCAGGATCGTATGGTCCTGCGCCTCTGGTGCGTGAAAAAGGTTTCAGTTGTCTGAGCGCAGCGAGTTTGGGAATTTTCCCTGGTTTTTAGAAAAATTCTGCACGTTTAGAAGTGCTTATCCCCGAAACCGGAACTGGAAACCACGCATAAGCCAGCCGGGGCAGACCGGGAAGCAGAGATCGACAGGGCTGTGAACTGAAACCGAAAAAGCTGTTTGACACAGTTTTTTATCTGTGTTATGGTATCAGGGAATCAAAAAAGAAGGGACAGGACGGAACGGATGAAAAAAGAGGATGCAGTGCTGGTGGTCAGCTTTGGAACCAGTTATAATGACAGCCGTAAGAAGACCATCGAGGAGATCGAGAAGACGATTGCCGGACATTTTCAAGGTTACGAGTTCCACCGGGCGTTTACCAGCCGGGTGATTATTAATATTTTAAAAAAACGGGATTCCATTTCGATCGACGGAGTGTCGGAGGCGATGGAAAGACTTTTAAATCAGGGCATAAAAAGGGTTCTGATCCAGCCCACCCACGTCATGAGCGGCGAGGAATTCGACGCCATGATGGAGGAGATGAGTCCCTATGAGGCTTCCTTTGAGGCTGTGGCCGTAGGCGCCCCGCTGCTCACTTCGGATGAAGACTATGAGCGGCTCGTCCGCATTCTGGCAGAGGATACGAAGGAATTTGACCAGGAGGGAACGGAGATCATACTCATGGGCCACGGGACAGAACATGCGGCGAATGAGGTCTATGTGCGCCTTGCCGCGGAATTTAAGAAACAGGGATACGGCCGGTACCATGTCGGGACTGTGGAGGCGACGCCCTCACTGGAAGATATGAAGCGCGAGACGGATCAGACAGGTGCGCGCCGGGTGGTGCTTCAGCCGCTGATGATCGTGGCGGGAGACCATGCCAATAACGATATGGCAGGCGACGAAGAGGACTCGTGGAAGAGCGTATTTCAGGCGGACGGATACGAGGTGGTGTGCCGGCTGAAGGGGCTGGGAGAGCTGGAAGGGATCCGCAGAATGTTTGTAGATCACGCGAAAATGGCGGTGCGGTCCTTGACTTTAAAATAGCGCTTTGCTAGAATGACACTATTCGTTATATAAGGAAAAGGACAGGTAATATGCAAAAAAGAAAGAGAATGGCGGCTGCCGCGGTTTGTCTTGCGGCTGCCGCTTCCATCTGGCTGCTGTCGGGATGCGCCAGAAAGATCGAACCAATTACAAAGTCCAGTTTTATGCTGAATACGTTTGTAACCGTGACTCTGTATGATACGGATGATCCGGACCTGTTAAACGGCAGCCTGGAACTGTGCCGTTCCTATGAGAATATATTCAGCAGAACCATCGAGGGAAGCGAGATTTACAAGCTGAACCACCGTTCTGCGGATGAGCAGACCGTGACCGTCTCAGACGATGTGGCGGCTCTGCTGGAAAAGGGAATTCATTACAGTGAAGTCTCGGACGGAGATTTTGATATTACCGTCGAGCCGCTCAGCTCCCTGTGGAATTTTTCGTCGGATGAACATATAGTTCCTTCTGATATCGAGATCAGGGAAGCCAGGGACAAGGTGAACTGGAAGAATCTGGAGCTGGCTGGGAATACCCTTACGTTTGGCTCGCCGGATACGGCCATTGATTTGGGGGCCATAGCCAAGGGCTATATTGCGGACCGCATGAAGGACTATCTTGTCGAAAAGGGAGTGAAGAGCGCCGTCATCAATCTGGGCGGCAATGTGCTCTGTATCGGGAAAAGGCCCGATGGGACGCCGTTTAAGGTCGGCCTTCAGAAACCTTATGCGGACCGGAATGAGACGATTGCGACGCTGAACATCGACGGAATGTCTGTCGTTTCATCCGGTGTCTATGAACGCCATTTTGAAAAGGATGGGGTGAATTACCACCATATATTAAATCCCAGAGACGGATATCCGTATCAGAACGGACTCATATCGGTAACCATCATCTCCGATCTGTCCGTGGATGGGGACGGCCTTTCCACGACCTGCTTTTCCATGGGACTGGAGAAGGGAAAGGACCTGCTCGATTCCATCGACGGCGCCTACGGCGTGTTTATCACCGATGACTATGAGATTGTATATTCGGAGGGAGCGAAGCAGTTCCTGGATAAAGAATCTTAAGGATTCCTTTATTCATGGGGATTTGCTTTACATTTTTCCGGCACTATACTACAATAGAAGAAATGTAATTTTGACAGGAGCAGTGTTATGATTAAAAAAATATGGGACAAGGTTATGAACCGAGAGGTCATTTCTTATCTGATCTTCGGGGTGCTGACCACACTGGTGAACTGGGTGGTCTATGCGGCCATGGTAAAGGTTCATATCGATTACCGCATAGCGACAGCGGTGGCATGGGCTGTATCTGTCTTGTTTGCGTTTATTGTGAATAAGATTTTCGTATTTCAGAGCTATAATATGCGCCCGGCCTTTGTAATGAAGGAGATCACGTCGTTTGTGGCGTGCAGAGCCGTGTCGGGTGTGATGGAGATGGTCTTTATGATTGTCATGGTATCATGGATTCATATGGACGAGTATATCAGCAAGATTGCAGTTTCTGTGATTGTTGTAATTGTAAACTACGTATTCAGTAAACTTTTTATATTCAGGAAGAGCGAAGAAAAATCCCTGTGAAAGGTTGGCCGAAGTACGGCCAGGTAACTGCATATGGAACGCGATGACGAGATTGAAAAGATTTCTAAAGAACTAGAGGACATACTAAGAATGACATCAGAGAAAAAACGGAGCAGTGGGGAAACTGAGACGGAGAAGAAAAATTTGATACCTTCGGAGAATGGGACGGACGAAAAAGAACCGTCCGCTTCCCTGGAGGATTTTTCACTTATACTGGACCTGGGCGAAGGCTATACGGTGTCGTCGGATTCTGTAGCGGACGCGTCTGACCTTGAACATGGGGAAGCGGAAGTGAAGGCCGGTGCGGGAGACAGGACGGATTCGGGAGACAGGACAGATTCGGGAGACAGGACGGATTCGGGAGATAGAACGGATTCGAGAGAGAGAACGGATTCGGGAGACAGAACGGATTCGGGAGACAGAACGGATTTGGAAGACAGAACGGATTCGCCGGAACTGTGCGCGGATCCCGGTGACAGCCTGGATTCCTTTGACCTGCTGGGCGGTCAGACGGCAGCTGAAGGGGAATACGAGGATTCTCTGGAACTTTTTCTGGAACCCGTGGAAGAGGAAGAATACGAATACGATGAAGACGCAGAATTTCCGGATCGGGAAGACGCCGGGTATGCAGCCCGTGATGAGGGCCTGTATCCGGATTCGGAAAAACCGGTCCGTGGTGACCGTACCCGGAAACGGAGACGGGACGGCAGAGAGAGCATCAGCCTGATACGGCCATCGGATGGACTTGTGGCTGCATTTTTTGTGCCGATTATTATTATGATCATTATCTTTGCCCAGCGCGGAATCTTTCCGTTTGGGGAGGAGAGCTTCTTAAGAACGGATATGTACCACCAGTATGCGCCGTTCTTCTCCGAATTTCAGCACAAGCTGACCCATGGCGGCAGCTTCCTGTACAGCTGGGATGTGGGAATGGGCGTGAATTTCGCGGCCCTCTACGCCTACTATCTGGCCAGCCCCTTAAACTGGCTTCTGGTGCTCTGTCCCAAGGCGTATATCATCGAGTTCATGACCTATATGATCGTGTTCAAGATCGGTCTCAGCGGGTTAAGCTTCGCCTACTATCTGCGGAAGCACTGCAGGACCTCGGATTTCGGTATCGCATTTTTCGGCATTTTTTATGCGCTTTCCGGTTATATGGCAGCTTACAGCTGGAATATCATGTGGCTGGACTGCATCCTTTTGTTCCCGCTGATCATGCTGGGGCTGGAGCGCCTCGTCCGGGAAAAGAAATGTTTTCTCTATTGCATTACTCTGGGGTTATCTATTCTGTCAAACTATTACATATCCATTATGATATGTATTTTTATGGTGCTGTACTTCATCGCCCTGCTTGTGATGGATGGAAAGAAATCGTGGAAGGATTACATGGTAAATATCAGTTCCTTCGCGGTGTTCTCCCTTCTGGCAGGCGGTCTGGCCGCGGCAGTGCTCCTTCCGGAGATCTACGCGCTGCAGATGACCGCGTCCGGAGATTTTAACTTTCCGAAGACGGTGACCTCCTATTTTCCGATCTTTGATATGCTGGCGAGACACTTGCCGGATGTGGAGACGGAGATCGGACTGGATCACTGGCCGAATATCTACTGCGGCGTGGCGGTCCTTATGCTGTTTTTGCTGTATCTCGTAAACCGGAAGATCAAACGGCGGGAAAAAGTGGTGTACTGCGGTCTGCTGCTGTTCTTTTTTGCCAGCTTCTCGTTCAATGTACTTAACTTTATCTGGCACGGGTTCCATTATCCCAACAGCCTTCCGTGCCGCCAGTCCTTCATCTATATTTTCCTGATGCTTCTGATGTGTTATCAGGCGTACAGCCATTTGAAGGAGACGCCGTGGAAGCATGTGGTGCTGGCGTTCTTTGCGGCGATCGTATTTGTGCTGATGGCTCAGAAGCTGATCACGGATGAAGCGTACCATTTTTCTGTGTTCTATGTGGCGATTCTATTCCTTTCCGCCTATGCGGGGCTGATCTGTTTGTATCAGAAGGGGGTCAACCGGAATCTCGTCATCCTGCTGGCGCTGGGAGTCGTTTCGGTGGAAGCGGCGGTCAATACGACGGTGACGAGCGTTACCACGACCAGCCGGACCAGCTACGTAAAGGATAATGACGCCAGCGTGAGACTGACGGAAGGGATCAGCGATCCCTCCTTTTACCGGGTGGAAAAGATCACCAGGAAGACGAAAAATGACGGCGCGTGGATGAATTTCCCGTCCGTATCCCTGTTCTCGTCCACAGCCAACGCGGACTTATCAAAGTTCTTCAAAAAGCTAGGATGCGAGAGTTCCACCAACGCTTACAGCATCACCGGCAGCACGCCGCTGGTGGATTCGCTGTTTTCCGTTAAATACGCGCTGTATTCAGAGACACCGGCCGACACCGGTCTCCTCACTCCGATGGAGGTGGAGGATCATACGTATCTCTACAGCAATGAATTTACGCTGCCGTTGGGAGTCATGGTCCCTTACGATCTTGAGGACAACTGGCAGTTAGACATCACCAACCCGGCGGATGTACAGAACGATCTTGCCGTGGTGCTGGGAGCCAGCCCTGTGCTGGAGGAGGTGCCGAGCGAGATCCTCGGAACCAGCTTCACCTTTACACCGGAGGTATCGGGCGATTATTACGTCTATGTGAGCAACAAGAAGGTGGAAAAGGTAAGCGCCCTGATGGGGGAAAATACGAAGAGCTTCGACAACATTAACCGCGGATACATGCTGGAGCTGGGATGGATTTCCGCAGGCGAGGAAGTGACGCTCCGCAACGATGACAACGAGCAGGATCTGGTTGCTATGGCTTATCGATTTATACCGGAAGGTCTGGAATCGGTATACAATGTGTTAAACAGAAATTCCATGGAGCTGACGAAGAAGACAGATACGGAAATCTCCGGAAGAATCGAAGCCGAAAGGGCGGGGCTCCTCTATTTGAGCATTCCTTACGACAAGGGATGGTCCATATTGGTGGATGGAGAAGAGACGGAGCCGTATAAGCTGTTCGATACCTTCTTAAGCGTGCGGCTCACGGCCGGAACGCATATCGTGGAGCTGCGCTATATGCCGCAGGGCTTAAAGACGGGCGGAATGATCACGGCAGGCAGCATCGCTGTGCTGCTTCTCATTGCAGGAATCACCGCAGGCCGCAGAAAGAAACCGGTCATGCGCAGAAGAATAAAATGCTAAGGAGAAATGAAATATGAAATTATGGGGCGGACGCTTCACAAAAGAGACGAACCAACTGGTACACAATTTCAATGCTTCCCTTTCCTTTGACCAGAAGTTTTACCATCAGGACATCGAAGGCAGCATTGCCCATGTAAAAATGCTGGCAAAGCAGGGAATTCTGACGACAGAAGACAGAGATGCGATCATAGAGGGGCTGGAAGGAATCCGCAGGGATTTAGAGAGCGGAGCGCTTGCATTTACGGCGGAGCACGAGGATATTCATTCCTTCGTGGAGGCGGTCTTAACGGAGCGCATCGGTGAGGCCGGAAAACGGCTTCACACAGGCAGAAGCCGCAACGACCAGGTGGCCCTGGACATGAAGCTGTATACGAGAGACGAGATCGATGAGCTGGACGGTCTGGTCAAATCCCTTCTGGAAGAGCTGTTAAAGCTGATGGAGGAGAATCTGGACACATATATGCCGGGCTTTACTCATTTGCAGAAGGCTCAGCCCATCACGCTGGCTCACCATATGGGGGCCTACTTTGAGATGTTTGACCGCGACCGTTCCCGCCTTTCCGATATCAGGAAACGGATGAACTACTGTCCGCTGGGATCCGGCGCGCTTGCAGGCACCACCTATCCCCTGGACCGGGAGTATACGGCGGAGCTTCTTGGATTTGACGGACCGACGTTAAACAGCATGGATTCCGTGGCGGATCGTGATTACGTCATCGAGCTGCTCAGCGCGCTGTCGACGATTGCCATGCATTTGAGCCGCTTCTGCGAGGAGATTATCATCTGGAATACGAACGAGTATCAGTTCGTGGAGATCGATGATTCCTACAGCACGGGAAGCAGCATCATGCCTCAGAAAAAGAACCCTGATATCGCGGAGCTGATCCGTGGAAAGACAGGCCGGGTCTATGGCGCTCTCGTCTCCATTCTGACGACCATGAAGGGGATTCCGCTGGCCTATAACAAGGACATGCAGGAGGACAAGGAGCTGACCTTTGACGCCATCGATACGGTAAAGGGCTGCCTTGCGCTCTTCACCGGCATGATCTCCTCCATGACCTTCAAGAAGGATGCCATGGAAGCGAGTGCGAAAAATGGCTTTACCAATGCGACAGATGCCGCGGATTATCTGGTGAACCACGGTGTGGCGTTCCGTGACGCCCATGGAATCGTGGGACAGCTGGTATTGTACTGTATTGAGAAGGGGATTGCACTGGACGATATGTCCCTGGAAGAATTCCAGGCGATCAGTCCCGTGTTTGAGGAAGATATTTACGACGCCATCAGCATGCAGACGTGTGTGAAAAAGCGTATGACCATCGGCGCCCCGGGACAGGATGCGATGAAGAAAGTGATAGAAGCGTGCAGAGAGAGGCTGGAAAAGTAAAATCCATATACTGGAAATTTCCTCAGAAAAACTATTGCATTCCTCTATAGGGGAAGGTTTATACTAAAGTATATTAGATGATTTATACGGAAAGGTAAACAAAATCTGATCAGAGGAGGCTGTCTGGTTTGCTATGGGGGAAAGGCAAAACGCTAAAAAATTATATTCTATCGGTGAAGTAAGCCGTATCTGCAATGTGTCGAAAAAGGCACTTCGCTTTTATGACCAGATCGGAGTGATCTCTCCGGATATGGTAAGCGAAGAGAACAATTACCGCTATTACAGCGAGGAGACACTGCTTCTGGTTCCGGTCGTCAAGTATTATAAACAGATGGGGTTCAGTCTGGAACAGATGCAGAGTCTGGTGGAAGGCAGTACGTATCAATGCCTGGAGCGAAGTTTTTTAAGCAAGAGTGAGGAACTGCAGACCGAACGGCAGGAGCTGTTATACCGCTATACCGCCGTGAAGGACTGGTATGAGCTCGTCCGTGAGGCGGAGCTTGTTTCCCAGCGCAAAGAACACGATGTGACGATAAAATATGTGAATTCTACGGTGTATTGCAGTAAAGAACAGGATTTTTCATACAATTACATGGAATCGATCATCAATATTCCGTGGGTGAACTATCTGGAAAGCATACATAACGAGATCACAGGACCGGTTATCTTAAATTTCCCATCGTTTCGTGAGAAGCGGGATGGGACGTGCAGGCGGGCCAGGATTATGCAGATGCCGCTCCGCCCGCTGGTAAAGGATGCGGAACTAAAGACGCTGGGCGGGACCATGATGGCTTCGGTCTATCACGTGGGATCCCTGGATACAATCGGACGGGAGTACGGGAAGATTGAGGAATGGGCGTCGAGAAAAGGATATGTCTGCGGCGAGGAATCGTTTGAACGGTATGTGGTGGATTACTGGACGACGCGGGTGCCGTCGGAGTTTGTGACGGAGATACTGGTGCCGGTTACCCGGATGGAAGAGTGCAGATAATTTGTGTAAATTGAATAATATGATGCCAAAACCTTCCCCTCAAGGGGAAGGTTTGAAGGAGACAACCATAGCTTCGCAGGGAGATGGTTGTCTTTTTTTATGCAAAATTACGCTGTATCATGGTTTGACGGTATTGTTATTGTTTTAACATTACCCTAAGGGGAAGGTACATTATGCAGATTTACCTGCATTATACTAAAAAATATTTAGAAAACAAAACAATAGTAAGCATAATATAAAAATATTTTAGAAAAATAGCGTAAAAAATGAGGCTTGACATTCCACATAGGGGAAGGGACTATACTAAATGCATATAAAAAAGATGGATTGAAGATAAAAATTAGATAATGTATCTAATTTTCAAATCCAGAAGGAGGATATTTCATGAAGTACGATGCATTGGGAATGATTGAAACAAAAGGACTGGTAGGATCGATCGAAGCGGCGGACGCCATGGTAAAGGCGGCGAATGTCACCTTAATCGGCAAGGAACACGTAGGCGGCGGTCTCGTTACCGTTATGGTGAGAGGCGATGTCGGAGCTGTAAAGGCTGCGACGGATGCAGGAGCGGCAGCAGCACAGCGCGTAGGCGAGCTGGTATCCGTTCATGTAATCCCACGTCCTCATGCAGAAGTGGAGTGCATACTTCCAGTCTGCAGAAAACCGGAATAGGAGGAGGTCACGTAGGTGAGATATTACGGAGAAGAGGCACTGGGCCTGGTGGAGACCATCGGCCTGACACCCGCGCTGGAAGCGGCGGATAAGATGTTAAAGGCAGCGGACGTGGAACTCATATCCTACGAAAACGTAGGTTCCACTCTTGTGACCATCATGGTCAAGGGAGATGTGGCAGCGGTACGGTCCTCTGTGGAGGCCGGAGCGGCAGCTGCGGCAGCCATCGGAAAGCTGACGGCTAAGAATGTAATGGCGAGACCGATTCAGGGAGTAGGCGATATTGTATCCGTACACGATGTTGATGCGTAAGAACAGATAAACGGCAGGAAGGAAAAATTTTATGGAAAGATATGAAGCCATTGGTTCCATTGAAACATTTGGCCTGGTATTCGTTCTGGAAGCCGCGGATGCGATGTGCAAGGCGGCCGATGTGGAACTGATTGGATATGAGAATGTGGCTTCCGGATACATTTCCGTGCTGGTGCGCGGTGATGTGGGAGCATGTAAGACGGCAGTAGATGCCGGAGTAAAGGCAGTGGAAGCTATGGGAGCCGAGGTTTACAGCTCTGTCGTAATCCCGAGGCCTCATCCCGATCTGGAGAAGATCATCACACGTTACTCCTTAAAGAATCTTCTTCCGGCGGAGTAAGGAAAGGAAGCGTAGGCAATGCGTTTTGTTGATAAAGACTTGCTTTCTGTCCAGGAAGCCAGAATCCTGATGGAAAATGCCGGAGAGGCGAGAAAAGTGCTGGCTGGTTTTGAACAGGAAAGGCTGGACCGCATTGTGGTACATATGGCGCAGGCGGCGGCAAAACACGCCAGGGAGCTGGCGATCATGTCCTGCGAGGAGACGGAATACGGAAACTGGCAGGATAAATACAGGAAAAACCGGTATATCTGCGAATACCTGCCCGAGAAGCTTAAGACCATGCGTTTTGTGGGAATCATTTCGGAGGACCGGGAAGAGAAAATGATGAAGGTCGGCGTACCGTTAGGAATTATCGCAGCGCTGACACCGTCTACCAATCCGGTATCCACGGCCATCTATCAGGCGCTCATCGCGGTGAAATCAGGCAACGCCATCGTCTTCGCTCCCCATGAGCGGGCCGCGAAGACCACGGGCAGAGCGCTGGATATTCTGATGGAAGCGGCTGCTGAGGCGGGACTTCCGGACGGCGCGCTCTCCTACTTAGGCACCGTGACGCGTCAGGGAACGGAAGAGCTGATCGGCCATCCGGCCGTATCACTGGTGATCGGCACCGGCGTTCCGGAGATGACAGAGGCCGCGAAGGCCGCGGGAAAACCGTTCATCTATGGAGGAACCGTAGGTTCCCCCGCGTTTATCGAGAGGACGGCGGACATACCGAGGGCGGTGAAGGCCATCGTGGCCAGCCGGAATTTTGATTACGGAATCGTGCCGGCGGCGGAACAGTATATCGTTGCAGACAGCTGCATCGCCGGTGAGGCGAAACGGGAATTTGAGAGAAACGGCGCCTACTTCATGTCTGGGGACGAGGAAAAACAGCTGATCGGGCTGCTTTGTCCCGAAAACGGCAGCCAGGACCCTGAGCTGGTGGGTAAACCGGCGCGGGAGCTGGCCAGGAGGGCGGGATTTTCCGTTCCGGACACGGTAAAGGTACTGGTCTCCGAACAGAAGTATATTTCAGACAGAAATCCATACGCCAGGGCGCTGCTGTGTCCGGTTCTGGTGTATTACATAGAAAATGACTGGGTTCACGCCTGTGAGAAATGCATCGAACTGCTGGCAAATGAAAGCCATGGACACACACTTGTGATTCATTCGAAGGATGAAGAGGTCATTCGCCAGTTCGCACTGAAGAAACCGGTCGCCAGGATGCTGGTGAACACTCCGGCTGTGTTCGGGAGCATGGGCGTGACGACGAATCTGTTTCCGGCCATGACGCTTGGAAGCATTACCGCGGGGGTCGGAATCACCTCGGACAGCGTTTCCCCCATGAACCTGATTTACGTCAGAAATGTGGGATACGGAGTACGGGAGATCGAAGACCGGATGGCTGGAGACGCAGAGCAGAAGAACGGCCGCGCCGATGCCGCGGTTTTAAACACAACCCGACAGACGGCGGTCCCGGAAGGCGGGGATGACAGCCTGGATGACGAGCTGGAGCGGGCCATGAAGAAGCTCCTGGAGTGGATGGCCGAAGAAGAATAAGCAGGAAAGAGGGGTAATACAAATTGGATATTCGTGAGTTTACAGATAAATTTGCAGATGCGACCAGAAACATGTCGCCGGAACAGCGGGAGGCGCTGGTAAAGATGCTGGAATCCGTTTCCGGCGATCTGCCAAAGGGCGCTCCGGAGAAAACGGGAGTATGCAGCGGCGAGGGCACAGAGATTCCCGATGGGATCACCGAGCGTCTCCAGCTTCTGAAGGATAACTACTTAAAGCAGGTTCCTTCCATCACGACTTACCGTGCGAGAGCCATTACGAAGATCGCAAAAGAGAATCCGGGCATGCCGAAGATTCTTCTGCGCGCAAAATGCTTCCGTTACTGCTGTGAGACGGCACCTCTGGTGATTCAGGACCACGAGCTGATCGTCGGAGCACCATGCGGAGCACCGAGAGCCGGAGCATTTTCACCGGATATCGCCTGGAGATGGATGGAAGACGAGATCGACACCATCGGGACGCGTGCCCAGGATCCATTCTACATTTCCGAGGAAGACAAGAAGATCATGAGAGAGGAGCTGTTCCCGTTCTGGAAGGGCAAATCTGTCGATGAGTACTGCGAAGACCAGTACCGGGAAGCCGGCGTATGGGAGCTCTCCGGCGAGTCCTTCGTATCAGACTGTTCCTACCACGCGTTAAACGGCGGCGGAGATTCCAACCCCGGATACGACGTAATCCTGATGAAAAAAGGAATGCTGGATATCCAGAGAGAAGCGAAAGAGCATTTGGAGCACCTGGATTATGAGAACCCGGACGATATCGAAAAGATATATTTCTATAAATCTATCATCGATACCACCGAGGGCGTTATGATTTACGCAAAGCGTCTGTCTGATTACGCGGCGGAGCTGGCGGCAAAGGAGACGAATCCGAAGAGGAAGGCAGAGCTCTTAAAGATTTCCGAGGTCAACGCCCGTGTACCGGCCCATAAGCCGGAAACCTTCTGGGAAGCAGTCCAGGCGGTATGGACCATCGAGTCCCTGCTTGTCGTGGAAGAGAACCAGACCGGTATGTCCATCGGACGTGTGGATCAGTATATGTATCCGTACTATAAGGGCGATATCGAATCCGGACGGTTAAATGATTTCCAGGCCTTCGAGCTTGCCGGATGTATGCTGATTAAGATGTCAGAGATGATGTGGATCACCAGCGAGGGCGGTTCCAAGTTCTTTGCCGGCTACCAGCCATTCGTCAATATGTGCGTGGGCGGCGTGACGAGAGACGGCCGTGACGCAACCAATGAACTGACGTATTTACTGATGGATGCTGTCCGCCACGTGAAGATTTACCAGCCTTCCCTGGCCTGCCGGATCCACAACAAATCTCCTAAGAAATATATGAAAAAGATCGTGGACGTAATCCGTTCCGGCATGGGCTTCCCGGCCTGCCACTTCGACGACGCCCACATTAAGATGATGCTGGCAAAGGGCGTGAGCATCGAGGACGCCAGAGACTACTGTCTGATGGGATGCGTGGAGCCGCAGAAATCAGGCCGTCTCTACCAGTGGACCTCCACCGCCTATACCCAGTGGCCGGTCTGCATCGAGCTGGTGTTAAACCACGGCGTTCCGCTCTGGTACGGCAAGCAGGTCTGCCCGGATATGGGAGATTTGAGCCGGTTCAAGACTTTTGAGGAATTTGACGCGGCTGTAAAGGAAGAGATTAAATACGTGACAAAATGGACCGACGTGGCCACGGTTATTTCCCAGAGAGTCCACAGAGACCTTGCTCCGAAGCCTCTTATGTCCATCATGTACGAAGGCTGTATGGAAAAGGGAAAAGACGTTTCCTCCGGCGGCGCGATGTACAATTACGGACCTGGCGTAATCTGGTCCGGCCTTGCAACCTACGCCGATTCCATGGCAGCGATCAGGAAACTGGTATTCGATGATAAGAAATATACATTAGAGCAGTTAAACGAGGCGTTAAAGGCTGATTTCGTTGGTTACGACCAGATCAAGGCCGACTGCCTGGGCGCACCGAAGTACGGCAACGACGATGATTATGCGGATGATATCGCGGCGGATTTAGTTGATTTCACAGAGAAGGAGCACAAAAAATATAAGACTCTGTACTCCAACTTAAGCCACGGTACCCTGTCCATTTCCAACAATACTCCGTTCGGGCAGATGACAGGCGCTTCCGCCAACGGCCGAGGCGCATGGCTGCCGTTATCCGACGGCATCAGCCCAACCCAGGGAGCCGACTACAAGGGACCGACTGCGATCATCAAGTCCGTGTCCAAGATGGCCAATGACAGCATGAATATCGGCCTGGTACATAACTTCAAGATCATGGCGGGACTCCTGGACACTCCGGAAGGAGAGGAGAGCCTGATCACCCTGCTTCGGACCGCCAGTATCTTCGGAAACGGCGAGATGCAGTTTAACTATCTGGATAACAACACGCTCTTGGAAGCGCAGAAGCACCCGGAGAAATACCGCGACTTAATCGTCCGTGTAGCCGGATACAGCGCCTTCTTCGTAGAACTTTGCAAGGATGTTCAGGATGAGATTATCAGCAGAACCATGCTGACCCATTTATAAAGAACCGTAAATTGGAGATGAATAACGATGAATCAGACACATGCAGGTTCCATTGAGCGCAAGGCACTGATATTCAATGTTCAGAAGTATAACATGTACGACGGACCGGGCATCCGCACCATTGTGTTTTTCAAGGGCTGTCCACTGCGCTGCAAATGGTGTTCCAATCCGGAGGGAATGGACCGGAGTTTTCAGGTCATGTTTAAGAAACGTTCCTGCGTGGACTGCGGGGCATGTGTAAATGCCTGCCCTGCGGGGATTCACGTGCTCTCCCCGGAGACCGGAAAACACGAAATCCGCAGAGACAGAGACTGCACCGGATGCAGAAAATGCATGGAGGTGTGCCCCCAGGAAGCGCTGACGATCTCAGGTGAATGTAAGACCATCTCGGAGCTGTTAAAGATTATTTCCGAGGATGAGGCCTTCTACGAGCAGTCGGGAGGGGGCGTGACACTGGGCGGCGGAGAAGTAACCGCGCAGCCGGAGGCGGCCTTAAACCTTCTGATGGCCTGTAAGCAGGAAGGCTATAACACGGCGATCGAGACGTGCGGCTTCACGAAAACAGAAACCATTTTAAAAATCGCGGAGTATGTGGACTTATTCCTGTTCGATATCAAGCATATGGACCCGGAACGCCACAACGAGCTGGTCGGTGTAAACAATGAGCTGATCCTGGAAAATTTAAAGGAGCTTCTTCACCGCCGTTACAACGTCAAGGTGAGAATGCCCATGCTAAAGGGGATCAACGACAGCAGGGAAGAGATCGACCGGGTAATCCAGTTTTTGATGCCTTTTCGTGATTATAAGAATTTCAAGGGAATTGATCTGCTCCCATACCACAAGATGGGGGTAAATAAATACAATCAGCTGGACCGGCCCTATCCCATCGACGGAGATCCCAGCCTGAGCGACGAGGACTTATCGCGGATCGAGGGCTGGCTGAAGGAGTATCAGTTCCCTGTCACTGTGGTAAGACATTAGCGGAGTCGGTATACAGCAGGAAAGGAGAGCCATGGCGGGAAAGGAACTTACCAGTGTAAGCCGGGTGATCGAGGAATCCGTACCCGGCAAACAGGTCACGATCGCCCATGTGATCGCATCACCGGTGCCGGAGGTGTACGAGTGCCTTGGAATTGACGCGGCGGGAGCCATCGGTATCCTGACGCTCTCACCGTTTGAGACGGCCATCATCGCGGCGGATATCGCGGCTAAGGCGGCCGATGTGGAGGTTGGATTTTTAGACCGCTTCACGGGATCGGTGGTCATAGCCGGAGATGTCCAGAGCGTGGAGACGGCTCTTGCCTCCGTCTGCCGGACGCTGGAGACCGTGCTTGGCTTTGCCGTGACCCCGGTGACGAGAACATGAGAACAAAGAGAATTATGGTAATGGGGGCTGGCGGGAGCGGGAAAACGACTCTGGCCCATGCACTGAATGGGGATCACTCTCCGGTAAAGCGGACGCCCTGTCTGGTCTACGGAGCACGGACGATCGATGCTCCCGCCGCCTACTTAGAATCCCCCTGGATGGTACACCACCTGATCGCGGAGGCTCAGAATGCGTCTCATGTTCTGATGCTGGTGGATCAGACAAAGACGAGGGAGGTATATTCCCCCGGTTTTGCCCTGGCCTTCCGTGCTCCGGTCATCGGAGTCATAACGAAGGAAGGAAAGAGCCGGGAGCAGCTGGCCCGGTGTGAAAAGGAGCTTATAAAGGCCGGAGTCCAGCCTCCGTTTTACCGGGTGGTATTTCCTTCCGGGGAGGGGCTCCTTGAACTGGAAAAACGGCTGAACAGTAACTAAAATTCAGGAGAAAGGAGGCGGAAATAAAATGGAACAGTTTATTATGAAAACAAAAGTGTATCTCGGGGAAGCTTCTCTGGAAACTCTCCGGGATATGGGAATAAAAAAGGCGTTCGTGATCTGCGATCCGTTTATGAAGAGTTCTCATAAAGTGGATATGGTGACGGATCTGCTGGAGGAAGCGGGAGCGGAATTTTCTGTTTTTGCTGAGGTTGTACCGGATCCCACCATTGCGGTGGTGTCTAAGGCCATCGAGCAGATGCTGGTATGCAGACCGGACGCCGTGATTGCGCTGGGCGGCGGCTCAGCCATCGATACGGCAAAGGCGGCAGGCCTGCTTTATTCCGGCATGAGCCAGTCGGAGCGTCCGGAACTGATTGCAATTCCGACGACGAGCGGAACGGGAAGCGAGGTTACCTCCTTTGCTGTGATCTCGGACCCGGAAAAACAGGCGAAATATCCTCTGGTGGACGATTCCATGGTGCCGGATACGGCGCTGTTGGACCCGCGTTTTACCGTTTCGGTACCACCCCATATTACGGCGGATACCGGCATGGATGTGCTGACACATGCGCTGGAGGCGTATGTTTCCACAGACGCCGGTGACTTTACGGATGCCTGTGCGGAGAAAGCGATCCGGCTGGTATGGCGTTACTTAAAAACTGCGGTGGAAGACGGGAGCAGCATGGAAGCCAGGGAGAAGATGCATAACGCGTCGTGCCTGGCCGGCGTGGCATTTAACGGGGCATCCCTGGGAATCTGTCACAGCCTGGCTCACGCGCTTGGCGGAAGATTTCATATTCCGCACGGAAGAAGCAATGCGATGCTGCTCTGCCATGTGATCGCTTATAATGCGGGGCTGGATACTCCGGGAGAGACGGCGGCCCTGAAACGGTACGTGGAAGTGGCCAATATGCTGGGAATCTCGGCAGGAACCGACAAGGCGACCGTACACGGACTGATCCGACAGATCAGGATTCTGATGAATCAGATCCATATTCCCCAGTATATAACGGAATGCGGTGTGGACAGGGAGGAATTCCTGGAGGCCGCAGACGGTATGGCACAGCTTGCTTTGGATGACAACTGCACGGTGACGAATCCCAGGAAGCCGTCCAAAGAAGAGCTGGAGAACTTATACCGGTGTCTGTGCAAAGGGGGATATTGATGAAATACATAACCGAAGCGGATTTGAGAAATTTATACCGCACCACCCCTTTTACAACGTATGAAACGGAACCGGGGACACGGCTGACGCCGGGAGCGAGGCAGTTCCTGGGGGACCGCGGAATCAGGATTCCGGATGAGATACCTTCCGCAAAGCGGTTCGGGGACAGTGGAACCGGAGGAAAGAAGCCGCTGTACTTCTGGAGACAGGAGGAAAATAAGGCGGGGCATGATACGGACCGTATTGGTGCAGATGCAGAAGAAAACGCAGCAGCGACGGACAGCCTGGAAGGTGAGGAGCGATGTCCGGAGGATTTGAATATCACTCCGGAAAAAATGGCGCTCTTAAACCGCCTGAAATCGGCGCAGGCCTTATTTTTGGAAACGGGGCTTCAGTTTAAGGAGCACGACGTGCTTCTGGCCCAGCGAATCTTCGTCATGGAGCGCTGCCTTGCGGGGCTGGCCGCAGAGGAGGAAATGTGCCTGCTGCCGTGCCAGGCGTGTACTGGAATCTGCCCGGATAATTTTTCCGAGGATATGGAGGACTGCTTCGAGATTACCTCCTTCCACGTCCAGTCAGACCGGGGGATGGATCTGATCCGGCTTCACCGGCTGCGCTGTCTTCTGCGGGAGCTGGGCCCTTTCGTGGAGCAGGAGCTGGGAGACGGCAAAAAACGGGAGCTTCATCAGGTGATTAATGGTTTATCCCAGTTAATATGCCAGTTATTTGGAGGAAATACATGTCAAAAGAAGGAATAACATTTGAGGAATGCGACAGCCTGGTAAAGGAGTTTGAGCGAGTCGTTAAAAACCCGGTAACAAACGGTTCTTCCGTCTATTACACCGGAGTGGATTTAGGAACGGCCTGTGTCGTAGTGGCGGTTCTGGATGAAAACTTTAAGCCTGCTGCCGGCGCTTACCGGTATGCCGACGTGGTGCGGGACGGTATGGTAGTGGATTATATCGGTGCCATCCGGATCGTCCGGGAGATGAAGGAGGAACTGGAGGAAAAGCTGGGCTGTGAGCTTTTATATGCGGCCGCCGCCATTCCTCCCGGGACCGACGAGCTGGATTCGGGAGCCATCAAAAATGTGGTTCAGGGCGCGGGCTTTGAGATCACGGCTCTTCTCGATGAGCCAACCGCAGCCAACGCCGTGTTAAAGATTAAGAACGGCGCGGTCGTGGATATCGGAGGCGGAACCACTGGAATCTCCATCTTAAAAGACGGAAAGGTGGTTTATGTGGCGGATGAGGCTACCGGCGGAACGCATTTTTCACTCGTTATTTCCGGGGCTTATGGGCTTCCCTTCGGGGAGGCGGAACGCTATAAGCGGGACCCCTCACACCATAAGGAGCTGCTGCCGGTCTTAAAGCCGGTGGTGGAAAAGATATCTTCTATCATCAACCGCCATTTAGAAGGCCATCAGGTGGAAGGCATCTACCTGGTGGGAGGAACCTGCTGCCTGGCGGGGATTGAGGATATTATTGAAAAGAGGACGGGAATTCCGACGTATAAACCGGATAATCCCATGTTTGTAACCCCACTGGGGATTGCACGAAGCTGTACCCAGGAAGCCTGTGAATGAGATGAGGTAATGTGACATGGAAATCAGAATCATAAAATCACCGGCGCACGGCACCCTCGATATCCTGTTAAGAAGAAAGGGATCGGGAGCATCGACACCCATCGAGTCGGTGGATGCGGTCGGGCTGGTTCAGGGCCGGATGATTGAGATGGTGTGCGCCGCCGATGTGGCGGAAAAGGCTGTCGGCGTTACCGTGGAAGACATTCGGGGCAACTGTCCTCAGAATATGGTGCTGCTGGCTATTTTCGGGGATACCGCCTCCGTGGAAGCGGCCCTTGAGGAAATTAAGCGGAAAGAGAAAGAGGGGACACCGGAATGGTAACTGCAAAGCTGATCGGCAATGTCTGGGCGACCAGAAAAGCGGAATCCTTAAACGGATTTAAGTTTATGATGGCGGAGATCATCAGCGGGACGAGGACGGGAGAACGAATGATCGTGGTGGACACAATCAGCGCCGGAATCGGTGACCGGGTGATCGTCACGACCGGTTCTTCCGCGCGCCGCATGCTGGGTGACGACGGGATTCCGGTGGACGCCGTGGTAGTAGGAATTATTGATGAAGATTGTGAATTTATATAGAAGAAACCGGTGCAGCGCTGCACTTGTGTTTTCAAATGGATAGATTCGCAGAGAAGAAGGGATGTGGTACCATGAAAAAGTTAGTTTGCGCCAGGGATATCGAAGAGTGCAGCAAACAGGGAAAGACCGAGTACTGCGTGGACGGCGATACGATTATCACACCTTCCGCAAAGGACGCGGCCGAGGCGTGCGGGATCCGGTTTACGGATCGTATAAGCCAGCCGGAAGCGGTGTGTGCCAATGCGTTTGCGGGAATGGATAAGATGGATGCGGCCGGACTCTGCCAGCTGTTAAAGACCATACTGGAGCAGGGTGGTTTACAGGCGCCGTCTAAGCCTTATGAAGAGGAGCGCCACGGAAATGGCTTAAAGGTAGTTCGGGGCAGAACGGTGAAAATGGATGTGTTTGACACCGGAAACCCGGATGCGACGGCGTATTTCCAGGAACTGGTAAGCAAGGATGAATCCCATATCAGCGCCGGGTTCCTGATTATTGAAAATTCGAAATTTGACTGGGAACTGACCTATGAAGAGATCGATTACGTCATCGAAGGCACACTGACGATCACCATCGACGGAAAGACGTATACCGCTCACGCCGGAGACGTGCTGTTCGTACCATCGAATTCCAAAGTCGTTTGGGGATCTCCAGACAGGGCGAGAGTGTTCTATGCCACTTATCCGGCCAACTGGGCAGATTTGCTGTAAGGAGGTAAGCCATGAAGGCACTTGGACTGATAGAGACAAAAGGCACTCTGGCGGCGGTGGAAGCCGCAGATGCCATGGTAAAAGCCGCGGATGTCACACTGGTTGAGAAAACACGAGTCGGCGGCGGCCTGGTGACCATCACGGTGACCGGTGATGTGGCCGCGGTACAGGCGGCTGTGGCCGCCGGTGTGGCAGCAGTGGAACGGATCGCGGCCTCCAGCCTGGCGGCAAAACTGGTCATTCCACGGCCTCATGAGGAGCTGGAAATCCTGTTTACACCGAAGGGGCCTGGCGGAAAGACGGATCCTGGTGTGAGGGACGAGGAAGAACTGGAAGCAGAAGGCGCAGCTGTGGGAGAAACGGTTGAAGAAGTGGTTGGAGACGTGGTTGGAGAAGTAGAAGAATCCCCCCACCCTGCCCTCCCGGAGAAGCTGGACCGGCAGACCTTAGATTCCATTATTGAAAAATACGGCATTGCCGAAGGTATGGCGATGGCGGACGGACTGAAAGTAACAGCGTTAAGGACACTGGCCCGTGAATACGGAGAATTGAAGATTTCCGGCAGGGAAGTGTCCAAAGCCAATAAACAACTGCTGCTGGAGGAATTAAAGAGCTATTACGAAGCTCGAAATGATTGACGCGGTTCTTCGCGGGAACAAAATAATAGAAAAGGAGATCCTGACAATGGAAAACTTTGATTTTGATTTACGTTCCATCCAGGAAGCCAGAGATTTAGCCAGAAAAGGAGAAATCGCGGCGAAAAAGATGGCTACCTACTCCCAGGAGCAGATAGAGGTTATATTACAGAATATGGTAAGAGCAGCAGAGGAACACGCGGTCTGCCTGGGTAAAATGGCAGCAGAGGAAACCGGGTTCGGAAAGGCGGAGGATAAAGCCTATAAGAATCACGCAGCCTCCACGCTGTTATATGAAGAGATAAAAGATATGAAGACCGTGGGAATCATCGACGAGGACCCGGTAAAACATACGATGGATGTGGCGGCGCCTGTCGGCCTGGTTATGGGAATCGTTCCATCGACCAACCCGACTTCCACCACAATCTTTAAATCCATTATTGCAGTGAAATCAGGAAATGCCATCGTCT
Source organism: Hungatella sp. L36 (assembly GCF_014288035.1). Taxonomy (NCBI): domain Bacteria; kingdom Bacillati; phylum Bacillota; class Clostridia; order Lachnospirales; family Lachnospiraceae; genus Hungatella; species Hungatella sp. L36. The sequence goes on along the minus strand of NZ_JACOPC010000005.1, from coordinate 291,415 downwards.
TTTCCCCCCATCCGTCTGCGGCGAAATGTACACTGAAAGCAGCAGAACTGATGCGGGATGCAGCGGTGGAGGCGGGGGCGCCGGAGGACATTATCGGCTGTGTCACCATGCCGACCATGGGAGCCACCAATGAACTGATGAAATGCAAAGAGGTAAACTTAATTATCGCCACCGGAGGCCCCGGTATGGTGAAAGCAGCGTACAGCGCCGGAAAACCGGCTCTGGGCGTAGGCGCGGGCAACTCCCCGGCATACATAGAGCGGACCGCCGATATCAAACAGGCCGTAAGCAACATCATGGCCAGCAAGACCTTCGATTACGGAACGATCTGCGCTTCCGAGCAGTCGATCGTTGTGGAAGAATGCAATAAGGACGCGGTTGTCGCAGAGTTAAAGAGCCAGGGAGCCTATTTTATGACTCCAGAGGAGACGGAGAAGGTGTGTGCCCTGCTTTTCAAGAGCGGCAGCCATAACATGAATGCCAAATTCGTGGGAAGAAGCCCGCAGGTCATCGCGGAAGCGGCGAAGATAACCATTCCGGCAGGAACGAGAGTTCTGATCGGAGAGCAGGGCGGTGTTGGTGAGGGATACCCATTATCCTATGAAAAACTGACAACCGTGCTTGCCTTCTATACGGTAAGAGACTGGCAGGAAGCCTGTGAACTCAGCATCCGCCTGCTTCAGAACGGTATCGGCCACACCATGAGCATCCACACGGAAGACAGGGAGATGGTGAGAAGATTTGCGGCGAAGCCGGCTTCCCGTATTCTGGTCAACACCGGAGGAAGCATGGGAGGTACCGGAATCAGCACGGGATTGGCAACCTCCTTTACCTTAGGCTGCGGAACGTGCGGCGGAAGCTCTGTTTCTGAAAATGTCAGCCCGAAACATTTAATTAATATTAAAAAAGTTGCGTTCGGTGTGAAAAATTGTGCTACACTGGTGCAGGAAGATAAAACGTTCCGTCATCCGGAACTGGCTTCACAGTCCTGCTGTCAGGGAACCTGCGGTACGGCTTCCAGCCCGGCTGATTTCGTTGCCTCCTTTGAGGAAAAACACTCTGCCTCCGGTACGGCGAAGGCTGACACTGCGGTTTTTGCAGACTGCGGCAGCGATAAGCTGGCGGCACTCGTAAGAGAACTGGTTATCGCCATGAAGAACCAGTAAAGCGGCAGAAGGAGGAGACCCATGGATCAGTATGAGGCAATGATCAAGCTTCTTTTGGAAGCGGTAAAAAATGAGGACGGCACAGCGGCGGGTAACGCTTCCGCGAACACCCCGGCAAATGCGGTGCCGGTCGGCGTATCCAACCGGCACGTACATTTATCCCAGGCCGATTTAGATACCCTGTTCGGCCGTGGATACGAATTGACGAAGACGAAAGACTTATCCCAGCCGGGCCAGTTTGCCTGCAAAGAGACCGTAACGGTCTGCGGACCGAAGGGGGCCATTGAAAAGGTAAGAATTCTGGGACCTGTAAGGAGCCGGACACAGGTGGAGATTCTCGCAGGCGACTGCTTTAAACTGGGCGCCAAGGCGGAACCGAGGCTGTCCGGTGATCTGGACGGTACGCCGGGAATCACTCTTGTGGGACCGAAGGGATCCGTACAGACGAAGGAAGGTCTGATGGTGGCGCAGCGCCATATCCATATGCATCCGGATGACGCGGCCAGGTTTGGCGTTCATGACGGCCAGTCTGTTTCTATTGAGACAGATGGATTACGCGGAGGCGTTTACCGCAATGTGTTAATCCGTGTAACGCCGGAATCCGCACTGGAGTGTCATGTGGATACAGAGGAAGCCAACGCGATGGGAATCGGTTGTTCCGCGTCTGTCACTCTGGTAAAGTAAATCGTCTGTTTATAAAAAGTATAGCATTTAAAATTAAAATAAAATTCAGGAGGATTTCACAATGAAATACGATGCATTAGGAATGATTGAAACAAAAGGTTTAGTTGGATCCATCGAGGCTGCAGATGCCATGGTTAAGGCTGCAAATGTTACATTAATCGGCAAGGAATTCGTAGGCGGCGGTCTCGTTACTGTCATGGTAAGAGGCGATGTCGGTGCAGTAAAGGCAGCGACTGACGCAGGCGCGGCAGCAGCTCAGAGAGTAGGCGAGCTTGTATCCGTTCATGTGATTCCGCGTCCTCACGCAGAGGTAGAGACCATTCTTCCGGCAGCTGCAAGAGAAGAGTAATCAGTCAGGTGGTCAGGAGCGCCGTCTCATATGTCGCAGAACGACAGGAAAAGCAGCGCTCCTGCTTTTTTGCAGGAACTTAAGAGTGCTCTCGTTTCGGAGGGTGCTCCTTAACCAATAAGGAGGGCTTACAAGAATGAATGAAGGTGCAGGCGCAGCAGCTGTTGCTGCGAAGAAAAAATTATCTGCTCAGTTTTTTAAGAAGGGTGTATTTGTTGCAATCATGTCCGGTATCTGTTACGGGCTGTATTCCGCGTTTATGACACTGGGAATGACAAAGGGGATATGGGCGGACTGGTATGGTCCTAATACGGCGGCTTTGTCTGCTTTTGTCATAACGTATCTGCTCGGCTCACTGGGAAGCGCGATCAACGATACGTGCAGCGCGGTATGGGCCCTGCTGATTGCCGGAGCAAAGGGAAAGCTGGGCGACTTTTTCCGCTGTTTAAAGACGAAACCAGGCTGGATCATGATCGCTGCCGCTCTGGTGGGCGGCCCCATCTCCAGTGCGGCCTATGTGGTTGGACTTCAGATGGCTGGTTCCATCGTTATTCCGATTTCGGCTCTCTGCCCTGCAATCGGTGCAATCTTAGGAAGAGTGCTCTACAAGCAGGAACTGAATAAGCGCATGGTTGCCGGTATCGGGATCTGCGTTCTTTCCAGCTTTATGATCGGAAGCACCAGTCTGGGCGGCGATGCTCCGGAGGGCCGGCTTCTGGGAATCTGTATCGCATTTATCGCGGCTCTGGGCTGGGGAATAGAAGGATGCGTAGCCGGTTATGGTACGACCCTGATCGACTATGAGATCGGTATTACCATTCGCCAGTGTACCTCCGGACTTTCCAACCTGTTTATTCTGGTTCCGATTTTTGGCATCATTGCCGGCAACATCGGCATTGCCCCTCATTTAACGGTTCAGGCATTTACCAGCGGTCCGGCCATGATCTTTTTCGTGATCAGCGGATTCTTCGCCCTGTTTGCATACAGTCTGTGGTATAAAGGAAACAGCATGTGCGGCGCGGCTCTCGGTATGGCGTGTAACGGAGCGTTTTCCTTCTGGGGACCGTTCTTCTGCTGGATTATCCTCGGCGTCATCTGCGGGATCGACGGCTGGTCACTTCCGCCGATCGTCTGGGCGGCAGCGATTCTGATGATATTCGGTATCCTTATGATCGCCATGAATCCGCTGGATTTATTTAAGAAAAAGGAGGACTAGGCAGATGAAACCACTGAGTTACGCGATTATCAAACACTTTACGGAGGTCCCAGAGGCCTGTGCGGAAGATGTAATCGACGCCTTAAAGGGAGATTACGGTAAATTCAGGGGATTGACCCTTAAGTCTGTGATCGAGACCCTGATGACGGACGAGGCCAACGGTCTCCTTGAGGAATCCAGATTTGAACTGGATGAAGTCGGAAATTTAAGGATTTACTACCGGGCGAATGAGGAGCAGAAGGCGACCATCAACCGGTATATCAAAGACTGACGGCGGGATACGGTATAACCGCTGAACAGCCATCGATTGGAGGCGGGCCTGGCCCTTCCAGCCGATGGCTGTTTTGTGTAATAGGAAGGTGCTCCGCACCCTTTACTCCTCTGTGTATGGACTTTACTGCAGTGTACGAATCCACTACAATGGAAGAAACTGCGCTTTCCGCTGGCGGAACACCGTATAATACGAGAACCCGCATTCCTTCAGCAGTTCCCTTGTCCGCTCGAAATCAGCCCCTAAATCTTCAGGTATATGGGCGTCCGAGCCGATCGTCAGGATTTCTCCGCCTAACTCCCGGTAGCGTTTCAGCACATCTGCCGCCGGGTTGGGCTGGCTGATGCCCTTCCGCAGTCCGGCCGTGTTGCATTCAATTCCCTTGCCGTGTTCGATGACAGCCTTGAGAATCCTGTCGAGGATGTCCCTGTACGCCTCATAGCTGTAGAAGGCGGCCTTGTTGGGACCGTATCGGACGATGTAGTCGATGTGGCCCGCCACGTCGTAATCGTCCAAATGGCTGACATTATCCAGCGTAGTCTCAAAATACTGGAGGTAGGCATTGGCCTCCCCCCTCTCCTCGAAAAACTCCGGGTAGGCGGGATCCTTTCTGTCTATGAAATGGGTGGAACCGATGACGAAATCAAAGGGATATCTGCGGGTCAGTTCTTTAAAATACTCCTTTAAATGGACCTGCAGTCCCAGTTCAATGCCGATCCTCACATCGATCCGGTCTTTATATTCTTCCTGAAGCCTGGTGAGAGAACTCATGTAGGGGTCCAAATCCAGGTTGAAGTCGATGATGGATTCCACGTCATAGTCGTGGTGGTCCGTGATGCACAGCGAATCCATTCCCAGTTGTATGGCACGCTCGATCTGCGCCCTGGGGGGCGTCGTGGAGTCGCCGGAAAAATCCGTGTGCAGATGGTAATCTGGCAGCATGACTGTCTCCTCTCTCTCTAAATGAAAGCTAAAACCATTATAATCAATATCGTTGGGAAAAGCAACGCAGGATTCGTCAGCTTTACACACTTTTTACCAAAAGTTTACAGAATTCATAAAAAGCGTTGAAAAGACATTCCGGTCTATGATATCATTAGAGATGCGCGCGGCGGAGGGAATCCATGCGGGTATGAAGCCGGCGCTTAAAAAAGAAAATGAATGCAGTTGAAAAAGGGGTTACAAGGAGGTAACTATGTCTGTCAATGACATATCAAGTCTGTTCAGTTTTATCGGTGGACTGGGGATGTTCCTGTATGGCATGAACATCATGGCCGACGGTATGCAGAAGACCGCCGGAAGTAAGATGAGCCAGTTTTTGGGAATGTTAACGAACAATCGTCTGATGGCGGTCCTTTTGGGTGCGCTGATCACGGCAATTATTCAGAGCAGCGGTGCTACGACGGTTATGGTAGTCGGTTTTGTAAGTGCCGGGGTCCTGAATCTGACACAGGCGGTAGGCGTGATCATGGGTGCCAATATCGGTACGACGATTACGGCCTGGATTGTATCTATGAACCAGCTGGGAGATGCGTTTGCCGTATTCCAGCCGGCATTTTTTGCTCCGCTGTTGATCGGGATCGGAGCGATTTTCATGTTATTTGGTAAAAAACAGAGGATGAAAACGGCGGGAGAGATTCTGGTCGGCCTTGGTCTTCTGTTCATTGGTCTTGATTTTATGTCGAGTTCCATATCGCCATACACTGACGCGCCTGTTTTCTCTGAGGCATTCCGCCTGCTGGGAAGCAATCCATTGCTGGGAATGATCATCGGTGCTCTGGTTACGGCTCTTCTTCAGAGCTCCTCCGCCTCAGTCGGTATCTTACAGACTCTGGCGATGAACGGTGTGGTAACGACGAACGCGGCGATTTTCATCACGCTGGGCCAGAATATCGGTTCCTGTGTGACCGCCATGATATCCAGTATCGGCGGGTCCAGAACCGCAAAGAGAGCGGCCGTCATCCACCTGACATTTAATGTGATGGGCGCCGTGATATTCGGAGTGATTTCGTTTATCCTGTTTTCCCTTCATCCGGTGCTTGCGGCCCATAACATTACATCTGTGCAGATATCGATTTTCCATACGATCTTTAACCTGACGAACACGGCGCTGCTGTTCCCGTTTGCCAATCAGCTGGTGAAGCTCTCCGGAGTCTTCGTTCCGGAGGATAAGAAGGAACCGGCCGTCACTGACGAAGAGTCCGAGACGATGAAGCATCTGGATGAGAGAATCTTCGAATCTCCCGCATTTGCCGTGGAGACGGCAGCCATGGAAGTGGTTCATATGGGACAGATCACCATGGAGAATGTGAGACGGGCCATGGACGCGGTTCTGACTAAGAATGCAAATGAAGTCGAAGACGTGTATAAAACGGAGCAGACCATCAATAATATGGAGAAGATGCTGACCGAATATCTCGTCAAGGTCAACAACCTGTCGCTGACAGAAAGACAGAAGCTGGTTGTGAATGACTTGTTCTACAGCATCAATGACATTGAGCGTGTGGGAGACCACGCAGAAAACCTGGCCGAGCAGGCAGAATACATGGTACAGCATAATATCAGCTTTTCAGAAACAGGAGAGTCGGACCTTCATGTTATTTGTGAGACCGCTTTTAACTCGTTCAAACACTCCATCAACGCCCGGCAGAAGGGGGACATGGATGATGTCAGAAAGGTAAGCCAGTACGAGGACGAGGTGGATACGCTGGAGGAGGAGCTGAGGGAGAAGCACATCGAGCGGCTGTCTGCCGGTAAATGTGACCCTTCGGCAGGGGTGGTATTCCTGGATCTTATCAGCAATCTGGAACGTATTTCTGATCACGCATACAATCTTGCCGGTTACGTGAAGGACGAGATGTAGAAAATGTTAAAAAAGTAACAAAATCCAAAAAATGAAAAAAAGGACTTGCTATTTAATGGATTATTAGGTAAAATAAAGGGTAGTTGATTTTATTTTAACAAAATCACAAGAAATCCACTCTTCATTAAAGATTGTGGATATGTGAATTAAAAGGTACAATCAAATTAATTTTATTCTTAGGAGGAATTGAATTATGGCAGTAAAAGTAGCGATTAACGGTTTTGGTCGTATCGGTCGTCTTGCATTCAGACAGATGTTTGGTGCAGAAGGTTATGATGTAGTAGCTATCAACGATTTAACAGATCCGAAGATGTTAGCTCATTTATTAAAATATGACACCGCTCAGGGTGGATACACAGGACGCATCGGTGAAGGCCTTCACACAGTAGAAGCTGGAGAGGACTCCATTACTGTAGACGGCAAGACCATCAAGATTTACGCAGAAAAAGATGCTGCTAATCTTCCTTGGGGAGAAATTGGCGTAGATGTAGTATTAGAGTGTACAGGCTTCTACTGCTCTAAAGATAAATCTCAGGCACACATCAATGCAGGCGCTAAGAAAGTTGTTATCTCCGCACCAGCAGGCAGCGATCTGCCAACCATCGTTTACAGCGTAAACGAGAAGGAATTAACTGCAGATGATACCATCATCTCCGCAGCTTCCTGTACAACAAACTGCTTAGCTCCTATGGCTAAGGCTCTGAACGATTACGCTCCGATCCAGTCCGGTATCATGAGCACAATCCACGCTTACACAGGCGATCAGATGATCCTTGACGGACCGCACAGAAAAGGCGATTTAAGAAGAGCAAGAGCTGGCGCTGCCAACATCGTTCCGAACTCCACAGGCGCTGCAAAAGCAATCGGCCTTGTTATTCCGGAATTAAACGGCAAGTTAATCGGTTCCGCTCAGCGTGTTCCGGTTCCGACAGGTTCCACAACAATCTTAGTTGCTGTAGTTAAGGGCAAAGACGTTACAAAAGAAGGCATCAACGCAGCTATGAAGGCAGCAGCTTCCGAGTCCTTCGGCTACGAAGAAGATCCGATCGTTTCTTCTGACGTTATCGGCATGAGATTCGGTTCTCTGTTCGATGCTACTCAGACCATGGTTTCCAGCCTTGGTGATGACTTATATCAGGTACAGGTTGTTTCCTGGTATGACAACGAGAACTCCTATACAAGCCAGATGGTTCGTACAATTAAGTACTTCGCTGAATTAGGCTAATTATTAAAGATCCATGGAGGGTCCGGTCGTTTGGACCGGACCCTTTTATCGTTCAAAGGAAGGGGCGCTCCGGCGTGTCCTTTCTCTTATAAAACAGGTTCGTATCCTGTATCCATAACCATTTCGTTATGAATACAGCGTCAAGTCAAAACCCCGCCGCAGGCAACGGGGCATCCAATTTGCAACGCCGTGAACGGCGGGGTTTTTAACCCTCGCGGCAGTCGCCAAATGGTCCCGCAAGCGTGCCCATCTGGCTCGTTGCCCGCGGGAATAAGCGAAAATATGGAAAGGAGCATGAAATTATGCTTAACAAGAAAACAGTTGATGATTTAACCGGATTACAGGGAAAGAAAGTGCTCGTAAGATGTGACTTCAACGTTCCGTTAAAGGAAGGCGTGATTCAGAACTACAACCGTATCGACGGTGCGATTCCAACCATTAAGAAATTACTTGATCAGGGTGCAAAAGTGATACTTTGCTCTCATTTAGGAAAGCCGAAGGGAGAGCCGCTTCCAGAGCTGTCCTTAGCTCCGGTAGCTCCGGCACTGAGCGAGAGACTTGGCGTAGAAGTAAAATTCGTGGATGATCCGAAGGTAACTGGACCGGAGACACAGAAGGTTGCTGCCGAATTAAAGGATGGCGAAGTTTTATTACTTCAGAATACCCGTTACAGAATCGAAGAGACAAAGTACGGAAAAGATGAGAATGCGGAAAGCTATGCGAAAGAACTGGCTGATCTCTGCGACGGCATCTTTGTAAACGACGCGTTCGGTACGGCCCACAGAGCTCACTGCTCCAACGTAGGCGTTACAAAATACACCAATACCAATGTAGTTGGATACTTAATGGAAAAAGAAATCAAGTTCTTAGGACAGGCCGTTGAGAATCCGGTTCGTCCGTTCGTTGCCATCTTGGGCGGAGCGAAGGTTTCCGATAAGATTAACGTAATCAACAACCTGCTTGACAAGGTAGATACCCTGATCATCGGCGGCGGTATGGCTTATACATTTGAGAAGGCACAGGGCGAGGAGATCGGCAATTCCTTATGTGAGGAAGACAAGCTGGATTACGCTCTGGAGATGATCAAGAAGGCCGAAGAAAAAGGCGTGAAGTTATTACTTCCGGTTGACCATGTAGAAGGTAAGGAATTCTCCAACGATACAGAACGCAAGGTCGTTGATGTTATCGATGCCGGCTGGTCAGGATTCGATATCGGACCGAAGACCATCGCTCTTTACAAGGCTGCTCTGGAAGGTGCTAAGACTGTTGTTTGGAACGGACCGATGGGCGTATTTGAATTCTCCAACTTTGCGGAAGGTACTCTGGAAGTATGCCGCGCCGTTGCTGATTTACAGGACGCAACAACCGTAATCGGCGGCGGAGATTCCGTAAATGCTGTGAAGAGACTTGGCTTCGCTGACAAGATGACTCATATCTCCACAGGCGGCGGTGCATCCTTAGAGTTCCTGGAAGGCAAAGAGCTGCCAGGCGTAGCTGCTGCAGATAATAAATAAGTAAGTAAGAGGAGAATAAGATAAAATGGCAAGGAAAAAAATTATTGCTGGTAACTGGAAGATGAACATGACACCAACAGAGGCTGTAGAGCTGGTTAATACCTTAAAGCCGCTGGTTGTTAATGAGGATGTAGATGTAGTATTCTGTGTACCGGCCATTGATATCATTCCGGTTATGGAAGCAGCAAAGGGAACCAACATCTGCGTTGGTGCCGAGAATATGTACTATGAGGACAAGGGCGCCTACACCGGCGAGATTTCCCCTGCCATGTTAGTAGATGCTGGCGTTAAATACGTAGTAATCGGCCATTCTGAGAGAAGAGAGTACTTCGCTGAGAGTGACGAGACAGTAAATAAAAAGGTCTTAAAGGCATTCGAATACGGCATTACACCGATCGTATGCTGCGGAGAGTCCTTAACTCAGAGAGAGCAGGGAATCACCATCGACTGGATCCGTCAGCAGATCAAGATCGCCTTCTTAAACGTACCGGCAGACAAGGCTGCAGAAGCTGTTATCGCTTATGAGCCGATCTGGGCAATCGGTACCGGCAAGGTCGCTACGACTGAGCAGGCTCAGGAAGTATGCGGAGCGATCCGTGCATGCATCGCTGAGATCTATGACGAAGCCACAGCAGAAGCGATCCGTATCCAGTACGGCGGTTCTGTATCCGCTGGAAGCGCACCGGAACTGTTCGCACAGCCGGACATCGACGGCGGCTTAGTAGGCGGAGCTTCCCTGAAGCCAGACTTCGGAAAGATCGTTTGCTATAACAAATAAGTAATGAATAATACAGGATTATGAAGTGTCCTGTAATGAAAAAAGGTGGAGACAGTCGCAAACGCGGCTTCTCTGCCTTTTTATTATTCTGTACACGGCCGGTATTTCGCGAAGCGTACTGCCGGTCGCAGTGTGTGCAGTAACTTTTTATTCCGCTGAAAAGCCTGGTTATGCGCATACGGTTGACAAGTGATGAGAAAAAGTGAATAATAGTAATGAATATACCGATGTCAGGGTGCGCAGAATGGGTAAAGGAGGAGGAGTTATGGATACAAAAGAGCCGGGACTGATGCAGAGGAGTATTGAGATCGACATGGAGCGGATTCGGAAGGAACTGTGTGAGCAGGAGCTGCTTCCGGGAGCGTACTGCCAGGAATACGAGATATTTAAAGTGATATACCGGTTTGTGGCGCGGAGGCTGAAGCGCACGAATGAGAGCGCCTATATCATCCTGCTGACCCTGACGGACCGGAAGGGAGAACTGCCCTGTCTCGAGAGCAGAAACGGGCAGATGGAGATTTTAAGGGAACTGATTCAGTATTCGATCCGCTGCGGGGATGTCTATACGAAATACAGCAGCTGTCAGTTTCTCATTATGGTGACAGACTTATCAGAGGCGGATGCCGATATGGTTGCGAAGAGAATTGCGGATGCATTTTACCAGAGACTGGGCGAGGGAGCGGACCAGGTGCTGCTGCACCACTGCTATCCCATGAAAGCCATGGAAGAGCGGCCTTAAACCATTATCGTTCACAGCCTAAAGCCTGGGTTTATGATAAAAATTTGTCATTCAGCAGTTGCAAGATATCCGCAAATCATGTAGAATATAGAGTTGTGAGAAGATAATTACCATTATATAGAAAAAACAAGATAAGGAGATTAAGTTATGAGCAAGAAACCTGTTGTACTTATGATACTTGATGGATATGGACTGAATGATAACTGTGACCATAACGCAGTCTGCGAAGGCAGAACACCGATTATGGACCAGCTGATGAGCCAGTGCCCGTTTGTAAAGGGCAACGCCAGCGGCCTTGCCGTAGGACTTCCGGATGGCCAGATGGGAAATTCCGAGGTTGGTCACTTAAACATGGGTGCCGGCCGTATCGTTTATCAGGAACTGACCAGAATTACAAAATCGATCCAGGACGGAGATTTTTTCGATGTTCCTGAATTTTTACAGGCTGTAGAGAACTGTAAGAAGAATGATTCTGCCCTTCATTTATGGGGACTTGTCTCCGACGGAGGCGTGCACAGCCACAATACCCATATCTACGGACTCCTGGAACTTGCCAGGAGAAATGGCCTCGACAAGGTTTACGTACACTGCTTCTTAGACGGCCGTGACACACCGCCGGCTTCCGGCAAGGGCTACGTGGAAGCGCTGGAAGCGAAGATGAAGGAAATCGGAGTGGGCAAAGTAGCCTCTGTGATGGGCCGTTATTATGCGATGGACCGTGACAACCGCTGGGATCGTGTGGAGCGCGCTTACAACGCTCTGACCAGGGGAGAAGGCGGTACTGCTGCCAGCGCTACGGCAGGAATTCAGGCTTCTTATGACGCGGAAGTGAATGATGAGTTTGTGGAGCCGTTTGTCGTAGTCGAGGATGGAAAACCGGTTGCTACCGTAAAAGATAACGATTCCGTTATTTTCTTCAATTTCCGTCCTGACCGTGCAAGAGAGATCACGAGAGCGTTCTGTGATGACGATTTCAAGGGATTTGCCAGAGACAGACGCCTGAACTTAACGTATGTATGCTTTACCGATTATGATGACACCATTGCAAATAAGCTGGTTGCATTTAAGAAGGAAGCCATTGCGAATACCTTTGGCCAGTTCCTTGCAGACCACGACATGACCCAGGCCAGAATCGCCGAGACAGAGAAGTATGCTCATGTGACATTCTTCTTTAACGGCGGTGTTGAGGAGCCGAATAAGGGCGAGGACAGAATTCTGGTTCCGTCTCCGAAGGTGGCTACCTATGACCTTCAGCCTGAGATGAGTGCCCCGGCTGTTTGTGACAAGCTGGTGGAAGCGATCAAATCCGGAAAATACGACGTTGTCATCATCAACTTCGCGAACCCGGATATGGTTGGCCATACGGGAATTGAGGATGCTGCGATCAAGGCGATCGAGACAGTAGACGCCTGTGTGGGAAGAGCCGTAGACGCAGTCAAGGAGATGGACGGCGTACTGTTCATCTGCGCCGACCACGGAAATGCAGAGCAGCTGGTAGATTACGAGACAGGAACACCGTTCACCGCTCATACCACAAATCCGGTTCCGTTCATTCTTGTGAACGCAGATCCGTCCTATAAGCTGCGCGAAGGCGGCTGCCTGGCAGATATCGCTCCGACATTAATTGAATTAATGGGCATGGAACAGCCGAAAGAGATGACTGGAAAGTCATTATTAGTGAAGTAAGATACGGGAAATATCCTGTAAAAACGACAAAAATATAAAAGAAAAGTCATGTTATAATCTCAGACATAAAAAAATAGTTATGAAAAGTCGAAAAAAGGCCGCATATTTGAACCTTAGGAACCGCAGCGATCACCGGCGGGGAAGAGGGGACAGAGTGACGGCCTTTTTCCTGCCTCCGTGGGAACGAATGGTGGTTGTTCGTCTGGCTGGCGGATGATATAATATGGGAAGAAAATAAAAGAAAGGGGAATTACCATGTTGGATCAAAAAGTTGCAGAACTTATTAATGTGCAGGTGAATAAGGAATTTTACTCGGCGTATCTGTATCTCGATTTTGCCAATTACTACCGCGAGGCGGAGCTGAATGGATTTGCAAACTGGTATCAGGTGCAGGCACAGGAGGAGAGAGACCATGCCATGCTGTTTATTCAGTATCTGCAGAATAACAGCGGCAAAGTGACTCTTGAGGCCATTGACAAGCCCGATAAAAAGTTTGAGGACTACGTCGGACCGCTGAAGGCAGGGCTGGAGCATGAGGTCTATGTGACCGGACTTATCCATGCGATCTATGATGCGGCATACTCCGTAAAGGATTTCCGTACCATGCAGTTTCTCGACTGGTTTGTGAAGGAGCAGGGCGAGGAAGAGAAGAATGCAGATAATCTGGTGAAGCGTTTCGAGCTCTTTGGCCATGATCCGAAGGGGTTATACATGCTGGATTCTGAGATGGCGGCCCGCGTATACACCGCTCCGTCCCTGGTGCTGTAATGGGAAAGAATGAATATCTCTGTCCGTGCCTGAAGATCACGAAAAAGGATATCAAGGAGGCGATCGCGGACGGCGCGGATTCCTTTAAAAAAGTGAAAAAGAAGACGGGAGCTTCCCTGAAATGCGGCCATTGTGAGTGCCGGGTGAAGAAGTATGCGAAAAAGCAGTTGAAGAAGCACGCTTGACAAGCGCAGCAAAGAAATCTATACTAAATGTGCAAGGGTTTCTAAACAACTCCCTTAGCACTAAAGGAAAGATGAATATGAGAAAACCACTTATTATTCAAACAGATTTTGGCACTGCGGACGGGGCTGTCTGCGCAATGTATGGAGTATCCTATGGGGTAGACCCGGAACTTCGGATTACGGACTTGACACACGATATTCCCCAGTATGATATCTGGGAAGCATCCTACCGGCTGATACAGACGGTGAACTATTGGCCGGAGGGGTCGGTATTTGTCAGCGTTGTGGATCCGGGAGTGGGATCGACGAGACGAAGCATTGTGGCGAAGACCACCACGGGACAGTACATAGTGACACCTGACAATGGAACACTGACCCATGTGAAGCGGATGTGCGGAATCACGGAAGCGCGTATCATCGATGAGAATGTGAACCGCCTGCCGGGATCGGGAGAGAGCTATACGTTCCATGGCCGTGATATTTACGCTTATACTGGGGCGAGGCTGGCTGCCGGTGTCATCACCTTCGAGGGAGTAGGCCCTTCCGTGGAAGCGGAAAGCGTCATCGAGCTTCCTGTTGTGGAAGCGGCTTATAACGGAGAGCGTGTGAGCGGTACCATCGATGTGCTCGACGTCAGATTCGGAAGCCTGTGGACCAATATCTCCAGAGACCTGTTTTTGAAGATTGGTGTAAAACACGGACAGCGTGTGGAAATCAGTATTGAGAATGAGACGAGAACCCTGTACAAGAATATTCTGGTTTATGCAAAGAGCTTTGCCGACGTTTATGTAGGCGAACCGCTCATCTATGTGAACAGCCTGGACTGCATGGCGGTAGCCATCAATCAGGGCAGCTTTGCAAAGGCCTATAACATTGGAACAGGGAATAAGTGGCAGATTACGATGCGTAAGGCGCCTAAGATTATATACGAAGACTAAACACTTTATCTGATTTAATAGATAAAGGATGAAAAAGTGAATAGACATAGAAGACGGCTGTCCCGCCGCTCCGGAAGAAGGAGCGGGCGGGACAGCCGTCTTTATCGCGCTAAGGAAGTATGGCCGCTGAAGCGACCGCGCTCCGGCGCGATAGTCCGGCGGGCCGGAGTCTTTGCTCTTGCTTTTTTGTCTTATGATCGTCCGGTCAGATGGTAATCGCGTATTTTATGACATGATCGGCCTGCTTTTCAAATATCTCGTAAGCCTCCAGGATATGGGCTAAATCCGTCCGGTGTGTGATGAGGCAGCCGGTATCCAGCTTTCCTTCCTCAATCAGCTTCAAAATTTCACTGCAGGAATTGGCATCGACGCCTCCTGTCTTGAAAATCAGATTTTTCCCATACATAGAAGGCAGAGGAAGTACCTGCGGTTCCTCATAGAGTGCGGCGACGCAGACAACCGCGTTGGGACGGGCGATCTGCCAGGCCATCTGGAAGGTGTCCTTCCCTCCGGCCACCTCGAGAACAGAGTCGGCGCCCCGGCCGGATGTGAGTTCCAGCACTCTTTCCAGGACATTTTCATTGCGCGGGTTTAGGGTGTAATCGGCAAGACCGCGGCGTTTGGCAAGCTCCAGGCGTTCCTGGGAGGTATCGATGGCGATCAGCTTCCCCGGATGATAGAGGCGGGCACACATCATGGTGCATAAGCCGGTAGGGCCGGCTCCGATGACGGCCGCCGTGCCGCCCTCCCCGATCTCCGCAAGCCCCGCGCCCCAGTAGCCGGTGGATAGGATGTCCCCCGTAAAAAGGGCGGCTTCATCGGTCACAGAATCGGGAATCGGCGTGAGGCCGTTGTCCGCAAATGGAATGCGGACGTACTCCGACTGACCTCCGTCGATCCGGCAGCCGAGAGCCCAGCCGCCATGCTCATCAGTACAGTTATTGACATAGCCGCGCTGGCAGTAAAAGCACTCCCCGCAGAAGGTCTCCACATTGACGGCAACCCTGTCGCCGGGTTTTACCCGTGTCACCTCACTTCCAGTCTCTTCCACGATCCCCACAAATTCATGGCCCAGTATGGTGCCCGGAACAGCCCTGGGAACTGCGCCGTGCAGGATATGGATATCGCTGGAGCAGATGGTGGTGAGCGTAACTCTCACGACGGCATCCCTGGGGGTCATGATATGTGGGATTGGCCGTTCCTCTAAACGCAGGATTCCATTGCCTTCGTAGACGACGGCCTTCATGGTTTCCTTACGGGGAAGGTTTTGTGATGTATGGTTCTGTGATACCTGATTTTGTGACATAAGTTTCTCCTCTCCATACTTTAAAAGCGGTAAAAATACCTCTTACTATACTCTGTATAATAGTCTAGTCAATGGCCTCCCAATTGTCAATGCGCATGCCTCGAAAAATATCCGGAAGTGTAACAGTTCAGTCTCTGCTGCGAGCTGCCGCTGTCTGGCCCGGCGTTTTCGCTTTCCGGACCTTTTCTGTTCCGGTTTCGGGCATAAGCATTTCTAAACGTGCAGGATTTTTCTAAAAACCAGTGAAAATCCCCAAACTCGCTGCGCTCAGACAGGTGGGGATTTCCCCTGAACGAAAAATTCTGCGCGTTAAGAACTGCTAATGCCCTGCAAAGTCACAGAAAAGGTCCGGGAAGCGAAAACGCCGGGCCAGACAGCGGCAGCTCGCAGCAGAGGCTGAACTGTTATCCGAAAGCATATCCGAAAGACTGAACAAAAAGTAAATGATTTTACCTGTAAACTTTGTAGAAATGTGTTGACAGAAGGGGATCTCTGTACTAAACTTAACTTGTTGAACAAGTTGGATGGGAGGTGCCTATGGTTAAGAGATGTACCGGGGAAGATGAGAGCCGGCTGCTGGATTTTTTGCAGAATGATGCGGTCTATCACACATTTCTGCTGGCAGATATCGGCAATTACGGATTCGATCAGGAGTTTCAGACCGTATACGCGGGGCTGGAAGAAGACCGGATTACTCATGTTTATCTGAAGTTTTACGGGAACTTAATTGTGGCAGGGGAGGCAGGGAACATCGACGGGGAGTTTTTAAGAACACTCACCGAAGAATGGAAGCCGGATGTGATCATGGGAAAGGCGGAGCTGACGAAAGCGGTCGGCAGATGGCTTCCCGGATATGAGCTGGCGGAGAAGAACCTCTATCTCCTGGAGGACAGTGCGCACCTCATCGGCGAGGCCGGACTGCCGGAGGGCGTGACCATGAAAAAGGGCGTGCCGGGAGACGAGGATAAGATTCATGCATTTCTCATGACGATTCCGGAGATACGCGCGCTTTATGCTTCAAAAGAGATGATCGCGGACCGGTTAAAGAGCGGAGACGGGACCCACCTCTATCTGGAGCGGAACGGAGAAATTATCGCCCATGTGAACAGCGCAGCGAAGAGCCCGTTTACCGTCATGTTAGGCGGCGCAGCTGTGAAGGAAAAGGAACGGGGAAAGAACTTAGAGGCCCTGCTGGTCAGCCGGATAAGCCGCGATATTCTGGCGGAGGGGAAGAAACCGTGTCTCTTCTGCGACAGAGGGGAAGAACATAATCTGTTCGTGCAGATCGGCTTTCAGAAGGCCGGAATCTGGGGAACGCTGACCCCTAAGAAGCCGGAAGAGGGAAAGAGCCGGCTGCCATCCTACATACCGGTTTATAACCGGCTGTTTCAGGATTTAATGGATGGCGTCTATGAGAAGGACAGCCTTCTTCCCAGTGAAAATGTGCTGGCGGCGGCCTATAAGGTGAGCCGGAACACGCTGAGGCAGGCGCTGACCATTCTGACACAGGACGGATTTATCTATAAACGGCAGGGAAAGGGAACCTTCGTATCCTACGACTGCCGCAGAAATGAAAAGAAGAACCTGTATAATTTTTTGAGAGAGTGTGCCAAGGAACCGGTGAGCCGGGTGACTATGGATTACAATATCGGACTTCCGACGAATATTGCAAAACAGAAGCTAAAGCTTAAGGACGGCGACGAAGTCCTGGCGAGCAATAACGTATACTGGGGCGAAGAAGGTCCCATCGGCCAGTCCTTTCTGCAGATTCCCATGGAGATGATCATGGGGAGCGGCATAGATGAAAAGGAACCCGACGAGGAACAGCTTCTTCATTTTATGGACAGTTTGATTTATCAGAAGGCGGTGAAAGCCCACATGACAATTCAGGTGGTGGCCGCCGATGAACAGGTGATCTCCTATATGGATATACCGGAGGGAACTGTGCTTCTTCATATGGAACAGATTTTATACGGGCCGGATTATACACCCGCCGCCCGGATTAAATATTATTTCATTCCTGACAAATATCAGGTTGACTGTCAGCTGCAGGCGTAACCGCCAAATGCTCATAACTAGGAGGCATATATGGATACGAATAAGAAACCAATTATTCAGTTCAATTCATTCCAGTTTCACTATTTCAGCCAGGCGGAACCGACCCTTCATGATATCAATTTAACGATCTATGAAGGGGAAAAGGTTCTCATCGTCGGCCCCAGCGGAAGCGGTAAGAGCACCCTGGGAAACTGTTTAAACGGTCTGATCCCTTTTGCCTATAAGGGGGAGATTGAAGGAAGCCTTAAAATCAACGGCAGAGAGACGAGGGAGATGAATATCTTCGAGCTGTCGAAAATGGTGGGCACCGTGCTTCAGGACGCGGATGGCCAGTTCATCGGACTGACGGTGGGCGAGGACATCGCGTTTGCACTGGAAAACGACTGTGTGGACCAGGGCAAGATGAAGGAAGCCGTCCAGAAGGTGGCGGACATGGTGGACATGGGAAATCTTTTAAAATCTTCTCCTTTCGAGCTGTCTGGGGGACAGAAGCAGAGAGTATCCTTCGCAGGCGTCATGGTTGATGATGTGGATATCCTGCTCTTTGACGAGCCGCTGGCCAATTTAGACCCGGCCACGGGAAAGACGGCCATCGATCTGATCGATCACGTGTGGAAGGAACTGGGAAAGACGGTTGTGATTATCGAGCACCGTCTGGAGGATGTGCTTTACCGCGATGTGGACCGGATCGTGGTGGTAAATGATGGCCGGATTGCAGCAGACATGTCGCCGGACGAGCTGATCGCGGCGGACATCCTTCCGAAAATGGGAATCCGGGAGCCCCTCTATGCCACCGCACTGAAGTACGCGGGAGTCAGGGTAACGCCGGAGATGCGCCCCGGCCGTATGGAGACGCTGCGGATCGACATGGTAAAGGAGGCGGTGCAGAAATGGGCGCTGAGCCGTGTGCCGGACCGGGAAGTGAATAACAGGCCCGATATTCTGGCAGCGGAACATTTAAGCTTCCAGTATACGAAGAAACGAAGAATTCTGAAGGACATCAATTTCCACATCAGGGAAGGGGAGATGGTCAGCATCGTGGGCACCAACGGCGCCGGCAAGAGCACCCTGGCCAAGGTAATCTGCGGATTTGTCACGGAAGACGAGGGACGTCTTCTGTACGAGGGCGAAGATTTGAAGGGGAAGACGATCAAGGAGCGTTCCCGGATGATTGGTTTCGTGATGCAGAATCCTAATCAGATGATCTGTAAGCCCATGATTTACGATGAAGTGGCGCTTGGACTTAGAATTCGGGGGATTGATGAGGCGGAGACGGAAAAACGTGTGGAAAAAGCGCTGAAGATCTGCGGCCTGGCTCCATTTAAGAAGTGGCCCATCTCCGCGCTGAGCTTTGGCCAGAAGAAGCGCGTTACCATTGCCTCCGCGCTGGTTCTGGATCCGAAGATCCTGATTCTGGATGAGCCCACGGCGGGCCAGGATTTCCACCACTATACGGAGATCATGGAATTTTTAAAGAGCCTGAACAGCGAGGGGGTCACCATTATCATGATTACCCATGACATGCATCTGATGCTGGAGTATACGCCTCACGCCATTGTAATCTCCGACGGGCAGAAGATCGGGGATGCAACCTCGGCGGAGATACTGACCAATGAGACGATAACGGAGCAGGCGAACCTAAAGATCACCTCCCTCTATGAGCTGGCCGTGGCATGCGGGGTGGAGAATCCGGAGGGCTTCGTCCAGAACTTCATCGATTACGAAAGGGGGCTTCGTCACGCATGAAAAGCAAATTGTTCGACTACATAGACCGGGATAATTTAATCTTTAATTTATCGGGGCTTACGAAGCTGGTATGCTTCATCGGTTTGACCTTCGCGGTCATGTTTTCCTACGATATCCGCTACATCCTGTTTGTCATGGTGCTGTCCGTCATCTTCTTCGCCATGTCGGGCCTGCAGTTTAAACAGATCAAGCTGATGGCAATTTATGTTGTCGTATTTCTAGCCATCAACTTTGTGCTGACCTATATCTTCAGTCCGCAGTACGGAACGGAAATTTACGGAACGACCCACGAGCTGTTTCGGTTCAACAGCCGCTACACGGTGACGGAAGAGCAGCTGCTCTATCAGGTGACGAAGGTGGCCAAATACGCCTCCGTGGTACCTCTGGGAATGATTTTCTTACTGACGACCAACCCAAGTGAGTTTGCGGCCTCCATCAACCGCGTGGGCTGTAATTACAAGGCGGCCTACGCGCTTTCTCTGACACTCCGGTATTTTCCGGATACTATCCGGAATTACCAGGATATCGCGCTGGCACAGCAGAGCAGAGGACTGGATTTATCCAGGAAGGAAAAGCTGGGAACGAGGGTAAAAAACGTGATGAATATCTGTGTGCCCCTGATCTTTTCCACGCTGGACAGGATTGAGCTGATCAGCAATGCCATGGATTTACGCGGCTTCGGAAAGAAGAAAAATCGGACATGGTACGTGGCAAAGCCATTAAAGACTGTGGACTGGTGCGCGATGGCGGCAGCATTGGCGATTTTCCTGGGATCTCTGGCTATGACATTTTTTGTCAATGGAGGTTCCAGATTCTATAACCCATTCATTTAAACAATCATAAAGGAGAAAAGCTATGAAACCAATTTTAGTATTTCAGACAGATTTTACTTACAAAGAAGGCGCAGTCAGCTCCATGTACGGCGTGGTGAAGTGTGTGGACCGTGAGCTGGAGATTATGGACGGTACCCATGAGCTTCCGCAGTATGACACCTGGAGCGCCAGCTACCGCTTATATCAGAGCCTTCAGTTCTGGCCGGAAGGAACCGTTTACGTGTCTGTCGTGGATCCTGGAGTAGGAACGAAGCGCCGCGCCTGTGTGGCAAAGACGGTTGACGGATACTATATCGTAACGCCGGATAATGGCTCTCTGACACATGTAAAGAAGATGATCGGCATCGAAGCGGTTCGTGAGATCGACGAGACAGTAAACCGTCTGAGAGGAAAAGGCACGGAAGGCGTTGCCATCTTCCACGGCCGTGATTTATTCGGCTATACAGCGGCTCGTCTGGCCAGCGGAATCATCGATTTTGAGGGCGTAGGACCGGAGTACCCGGTGGAGGAGATCGTGGAGCACCCGATTCTGGAACCGGAGATTACAGAGGGAAAGGCCTGCGGTGTATTCGAAATCAATGATCCTAACTTTGGAAACTTATGGACGAACATCAGACTGGAAGACTTTAACCGCGCGGGATTTGCTTACGGTGACTATGTCAATGTAACGGTAAAGCATGACGGAGAGGTGGCTTTCCAGCAGAAGGTATTATTCCATCAGAGCTTCGGTTTCGCTGAAAAGGGCGATCCGATGATTTATAACAATGAGCTCATGAAGGTGTCTCTGGCCGTCAGCCAGGGAAGCTTCTGTGACAAGTATAATCTGGGATACGGGCCAGAATGGACGGTTGAGTTTACAAAGTAGAATTTACTTGACAAATTATGGGAATTTGAGTAGTCTTAACTCGTAATCTACCAACCAAAGGAGGGTAATCATGAAAAAGTTATTTGAGTTCAAAACAAAGACCATCGTTGCAACCGGACTTGGCGCGGCTTTATTCACCCTGTTATTTATGTACGTGAAGATTCCGACCGGAATTCCGGAAACCGACATTCAGACCGCATACGGCATCGGCGCGTTTTTCGCCGCTCTGTTCGGACCGATCGCGGGCGGACTGATTGCATTCATCGGACATGCGCTGTCTGACGGTATTCAGTATGGGTCTATATGGTGGAGCTGGGTAGTTGCCAGCGGCATTTCCTGCTTCATTATCGGTCTCGTATATCCGAAGCTTCATGTGGAAGACGGTGAATTTGGAAAGAAGGATATCGTTCTTTTCAATATTTACCAGATTATCGGTAACTTTGTTGCGTGGGTTATCGTAGCACCGCTTCTGGATGTCGTAGTCTATGCAGAGCCGGCAAACCTGGTCGTGACACAGGGCGTCGTAGCTGCTATCAGCAATGCGATTTCTGCAGGCGTCATCGGTTCAATCCTGCTGGTACTCTACAGCAAGACACGTTCCAAGAAGGGCAGCCTGACAAAGGAATAAATCAGTATAAAAGAACCGCCGCCGGCAGGCAAGACCTGCAGGCGGCGGTTCCTTCGTTATTCGCGCATTACTCGTCAAACAGCTTTGAATAGATCTCTTCACACAGTGCATCCACGTAAGCCTGGTCGGGAAGGTCCTTCGAGGTAATGAGGAGGTCAGAAATCAGCTCGAACCGCTTGAGATTCCTCTCATCCTCGCCCAAATCAGAAAAATCGGCATCGAGGCGCCCATCAATATCTTCCCTGCGGTAGGCAGAGAGGAACCAGGAGATCAGCTCCTCCGTCTGTTTTTCTTCTTCCTCAATCTCACTGGCCATGCCCTTGGCGGAGCGGAATGTCAGGAAGGCGATGATCAGACAGCCGATCCCCATAACGGTCAGCGTACCCTGAATCAGGTACTTGGAAAAACCCGCCATGGGCATGTCGAAAATGCCTGCCCAGCATAAGACGGCAAAGACGGTGATGGCTCCTCCAACCAGTAAAAATGCGGAGGCGCTGGACTTGCGGTCTTCGTATTTCTGAGATTTCTTCACGTAAGCAGCGGGCGGACGCACCGGCTTTTCCGCCTTCGGCATCTCCCCGGATTCCTCGCCCGAGGCCTCGCTGTCCATGTCTTCCTGCATCAGGGCGTCCGGCTCCTTTGCCAGCGCCGCCTTCTGCATGGCGAGGGCTTCCTCCTTCGATTCAAACAGGGGACCGCCGCAGTCGGAACAGACGGTAACTCCTTTGATAAATTCCATGTCACATTTAGGACAGTATGGCATGACGTTCTCCTTTGCATATGGTAATATAGGTAAATTATACCTCTCAATCACAATTTCGTCTATGAAGAAATGAAAATACAAAAAAGTAAGGGCGTTTTATGCTTCCCTTTCTGAGCAAAATACGATAGAATAGAGAAAGACATATTAGGAAGGGTTTCAGATGAGTATTAGGATCAGGTTTGCGTTAAGGCCAAAGAACCGGCTGACCGGCTACCGTGAATGGACGCCGGATGCCGCGGAGACGATGATTAAGGAACTGGCTGGAGAGCAGGGCTATACATGCGAGTCTCTATCCGGATGTCTGCTTTGCAGGCTCTGTCCAGAGGGCTATATATGGTTCCACTGGGATAAACGGGTTCTGCGGGGGGAGTCCCAGACCAACATCGTGGGGCCCGGCTTTCATGTGGCTGTCATAGCATTTTTAGAGCAGCTGGCCGGGCAAGGAAAATTAAAATTAAAAGTTGATGACAAGACGGGCTATTACTGGAGAAGAGATTTTCTGACTATGCGGAGAAAGTATTTCTATCAGTGGTTTATGGATCTGATGAAACTGGTGTCCGGATGGGAGAATGGGCCGGAATATACATTTTGCTGGCCTTCCAGCTACTATATACCGGAGAAGCAGGAAGGAAAGCTGATTACACATATCCGCCCTTTTTCGTTTATGGAAATTCGCGGAGTCGTGAATTCAGGACTCAGTATGGCATTTGCCAGGGATTTTTTTATTTGGAATGAGATTGAAAAGGATGCCGTTTACTACAGAAACTGCGCACTGGTGCTTTTAAATCAGAGCTGCTTTTTTATGCCCTCCAGCAGGTGCGAGACGGATAAGAAGGTCAATGACAGGATTATTGAGTGCCTGGAAAAGGCGCTGGCCATGGATTCCAGCCTGCCGTTTCCATTAAAAGAATATCTGGAGATATGCCGCCTCGCAGAGCATGAACCGGTGGATGTAAGCCATGCGGAGCCGCTTTCGAGAGAGCTTTTCGTGGGCTGCCGGAGACATCTCATTTACCGGAAGCTGGGCAATATGAAATTCTGCCTGCCGGGATCTTTCATGTTCGACGAAAACTGCCGCAACGGCATGGATCATTACTACGACGGCGTGGAATACGGCGGTCATGATCTCTACATTTACGCGGTGGTCTTAGGTACAGGCGGCACATCCAAATTTAAAAAAGCATGGTTCGAACAGGGGACGCCGGAAGAGGAGTTCCTGTTTGATGTGGATAAAGGAAAAGGAAAAGCGGTCTTTTATGCGCCCGAAGAGAAGGACGGAGAGATGCTTTACAACATGTCCGCCCAGGTTCTCTACAAAGAGCAGAGAACCAATATTAACATAACCTGCAGGAAGCCCGGGGAGATGGAGTGGGCTCTTGATCTGGTAAAGAAGATTACAATAACGGAATAGAGGATTTTATGGAACAGAAAGAGATGAAAACGGGAACACTCTTAAAACGGTTTGTTCCCTATTATAAGAAATACACGCGGATCATGGTATTGGATCTGCTGTGCGCCTCGCTGACTACGGTCTGCGAGCTGATACTGCCCCTGATCCTGCGCTATATCACC
Source organism: Hungatella sp. L36 (assembly GCF_014288035.1). Classification (NCBI taxonomy): domain Bacteria; kingdom Bacillati; phylum Bacillota; class Clostridia; order Lachnospirales; family Lachnospiraceae; genus Hungatella; species Hungatella sp. L36. The sequence continues at coordinate 267,262 of NZ_JACOPC010000005.1, read as the reverse complement.
AATCAGGGACTGAAGGATCTGGCCTCACTGACCGTTCAGACGATTGTGGGCATCGGTGTGCTCTACTTCGCCCTCCGGGTTGTGGACGGTCTGGCCAGCTTCTATATGGCGTACACAGGCCATGTGATGGGCGCCGCCATTGAGACGGATATGCGTCAGGATGCATTTGAACATCTGCAGAAGCTGTCGGATAATTATTTCAACAATACGAAGGTGGGACAGATCATGTCCAGGATTACCAGCGATTTGTTCGATGTGACGGAGTTCGCCCACCATTGTCCGGAAGAGTTTTTTATCGCCTTTTTGAAGACCGCTGTGTCCTTTGTCATACTGGCGGGAATCAATCTTCCCCTGACGGTGATAATATTTGTGTTTATCCCTGTGATGGCGGTCTCCTGCTCCTACTTCAACATTCAGGTGAAGAGGGCATTCAAGAAACAGCGTAACCATATCGGTGAGCTGAACGCCAGAATCGAGGACAGTTTGCTCGGTAACAAGGTGGTCCGCGCCTTCGCCAATGAGGGTGTCGAGATCGAGAAATTCAACCGGGACAATCAGGAATTTTTAAATATCAAGCGCCAGACCTATAAGTATATGGCGGCGTTCCAGAATACGATCCGCATGTTTGACGGACTGATGTACGTGGTAGTCATCGTTGCGGGCGGCATCTTTATGATTAAGGGGCTTATCGATCCCGGCGATTTAGTGGCCTATACCATGTATGTGACGACGCTTCTGGCGACAATCCGCAGAATTATCGAATTTGCGGAGCAGTTTCAGAGGGGAATGACGGGAATCGAGCGTTTCACGGAGCTGATGGACGCGTCGGTGGATATTTTCGATGAGGAAGGGGCGGTTCCCTTACGGGATGTACACGGAAGCATTACCTTTGACCGTGTGTCCTTTGAATATCCGGATGATCATAATCCGGTCCTTTCGAATATCGATTTAAAGATCAGGCCGGGGGAGAAGGTTGCCCTGGTGGGGCCGTCGGGCGGCGGAAAGACGACGCTGTGCAATCTGATCCCGCGTTTTTACGATCCTACCGAGGGACGGATTCTGCTGGACGGACAGGATATTAAGAATGTAACGCTGCAGAGCCTTCGCGGAAGCGTCGGCGTCGTGCAGCAGGATGTGTACTTATTCTCGGGTACGGTTTATGAGAACATCGAGTACGGCCATCCGGGTGCCTCCAGGGAAGAAATCCTTGCGGCGGCGAAGATGGCGGGAGCCCATGAATTTATCATGGGGCTGAAGGACGGCTACGACACGTATGTGGGCGAGCGCGGTGTGAAGCTTTCAGGCGGCCAGAAGCAGCGGATCAGCATAGCGAGGGTATTTTTAAAGAATCCGCCCGTCCTGATTCTGGATGAGGCCACATCTGCCCTGGACAACGAGAGCGAACATCTGGTATCGCAGTCTCTGGAACGTCTGGCGGCGGGCAGGACAACCCTTACGATTGCACACAGGCTGACAACCATCCGGAACGCGGACAGAATCCTTGTCCTGTCCGGCAGTAATATTATAGAAGAAGGAAATCACGAGGAACTGATTAAGAAGCAGGGAATCTATTACCAGCTGTACACCTCCGCAGGCGAAGCGGAGCAGAATTAGTGCGGTCCAGCGTATTTACGCCAGAAGGCACTAGATGGAAAATGAAGGAGAATAGCAGATGAGAGTAGCGATTGTTACGGACAGTAACAGCGGAATTACACAGGAGCAGGGAAGACAGGCGGGAATCTATGTGGTTCCGATGCCCTTTATGATGGCTGGAGAGACGTATTTTGAGGATATCAGCCTTACACAGAAATCATTTTATGAGAGGCTGGCGGAGGGCGCGGATATCTCCACGTCACAGCCGTCACCCGCGTCTCTGATCGACTTATGGAACGAGTTGTTAAAGGATCACGACTCTGTGATTCACATTCCCATGTCCAGCGGCTTAAGCAGCTCCTGCGAGACGGCCCACGCGCTGGCTGCCGACTTCGGCGGAAAGGTGCTGGTGGTCAATAACCAGAGAATTTCTGTTACACAGCGGCAGTCCGTTCTCGAGGCGAAGGCCATGGCGGATCAGGGAATGAGCGCGGAAGAGATTAAGAGGGTGCTGGAAGAGACGGCCTTCGATTCTACCATCTATATTACGGTGGATACCCTGGAGTATTTAAAAAAGGGCGGCCGGATTACGCCGGCAGCGGCACTGCTGGGAACCTTTTTGAAGATTAAGCCGGTTTTGACGATTCAGGGAGAAAAACTGGATGCATTTGCCAAGGCGAGAACCATGAAGCAGGCGAAGAGTATGATGGTTACAGCCATTAAGAAGGATTTAGAGGAGCGTTTTTCCGATCCGGAGGGTGCGGCTGTCCATATGGCGGTAGCCCATACGGATAATGAGACGGCGGCTCTTGAATTTAAAAAGGAACTGATGGAGCTGTTCCCGAAGGCCGGCGATATCTACGTGGACCACTTATCCTTAAGCGTGTCCTGCCACATCGGACCGGGAGCGCTGGCTGTCGCCTGTACGAAGAAGCTGTCTCTATGAGCGGAACAGACCGGGAGGTGTGCTTAAGATGTTCTTCCAGGTAAAACCGATTAAACTGAAACACACCGTAAGCTTAAGGCTGGTGCTGATCCTGTTCTTCCTGATCATCGGTCTGGCTCCCATGCTGATCCAAAATAAGATCATGCTGGGAACCTACAGGCAGAACCAGATCGATGCGCGGATTCAGGATATTCAGAACCAGTGCTCGATCCTGAGCAATAAGATGACGCGGGGCGGCTACCTGGTGAATGAACCCAGGGATACGCTGTTAGACAATGAGATGTCCGTGAAAGCGGACATGTTCAATGGCAGAATTGTCATCGTCAATAAGAATTTCCGGATTGTTTCCGATACATTTTCGCTGTCTCTTGGCAAGCTGAACGTATCGGAGGAGGTGATCCGATGCTTCAACGGGGAGAACAGCAGCAAGTATAATTCGGACAAGAATTACGCGGCTCTGACGATCCCGGTTTACTCCAACAGCGAGGACAAGGTAATCGACGGTGTTATGATCGTGACGGCGTCCACCGAGGATCTGCTGACGCGGCTGTCCTCCGTGTCGGAAAAGGGCAGCTTCCTGCACCTCATGATATTTTCCATCCTGGCGATTCTCGTCGTGCTTCTCGTCAAGCTTCTGATGAATCCGTTTAAGGAGCTGCAGTGGAAGCTGAAACGGGTGGAGGAAGGCAACCTGGATGAGGAACTCTCCTCCAACGCGTATACGGAGACGCGGCAGATTACGGAATCGATCAGCAAGACGCTGAAAAAACTAAAGGCGGTGGATCAGTCGAGGGAAGAATTCGTATCGAATGTATCCCATGAGCTGAAGACGCCCATCACCTCCATCCGTGTTCTGGCAGATTCCCTGATGAGTATGGATGACGTACCGGTGGAGCTGTATCGGGAATTTATGACGGATATCTCGGACGAGATTGACCGGGAGAGCAAGATTATCGACGACCTTCTGTCTCTGGTCCGCATGGACAAGACGGCGGGGGCGGAGTTAAACATTGCGCAGGTGAATGTCAACGGCCTGCTGGAGCTGATTTTAAAGCGACTCCGTCCTATCGCAGGAAAACGCAATGTGGAGCTGACCTTTGAGAGCATCCGCGAGGTGACGGCGGACGTGGACGAGGTAAAACTGTCCCTGGCTCTCAACAATCTGGTGGAAAACGCTATTAAATATAACGTGGAAGGCGGATGGGTGCGCGTCACTCTCGACGCGGATCACAAGTTTTTCTACGTCAAGGTGGCAGACTCCGGAATCGGCATATCGGAGGAATTCCAGGAGCACATATTTGAACGATTTTACCGCGTGGACAAGGCACGTTCCAGGGAGACCGGGGGTACCGGCCTGGGCCTCGCCATTACGAAGAATATTATCCTGATGCATCAGGGAGCGATCCGGCTTACCAGCAAGGAAGGCGAGGGAACCACGTTTACCGTGAGAATCCCGCTCACCTATATTCCATAGAAACAGGAGGACGTAATTTATGAAACGATGGATATACAGTCTGCTCCTCCTGGTGCTTCTTGTCGTTCTGGCAGGCTGCCAGAGGAGAGACGGGAATGAGGAACAGACGGAGGGAGTGTACCAGATTTACTATATGAATTCCTCCATGACGAGGCTGGAGCCGCAGGACTATACGATGCCGCAGATGCCGGCGGATGGGACGGCCACCGAGACGGACTGGAAGATCACCAATCTGATGGAGCAGCTTAAGACGGTGCCGCAGGATTTAGACCGCCAGTCGGCAGTCCCGGATAAAGTGGGATTTGAACGGTATAAGCTGGAGGATACGGTACTCTACCTCTATTTTGACAACAATTACGCCATGATGAATCCGACGAGGGAGATCTTATGCAGGGCCGCTCTCGTGCGGACACTGACCCAGGCGGAGGGCGTGGACTACGTGGCCATCTATACGGCGGAGCAGCCCTTGATGGACAGCACCGGCGTGCCGGTGGGCGCTATGACAGGAGCCGATTTTATCGATAATATCAGCAATGTCAACGCGTTTGAGAAGACGGAGCTGACCCTGTATTTTGCAGACAGCACCGGAGAAAAGCTGGTGAAAGAGCAGCGGGAGGTCGTACATAACGTGACCACATCACTGGAGAAGCTGGTGGTGGAACAGCTGATCGCCGGGCCGGACAGGCCGGGAATCAACGCGACACTTCCAAAGGATACGAAGCTGTTAAACGTATCGGTCAATGAAAACGTCTGTTATTTGAATTTTGACGCATCATTTTTAAATAATTCGCTGGATGTTAAGGAATATATCCCAGTCTATTCCATTGTGAATTCTCTGGCCGCCGTATCGTCTGTCAATAAAGTACAGATCGCGGTCAATGGTTCCCAGGATGTGATGTTCCGGGATTCCATTTCCTTAAACCAGCTGTTTGAACGCAACTTGGATTACAACGCGGAGAATGAAGACAGTCCGCAGTAAACAGGAGGAAAGTATTTATAAAACGTCCATTATGTCTGATAGCAGGGGGATTCGTACTTGGAGAGACCGTCGTTCTGCTTTCTCTGACATCAGGACTTCTGATTCCGGCGCTTCTGGCGGCGGGAACAGGTGCAGTATGCCTGAAAAGGAGGAGCAAAGGTGCCGTGTGGCTGCCTGTGTTCCTCCTTTTTGTGCTGCTCGGAATGGGGCGGGCAGGGGATATGAAGCAGAAATGGGAGGCGCGGGAACGGGCCTGTATGGAGATGGCCGGCGTTTATTCGGAACTGCATGGACGGGTGAGTGCCGTGGAGGAGTCTGAGGGAAAGGTACAGATTACGCTTGAGGAAAATGTGGTGCGGCCGCTGGCTGGGGGCGGAGAGGGCCGGTCCTTCAGCATGAGCCGGCAGATTCCCTGTGTACTGGTATCGTGGAAAACGGATGCGACGGAAGATATGCCGGACGCCCGGGACTTTAAGATTGGCAGTAATGTTACTGTGAGAGGTAAGCTGGAGTTATTTGCACGCGCCAGGAATCCGGGAGAGTTTGATTCCAGGAGTTATTACCGCGGACAGGGAGTGGACTGCCGTATGTATGGGGAAGAAGTGGAGATTGCGGGAGGAGATGTCTCCCCGCTTCCGGAGCTTTTGCGGCAAATCAGGGAAAAGGCGAAGCAGAATATTATGAGATCTGCGGCGGCGGAAGACGCGGGTATCTTTTCTGCGGCCGTTTTGGGGGATAAGAAAGCGCTGGACAGCGAGATTAAGGATTTATATCAGAAGAACGGTATCGCCCATCTGCTGGCCATCAGCGGCCTTCATTTATCGATTATCGGAATGGGGGGATATAAGCTGTTAAGAAAAGCCGGTTTAGGCTATAAAGGAGCCGGACTGGCGGGAGCTGCTTTTATCTTCTGCTACGGCGCGATGACCGGCGGATCACCTTCCGTGGTGCGGGCCGTCGTCATGATGAGCACCGGTTTCCTGGCCTCTTATCTGGGAAGGACCTACGATCTCCTGTCGGCGCTGTCCCTGGCGCTTCTGATGCTGGTATGGGAAACACCGGAGCTTTTGACGCAGGGAGGTGTTCAGCTGTCGTTCGGCGCTGTCTTTGCCGTGGGAGGCGTGCTTCCTGTCATTCAGGATTATCTGGGGAAGGGGCGAAAGATTCTGGGCGCGCTGGCGGTGAGTGCTGCGATTCAGCTGGTGACGCTCCCGGTAATTCTGTGGGATTTCTTTCAGTTCCCTGTTTACGGAATTTTCCTGAATCTGCTGGTGATCCCGCTGATGGGAGGCGTCATATGCTCCGGGATCGGGACGGCTCTGATGGGCGGGATTTCCTATAAGGCGGGTGCGCTGGCCGCGGGAACCGGTCACTATATACTGCGGTTTTATGAATGGCTCTGCCATGGGACGGAACGCCTTCCGTATCATACGCTGGTGATGGGAAGGCCGGCTGCTGCGGCTGTGATTCTTTATTATATGGTGCTGCTGGTGGTGCTGATCGGGATGAAGAGAGCGGTAGGGAAGAGAGACGAGGCGGAAAAAGAGAGAGAAGAGGTAAAAGAGAAAAAAGAGGTAAAAGAGAAAAAAGAGGTAAAAGAGAGAGAAGAGGTAAAAGGGGGAATAGAAGGAGACGAAATAATTGGAATGGCCGAAAAATCCCGCCCAATATGGCTGAGAACGGTCCTGTTTTTCTGTATCTGCGTATTTCTGCCCTGTATTCTGATGCCGCGCCCTGTTGACGGGATGGAGATTCTGTTTCTGGATGTGGGACAGGGGGATGGAATTCTGCTTCGTTCCGGCCGCGGCGCCATGCTGATTGATGGGGGGAGTACCTCGGAGAAGAAGCTGGGAGAGTACCGGCTGGAGCCGTGCCTGAAGAGCTGTGGGGTATCGGTGATTGAGTATGCCTTTGTCAGTCATGGCGACCTGGACCATATAAGCGGTGTTCGCTATCTTCTGGAGTCCTGTGAGGAGATCGAGATACGCAATCTGCTTCTGCCCTGCCAGGGAAGGGAAGATGATGCGCTCCTAAGCCTTGCTGAGTTGGCCAGGGCCAGGGGGACAAAAGTATCATTGATTGAAGCTGGAGATAGCTTTTATATGGAAGGGATCGGCGTGACCTGTCTCTATCCGGGAATTTCTGATCTGCCTGCGGATAAGAACGAGGAGTCCGAGGTATTGAAGGTGGACTATGGAAATTGCCATATTTTATTTACCGGAGATATGAGCGGCGAGGGAGAGCTGCGGCTTTTGTCTGCCTTATCGGAAAAACCGGGTGTGCTTTCGGAGATTCAGATATTGAAAACCGCTCACCATGGTTCCCGGTTTTCTTCCGGAGAGACATTTTTAGACGCCCTGGGCGTTAAATGGGCGGTGATTTCCTATGCGGAAGGGAATTCCTACGGCCATCCTCATAAGGAGGTACTGGAACGTCTGGGTGACCGAAGCGTGAAAATCTATGGAACGGCGGAAAGGGGAGCAATTACGATGAAGACGGATGGGAAAAGGGTGAGGTGGAAGGCGTTTTTGGATTGAGAGCGGTTTTTGTTCGTTGACGCATCGGAATTCCCTTAGTATAATGGTACCAGTGACGAAAGGCAGGTAGAAAGGAAAGACATCATGCAGAATCTCACTCAGGATATTAAAAATCATAGCTTCAAACCGGTGTATTTGCTGTACGGCGATGAGGCATTTTTAAAAAACAGCTATAAAAACCAGATGAGAACCGCCATATCCGGCGATGATACCATGAATTATAACTATTTCGAGGGGAAGGGGCTGGATTTGAACGAACTCATCAGTCTTGCAGACACAATGCCTTTCTTCTCGGAAAAACGTCTGATTATGGTCGAGGACAGTGGATTCTTCAAGGGTGCGTCAGACGAGCTGGTCGCTTATTTGCCCCAGATGGCGGATACGACCTGCATCATTTTTGTGGAATCTGAAGTGGACAAGCGCAGCCGGATGTTCAAAAAGGTGAAGGAAATCGGCTATGCGGCGGAGATGGCCAGACAGGATTTTGCACAGCTTTCCAGGTGGGCAGGAGGAATTCTGGCCAGAGAGGGGAAGAAGATTACCGGGCGTACCATGGAGCTTCTCTTAAATATGACCGGAGATGATATGGAAAATATCCGGATGGAGCTGGAAAAACTGGTAAGCTTCACTATGGGGCGGGACGTGATTACGGACGAGGATGTGGAAGCGATCTGTACAGTTCGTGTGACCAATAAGATCTTTGATATGGTGACAGCCATTGTGAACCGTCAGACGAAAAAGGCCATGGATTTGTACGAAGATTTACTTACGCTCAAGGAACCGCCGATGAGAATTCTGTTTCTGATAGCCAGGCAGTTTAATCAGATTCTGCAGGTGAAGGAACTGATGGCAAAGGGAATGGATAAAGGGGCAATCGCCTCCCGAATTAAGGTGCCGCCGTTTGTGGCAGGCAAGATGATGCCCCAGGCCAAGACATTTACACGGGAGCAGATCCTTTCCTGTGTGACTCAGTGCGTGGAAGCGGAAGAAGCGGTGAAGACCGGGCGGCTGAATGACCGGATGGCGGTCGAACTGCTGATTACAAGAAAATTTTAAGACGTTGAGAAGTCTTTACGGCGGAATGAAAAAGGAAGAAAAAAGGAAGGAAGATACCGTTGATGGTAAGCTTCCTTCCTTTTTCTATACAAATTCAGATATTGAATTTTATTGCATCTGAAAACATGCCATATAACGCTGGCCTGCCTGTTCCCAATTTATTACATGGAATAAATCGTCGATATAGTCGGCTCTGAGATTATAGTGCTTTAAATAGTAGGCGTGCTCCCAGACATCGAGATTGAAGACGGGGCACAAGCCCAGTGGGAGCGGAGTATCCTGATTTTTCGTAGTAGTAATCATGAGAGAACCATCTGCGGCGACTACCAGCCAGGCGTATCCGGAGCCGAAGACGGATAACGCGGCCTCCTTAAACTTCTTTAAAAAGGCGTCGAGACTTCCGTATTCCCTGCGGATGGCTTCGGCCAGTGCACCGGTTGGCATTTGGTTCGAAGCGGGAGCCAGGCCGGTAAAATAGAGCAGGTGGTTGTAAACTCCGCCGCCGTTATTTCGTACCGCTGTCTGGATCTCCTCAGGAAGGCTGGCAATATTGTAAATAAGCTGTTCCAGCGTCCAGTTATGAAACCGGGAATAATCAGCCAGCGCCTTGTTAAGATTGTCAACGTAAGTCTGAAGATGACGGTCGTGGTGAAGCTTCATGGTCTTTTCATCAATATAGGGTTCGAGTGCCTGATAGGCGTATGGCAGCGGGGGATTGGTGAATGGATAATGATAAGTAAGATTGGTCAAGGGTAACTTCCTTATGCGCTTTTTCTATCATATGCTGGCGGGAAGCGTGCCGTGAGAAGTGTTTTTCTTTTTTAAAGGGCGGAGGAGGAGAAGGATAACCTCCGCCCCTGGGGGGATGAGCTGCAAAATACAACTCACTTTAATAACGTATATAGTTTCTTTTTGTGATGCATTTTTTTGAAATAGACAAAATGTTTTAAAAGTAGAGCAAGATTGTGATAAAATAGATTGAACTATAAGATAAATAAGGCGTTATAAGCTATTTCCTTATGAGAGTGTCCGTTTTAACCGTGGGACTGGACCGTTGCTCATGCCAGGCGCACAAGAATGGAAAGCTGGCTGCTTCGGTCCATTAGGCCCGGCTTAACTGCATGGATCTGGGACGGCATCTGATCCAGGAGACGAGGCTCCCAACGAATCGCGTGATCCGGCATTGCGACGCCAAATGAAGTGGTGCCCACGCAAGAGGGTGGACAGCCCGGAAGGCTGATCTGGCAGCATATGGGGGCATTACTGGTTACGAATAATTTAAGACAGGGAATCTCGTGGTACAGTGGACAGAATAATCACGACTTGTCACCTTTGTCCTCTCTCTGCATATAATAAATTATAATTTAACATATATAAAAAAGGGGAAATAAATTATGTGTAATATATGTAGATGTCTCTGTGGTAACTGGTGTGGTTGTAGAAATAATAGCTGTAATAATAGCTGTAATAATTGCTGCAGATGCGTATGCAACAATCCCTGTGAAAATAATTGTAATAACAATTGGAATTGCAACTGCGGCAATAACAACAATAACAACAATAATTGCTGCTTCGATCCATGTGCCAGAGAAAGAAAAGAAGCTTATGAGGCCGGATTTAGAGACGGCTGTAACAATGCCTCCTGCAGGCAGGATAACTGTGGTTGCTAATGATATCTATAAAAAGGGCGGTCCGTTTGGGCCGCCTTAAGTATTCCTTGTATTTGTGTTTGCATCAACCGTTTTCATGATAGAATGGTCTTCCCGCAGCCACACGTTTCCTTATAACAGTATTCACATCTGTTGATATCCGCCAACTTAAATAAAAAAATGCCGCTGGCTGGAGTCAGCGGCCATATCTTTTAAACCGTTTTTCAAGCAGTCTGGTATCTATTCTTACGTGCCGTGTTATTAAAATATCTTATGCACTTAAAAATAGAACATCTTTGACCTTCATATTATCATTCCCTTATTCCAACAATATATCTGAGTATATGGAAAAGTCATGGAAGTATATGGAATTATATATCCTGTTTCTTCCTATTACAAATATTAGAAACTTTCTATAAATAGTAACAAAGTAGCAACAAATCAAAATATAATAAAACAAAAAAATCCCCATCCAGTGGGTTAAGCCGAACGGGGAATTCCTTTATTTATCAGGTTTTTCTATGAATTAAGCCATTGCGTTAACAGCCTTAGAGATACGGGATACTTTTCTGGAAGCAGTATTCTTATGATATACTCCCTTAGTAGCAGCCTTATCGATCTCAGCGATTGCGCTTATTAAACATACCTGTGCAGCAGCCTTGTCACCGGCAGTAATAGCAGCGTCAACCTTCTTAATCGATGTTTTCACTCTGGATCTGATCGCTTTGTTTCTAGCAGCCTTAGTCTCGTTAACTAAAATTCTTTTTTTCGCGGATTTAATGTTAGCCAAATCTGTACACCTCCAATTTTAATTGATATATGGTTATTCTTTGTTTTGCATCAAAGCCTGGACACGGACAGTTCAATGTAAACATACCTTAGTATTTTAACGAATAAAGCTTCTAATGTCAATACATAATTCCTGATTTTTTGCAGAAAATACCAGAGAAAAGAAAAAAAGTCGCAGTTCACGACCCGTCGGCACCTGCTGTCCGGTCTGCCCCGGCCGGTTTACCCGACCTTTCCTGTTCCGGTTTCGGGCACAAACACTTCTAAACGTGCAGAATTTTTCTAAAAACCAGAGGAAATCCCCAAACTCGCTGCACTCAAACAGGTGGGGATTTCCCCTGAACGAAAAATCCTGCGCGTTAAGAATTGCTAATACCCTGCAAAGTCACAGAAAAGGTCGGGTAAACCGGCCGGGGCAGACCGGACAGCAGGTGCCGACGGGTCGTGAACTGTTAAAGAAAGGTGAGAAATATGGAAAATACATTCGAAGTTCGGACGGATCTTGCAGTAGAGGAGAAGGAAAGCTTTCCAGGAAATGGCGGAGAAATAAGTGGGGTATCCTTAAGAGAGTGGCATCGGGCGGACAGCCGCATCAAGATGACGGAAGTGAAAATACTGGATAAGAAGGGCGAAAAGGCCATGGGGAAACCGATGGGCTCCTATATTACACTGGAGGCAGACCAGTTATCCAGAAAAGATGAAAATTATCACAGAGAGGTGTCGGAAGAGCTGGCACGGCAGATTGGGCAGCTTCTGGAGGGCGAAGACTACCGGGCCTCCGGCTTCCATGTTCTGGTGGTCGGTCTCGGCAACAGTTCTGTGACACCGGACTCTCTGGGGCCGAGAGTGCTTAACAATCTCCAGGTCACGAGACATTTGAAGGTGCAGTATGGGGATGAGTTCTGGAATGGGCGCAGTATGCCGGTCATCAGCGGTATTGTCCCAGGCGTCATGGCTCAGACCGGGATGGAGAGCGCGGAAATTTTAAAGGGTATTATTCATGAGACGAAGCCGAATCTGATTATTGCAATTGACGCGCTGGCCGCAAGGAGCGTGAAACGGCTGGGAACCACCATTCAGCTGACCGATACGGGAATTCATCCGGGTTCCGGCGTTGGCAATCACCGTCACAGCTTAACGAGGGAAAGTCTGGGGGTTCCGGTTATGGCAATCGGGGTGCCTACCGTGGTGGGAGCGGCAGCTATCGTGCATGACACCGTATCCGCCATGATTGCCGCCCTGTCTAAGGGGATGGAGACGAAAGGAATGGGGGATTTTGTGGGAAGTATGAGCTCTGACGAGCAGTATGATCTGATCCGGGAGCTGCTGGAGCCGGAATTCGGCCCACTTTATGTGACTCCTCCGGATATCGATGAGACGGTAAAGGAATTGAGCTATACCATTTCCGAGGGAATCCATCTCGCTTTTATGGGAGAGGAAGAGGAGTAAGGGGTAAATGGTGATTTTCCTGCATAGTATATAAGCGAGGGACTTTTTTCTTTCCGGGTCGCCGTGAAAGAAATGCAGGAAGGTGTTTATGAAGGAGAAGGGCGGAAGGATTAACTGGCTCATCAGACATATGATGCTTATCACCGGCCTGGTACTTGCCGTCCTCCTCTTGATCAGGGGAGCGGCGGGAACCGGACGGGCGTTCGACAGAGAGCGGCTTACTGCCTTAATAAATGGCCAGGCGGATGCCGGGCTCGAGTGGATCTGGCGTATGAATTATCCGGCTGCCGGACGGGCAGAAGAAAATGAGACGAAGATGGTTAAAGCGGAAGAGGAAAGCATCAGCGGTCTTATCTGCCGCTTCATATTTGGGCAGTCACCTCTGTACCGGTATCTGGGCAGGGAAGAGGGCGGTGAAATAAACTACAAGGAAGAAGATCCGGCATTTGCAGGGTATCTGGAAAGCGGAAAATTCTATGAGGAACACCAGTACCTGATGTATGACGGCGGTGAAGAGACCGGAGCCGGTACCATGGAGCAGGCCGGTACGACGGTGCTGGCCGCTAATGGCGATGGAGCCGCAGGAAGCAGCGGAAATACAGGGAGTGGCGGAAACGCGGGAGACAGCGGAAATACAGGGAGTGGCGGAAACACAGGAGACAGCGGAAATACAGGAAATGGCGAAAACACAGGAGTCGGCGAAAACGCAGGAATCAATGGAAACGCCGCCGCCCTCCCGAAAAAGGACGATAATATGACGTGTGCTGCCAGCGTCCTGCCTCTCATAGGCAAAACCTACAGGAAAGAGCAGCTGGCCGACTACGACTACATGATGAAGCATTTTTACAGTGTGCACACCTCGACGACGGCGGGGCGTGATCTTATGAAGGCGGATGAATTTCTGGCAAAGGACTTTACACTGGAGGGAAGTAACGACAAACCGCAGATTTTAATTTACCATACCCATTCCCAGGAGGAATTCTCCGATTACGGGCCTGATAATAAGGAAGCAACCGTGATTGGGATAGGCAATTATCTGACGGAGCTTCTGACGGCCAAGGGCTATCATGTGATCCATGACAAATCGGTCTACGACCTTCAGAATGGAAAGCTGGACCGGAATAAAGCGTATACATATGCCCTGGACGGGGTCACAAGGATTCTTCAGGAGAATCCCTCCATCGAGGTCATCCTGGATCTGCACCGGGATGGGGTCAATGAAAGCCTTCACATGGTCAATGAGGTGAATGGAAAACCGACGGCTCCCATCATGTTCTTCAATGGCGTCAGCCAGACTCCGGAGGGACCGATCGAGTATCTGCCCAATCCGTACCGGAGTGATAATCTGGCATTCAGTTTCCAGATGCAGCTGGATGCGGCGGCCTATTTCCCGGGTCTGACCAGGAAAATTTATATCAAGGGTCTCCGGTATAATCTCCATCTTCGTCCAAGGTCCGTGTTAATTGAGGTCGGCGCACAGACAAATACATACCAGGAAGCACGAAATGCCATGGAACCGCTTGCGGAAGTTCTGAATATGGTGTTGCAAGGAAATTAAAAAAATGGTATATTTTTAAAGCAGGAACATCATTGCCGTGTCATTTTGTATTTGTATCATCAACTGCAGAAAAATGGAAAAGAGGAAAGTAAATGGCAACTGTTGACCAGAGTAAAATACGCAATTTTTGCATTATCGCCCATATTGATCATGGGAAGTCAACCCTTGCGGACAGAATCATAGAGAAGACCGGACTTTTGACAAGCCGGGAAATGCAGGCCCAGGTTTTAGACAACATGGATTTGGAGCGGGAACGCGGAATCACCATCAAGGCCCAGACCGTCCGTACCGTATACAAGGCGGAAGACGGAGAGGAATACATTTTCAATATGATCGATACGCCGGGGCATGTAGATTTTAACTATGAGGTGTCCCGGAGCCTGGCGGCCTGTGACGGCGCTGTGCTCGTGGTAGATTCATCTCAGGGAATCGAGGCCCAGACGCTGGCCAATGTCTATCTGGCGCTGGATCATGACCTGGACGTTTTTCCGGTTCTGAATAAGATCGATTTACCGAGTGCGGAGCCGGAACGTGTGGTGGGAGAGATTGAGGATGTGATCGGAATCGAAGCCCACGACGCTCCAAGGGTCTCGGCTAAGACAGGCGAGAACATCGAGGAGGTCTTAGAGGCCATCGTGAAGAAGATTCCCGCACCCAAGGGGAATCCGGATGCGCCGCTCCAGGCTCTGATCTTTGACTCTCTGTACGATTCCTACAAAGGCGTCATCGTATTCTGCCGTATCATGGAAGGCCGTGTGAAGAAGGGCGTCAGAATCCGTATGATGGCTACCGGAGCGGTGGAAGAGGTTGTGGAGGTCGGCTATTTCGGCGCGGGCCAGTTTATCCCCTGTGACGAACTGAGCGCGGGTATGGTTGGCTACGTGACAGCCAGTATCAAGAATGTGAAGGACACCGCCGTGGGTGATACGATTACGGACGCGGACAATCCCTGTAATAAGCCGCTTCCGGGTTATAAGAAAGTCACCTCCATGGTGTACTGCGGTATGTACCCGGCGGATGGCGCCAGATACAACGATTTAAGGGACGCGCTGGAGAAGCTTCAGCTTAATGATGCATCCCTGTTCTTCGAGCCGGAGACATCTCTGGCACTGGGCTTCGGCTTCCGGTGCGGTTTTCTGGGACTTCTGCATCTCGAGGTTATCCAGGAACGTCTGGAGAGAGAGTATAACCTGGACCTGGTAACCACGGCGCCCAGTGTTATTTACCGGGTCTATAAGAAGACCGGTGAGATGATACAGCTGACGAATCCGTCAAACCTCCCTGATCCGTCCGAAATCGAATACATGGAAGAGCCGATTGTCAGCGCGGAGATCATGGTGACCACTGAGTTTGTGGGAGCGATCATGAAGCTGTGCCAGGAGAGACGCGGCGTCTATCTGGGAATGGAATATATGGAAGCAACCCGTGCCCTTTTAAAGTACGAGCTTCCGCTCAATGAGATCATTTATGACTTCTTTGACGCTTTGAAGTCACGTTCCAGAGGTTACGCCTCCTTCGATTATGACTTAAAGGGGTACGAGCGTTCTGAACTGGTGAAACTGGATATCCTGGTGAATAAGGAAGAGGTGGATGCGCTGTCCTTCATCGTACATGCGGAATCCGCTTACGACCGGGGACGCCGGATGTGCGAAAAGCTGAAGGAGGAGATCCCGAGACAGCTGTTTGAGATTCCTATCCAGGCGGCCGTCGGAGGAAAGATCATTGCAAGAGAGACCGTCAAGGCCATGCGCAAGGATGTACTTGCCAAGTGCTACGGCGGTGACATAACCCGTAAGAAAAAACTCCTTGAAAAGCAGAAGGAAGGTAAAAAACGTATGCGCCAGATTGGTAACGTAGAGATACCACAGAAGGCATTTATGAGCGTACTGAAGTTAGATGATGAATAAAAAGAAATTGGAAATCTATGTGCACATTCCTTTCTGTGCAAAGAAATGCGCCTATTGCGATTTCCTGTCGTTTCCGGGTAACATGCGGATGCGCCGGGAGTATACGGACAAGTTGCTGGAAGAGATACGCATTCAGAGCAGCTTTGTACGGGAGTATCAGGTTGATACCATTTTTCTGGGTGGGGGAACGCCTTCTGTCCTGGATGTGACCGATATTACAGCCATCATGGGGACGCTTAAGGAACACTACGACATCGCGCCCGATGCGGAGATAACGATCGAGGTCAATCCGGGGACGGTGAAGATGGAAGGTCTCGTCGCCTACCGGGAAGCTGGAATCAACCGCGTCAGCATGGGACTTCAGTCGGCGGATGACACGGAGCTTCGCTATCTTGGGAGAATCCACACCTACGACGAATTCTTAAAAAGTTTTCAGAGGGTACGCATGGCAGGATTTACGAACGTCAATGTGGACCTGATTTCCGCCATTCCGGGACAGACTCCGGAATCGTGGAGGAATACGCTGAAAAAGACGGCTATGCTGAAGCCGGAACACATATCTGCCTACAGTCTGATCGTAGAGGAAGGAACGCCGTTTTACGACCGTTACGGCGGCCATGTGGAGATGGAGAGCTATGAGATGTCTCCGGAGGAACGCCGCCGCTTAATGGCGCTGCCGGATCTTCCGGATGAGGATACCGAGCGGGAAATGTATTACATGACCAGGAACTGTCTGGCCGAACAGGGGTATGAGCGGTATGAGATATCCAACTATGCCAGACCCGGCTTTGAATGCCGCCACAATGTGGGATACTGGACCGGAACCGGGTATCTGGGACTGGGACTGGGGGCCTCCTCTTATTTGGAGGGATGCCGTTTCCACAACACGTCCGATTTTCAAAGCTACGTATCGGCCCACTTCGACGACGAGGCAGAGTTTTGTCAGGCGCTCAGACAGGATATGGAGCAGCTGAGCGTAAAGTCCAAGATGGAAGAGTTCATGTTCCTGGGGCTTCGCCTGACACGGGGCGTATCGGTAGAAGGCTTTATCACCCGGTTTGGACAGAGTATACGAAACGTCTATGGCGGTGTGATCGACAAACTGGAGCGTGAGGGCCTGCTGGAACATAAAAACGGCTACTACCATCTGACCGAGCGGGGGCTTGATTTGAGCAACTACGCGATGAGCCTGTTCCTGCTTGACTGATGGAAATAAAGGATACAGAAAACCGCTGTTAAATTAGAACGATTCCCATTCTAACTTAACAGCGGTTTTTGTATTGTTCCTTTTTATTACCATACAGGGTCTGCCCTGATTATTTTTCTTACTGAACCAGGAACACTTCCGCACTTCTGGTACCATATGCCCTCGTCTCTCCGTGTGTATTAAAGAAGATATCAACATGGTTTCCTTTTACTGCGCCGCCGCGGTCCTCTGCGGTATAGATCACGCCGTTGATCATAATCTTGCTTCCGTAAGGAATCACTCTCGGGTCAACCGCGATCGTGTGGTTGGCGGAGGCGATGGCTCCTGTGCTGGTGTGGCGTCCCCAACCCTCGGAGCAGGCGGAACACGGGCAGTAGCCGGTGGTCTTAAAGACACCGAGGGAGCGGAGCGTTCCTGCGCTTCCGTCAGAGCTCATGACCTGCATATCGCCGACACTGTGTACCTTCGGGCTGGAGAGCTTCATTCCTGATGCGTAGGCTTCAACGAGATAGGAACCGTCTTCATACGATTCCCACGGTACGATCACTTCAAATCCGTAATTGCCGGTTCCGGTGCCTTTCCTGACCAGGTCTTCCCGGTAGTCATCGGCGGGAGCCGTGTACTCGGCCTCTGTCTGTCCTGTCGCCTGATTGGTGACTGTGACCTTGACTTCTACCGCGGAAGCGGGATCGGAGCTGTTCCAGGCCCAGCCCCGGACGCTGTCGCCCTCCACACAATCCAGAACTCCGGGTGTCTGCCCTGCGAGAGCCGGGACGGCGGTACCTAATAAAAATGTCATCATAAGTAAAGTTCCGAAGAACAGTTGATTTCGTTTCAATCGTTTCATGTAATAAATACATCCTTTCTTTTTTACTAGCTGTAACATATTTTAATATATTATAAATATATGTAACAGTTTTGTAATAAATGAGGTACAAGTACACATTTTACACTATTTTCCAGATTTGTCAAGGATATGAATAAAAAAATAGAGACGCCCGATGTTTTATAAGGCGTCTCTATTCGTTCTGATGTGTTGATTGAAAGGTTTTTCTTCTTATATTATAATTCAGGATCTACTCCGCAATTGCCTGAAATACTTCCTGTTTTTTTACTCCATAGTCCAGTGCTTCCTGGTGGCTGGAGAAGTAGAGATCCACGGTGTGGCCGTCCACTCCGCTTCCGATGTCCTCCACCGTATAAACGGTTTCACCGATCATCACCTTTGTTCCAAGGGGAAGTACGGTGATGTCTGCTGATATGGTGTGGTTTGCCTGCGGCACGGTACCGGAATAGGTGAGGCCGCTGCCGCCGGAACATTTACTGCATCCACAGTATCCGGTGGTCTTGAAGATCCCGAGGGACTCTCCCTTTTTATATCCTCCGAAGGTTTCTTCCACCGGTTTCTCCTCTTTTTTCGGAATTCCGGGGCCGATCTCCTCGCTGGTGCTTTCAGTTTTCTTTAAAGCTTCTGGTGCCGGTTTGTATTCCAGGGAGCCGGTAAGAAGTGTTTTCTCATCTCCGGTTACCAGGCAGGCTTCTACTTTATAAGAGGTTCCGCCTATTTCTTCCCAGCTGATCTTATAGTCAAATGCACGGCAGCCGTCTCCATAGGACTTTCCTGCCTCTTCGCTGTAGCTTTCTTCCGGTACTGTGATGACCTTTGCCGCTTTGGCGGCTCCGTCTTTGTAAATATGCAGTTCAACCGCTGCCGTCTCGTCGGATTCCGCGTTGTCCTTCAGCCACCCTGTAATATGGTTTCCATCCACGGCCGTGAGAGCGCCCTTTTCTTCGGCAGCCAGAGCCGTCATGGATAAAAACAGGGTACAGAGGAGCGTCACACACAGCATCAGAAGAAGCTTTCCTGATTTCTTTTTCATGATTTACCTCGCAATATTATGATTTTTCCGTGAAATATGATAGAAAAATGCGTTGTTATGGTGTATCAATTTTCATTATATTACAAAACTGTTAAATGTCAAGGAAATACTGGCAATACGTTTGTAACATTTGTCACAGTTCCCCGCCCCCGCCCCTGCCGCCCTCTGCATCCTGTTCGGTCCCGGCTGGCTCCTGGAACGGCAGCGAACAATTGTCTTACTTCAATAAAATGCTTTATAATTTGTAAAGAAGAAGTTCACAGAAAATTCTCAAAAAATTTTCAATCGAATGTATTGACAAATGAGGGAAAAAAGAATATATTATGAAATGAAGATGTTAGCACTCCCAAACGTTGAGTGCTAACAGGAAGGCTCAGAAAGGAAGTGTGGCGGGTTGAACGATAAGGACCAGTTGGACGGCCGTAAGGTTACGATCTTGAAGGCCATTATTAAAACGTACTTAGAAACCGGCGAACCGGTTGGTTCCAGAACTATTTCCAAGTACACCGATCTGAATTTAAGTTCAGCCACGATCCGGAATGAGATGTCTGATCTGGAGGAGCTGGGATACATTGTACAGCCGCATACGTCGGCCGGGCGGATTCCCTCCGATAAGGGATACCGTTTCTATGTGGATCAGATCATGCAGGAGAAAGAAGAAGAGTTTACTGAAATCAAGGAACTGATGCTAAAGCGTGTGGACCGGGTCGAGCTTCTGCTGAAGCAGATGGCGAGAATCCTGGCGCAGAACACGAATTACGCGGCTTTGATCAGCGCTCCCCAGTATCATAGAAACAAGCTGAAATTCATCCAGCTGTCCAAGGTTGATGATGGAAAGCTTCTGGTGGTCATCGTTGTAGAGGGAAATATGATTAAGAACACCATGATCCCCATCAGCCAGCAGCTAAGCGATGAAGGGCTTTTAAATCTTAACATTCTTCTTAATAATGCCTTAAACGGGCTGACCATAGAGGAAATCAATCTGGACGTGATCAGCAGATTAAAGGAGCAGGCCGGCATACACAGCGAGGTGGTCGACCGGGTTCTCAACGAGGTTGCGGAAGCAATCCGGGCGGACGACGATGATTTGCAGATTTACACCAGCGGCGCCACGAACATTTTCAAGTATCCGGAGTTAAGCGACGGAGAGATGGCGAGCCGTCTGATCGGTACGCTGGAACAGAAAGAACTCCTTCAGGAGCTGGTCGATGATGTGAACAGTTCAGAAAGCAGTTCGGGAATTCAGGTCTATATCGGCGAGGAAGCGCCGGTGCAGACGATGAGGGACTGCAGTATCGTCACAGCGAATTACGAGCTGGGCGAGGGCTTGAGGGGAACGATCGGTATCATCGGTCCAAAGCGTATGGACTATGAAAAGGTTTTGAATACGCTGCGGAATCTCATGACGCAGCTGGATTCGATCCTGAAAAAAGATGAAAGGTGAAGGGAAGAACAGTGAGCAGCGAAGAGACGAGAATAGAAGAGGAACTGGTAGAAGAGGCCATGAAGGCTGAAGACGCCGGTTCCGTTGAAAAGGAAATAGAAAAAGGCGAAAAAGAGGCCGCGGAGACAGAAGCGTGTGCTGAGGACGCCGCTGAGGAAAAAACCGGAGAAGAAGAGCCGGCAGAAGAAAAGCAGGCAGAACCGGAGAAAAAAGGATTTTTTGGAAAGAAGAAAGAGAAGAAAGATCCGAAAGACGCCAAGATAGAGGAACTGACCGACCGTCTGCAGCGGAATATGGCCGAGTTCGATAACTACAGAAAGAGAACAGAAAAAGAAAAATCTGCCATGTTTGAAATCGGCGCCAGAGACATCATTGAAAAGATACTTCCGGTTGTCGACAATTTCGAGAGAGGCCTTGCAGCCGTTCCGGAGGAGGATAAGGGCGCTCCGTTTGCAGAAGGAATGGAAAAAATATATAAACAGCTTATGAAGACGCTGGAGGATGCAGGTGTAAAACCGATCGAAGCGGTGGGTCAGCCATTTGACCCGAATTTCCACAACGCAGTGATGCATATTGATGACGAATCCCTTGGCGAGAATACGATCGCCATGGAACTTCAGAAGGGTTATACCTACCGGGATACCGTGGTGAGACACTCCATGGTTCAGGTAGCCAATTGACTGTGAGCATTTAACGAGGTCTATTCGAGTTTAGTGCGAACGTCGTTCACGAATCTTAGCGAGGTTCTTTCGAGCTTAGATGAGCTGAACATTAAATGATAAAATTGAGAGTAAAGACAATTATAGGAGGAAAAAACTATGGGCAAGATTATTGGTATTGACTTAGGTACTACTAACAGCTGTGTGGCTGTTATGGAAGGTGGAAAACCGGTTGTTATTCCGAACAGTGAGGGTGTAAGAACAACACCATCTATCGTAGCATTTACAAAAAACGGTGAGAGACTGGTAGGTGAGCCTGCAAAGCGTCAGGCGGTTACCAATGCGGACAGAACCATCTCTTCCATTAAGAGACATATGGGTACAGACTACAAGGTAGCGATCGACGGAAAGAATTACACACCGCAGGAAATCTCCGCGATGATTCTGCAGAAGTTAAAAGCAGACGCAGAGGCTTATCTGGGCGAGAAGGTAACAGAGGCCGTTATCACGGTTCCTGCATACTTCAACGACGCACAGCGTCAGGCAACCAAGGACGCAGGCAAGATTGCCGGCCTTGATGTAAAGCGTATTATCAACGAGCCGACGGCAGCAGCGCTGGCATACGGCCTTGACAATGAAAAAGAGCAGAAGATCATGGTATACGATTTAGGCGGCGGTACATTCGATGTTTCCATCATCGAAATCGGCGACGGCGTAATCGAAGTACTTTCTACAAACGGCGATACCCGTCTGGGCGGCGATGATTTCGACAACCGCATCACCCAGTGGATGGTAGACGAATTCAAGAAGACAGAGGGCGTAGACTTATCCGGTGACAAGATGGCTATGCAGAGATTAAAAGAAGCTGCAGAGAAGGCTAAGAAGGAATTATCCTCCTCCACAACCACCAACATCAACTTACCGTTCATCACTGCTACGGCAGAAGGCCCGAAGCATCTCGATATGAACTTAACGAGAGCGAAATTTGACGAGCTGACACTCGATCTGATCGAGCGCACGGCTGTTCCGGTACAGAACGCATTAAGAGATGCCGGAATCACAGCTTCCGAGCTTGGAAAAGTTCTGCTGGTAGGCGGTTCCACCCGTATGCTGGCAGCACAGGAAAAAGTAAAACAGCTGACAGGAAAAGAACCGTCCAAGACCTTAAATCCTGACGAGTGTGTGGCGATCGGCGCCAGCATTCAGGGCGGTAAGCTGGCAGGCGATGCCGGCGCAGGCGATATCCTTCTTCTGGACGTTACTCCACTGTCCTTATCCATCGAGACCATGGGCGGCGTAGCGACAAGACTGATTGAGAGAAACACCACAATCCCGACAAAGAAGAGCCAGATCTTCTCCACAGCGGCTGACAACCAGACAGCGGTTGATATCCACGTTGTACAGGGCGAGAGACAGTTCGCGAGAGACAACAAGACACTCGGCCAGTTCCGTTTAGACGGAATTCCGCCTGCAAGAAGAGGCGTTCCGCAGATCGAGGTTACCTTTGATATCGATGCCAATGGTATCGTAAACGTATCCGCTAAGGATCTTGGAACAGGCAAGGAACAGCACATCACCATCACTTCCGGCTCCAACATGTCCGATGATGATATCGATAAGGCTGTAAAAGAAGCGGCTGAATTCGAGGCTCAGGATAAGAAGCGCAAGGAAGGTATTGATGCGAGAAATGACGCCGACTCCATGGTATTCCAGACAGAGAAGGCTTTACAGGAAGTAGGCGACAAAATTGACGCCAATGATAAGGCTGCCGTAGAAGCTGATTTAAACGCTTTAAAAGAAGCCATCAACAGAGCTCCGATCGAAGAGATGACAGACGCGCAGATCGAAGACATCAAGGCAGGCAAAGAGAAGCTGATGAACAGCGCTCAGGCACTGTTTGCAAAAGTATATGAGGCTGCCCAGGGTTCTGCAGGTGCCGGCCCTGATATGGGCGCTGGTGCGGATAACGCAGGCGGCGGAGCTTCCTATCAGGACAGCGATGTAGTTGACGGAGACTACAAAGAGGTGTAAGATAGTCTGGTCAGTTGACAGGGCTTTGGAAAAAGTGTTGTAGTGATACAGCACTTTTTCCGCAGTTTTCATATCTGGTTGTCCGGCAGGCATGAAGGGCCGGAACCAGGTAAAGCGATGAGTGAAAGGTAGACCTAAGATGGCAGAAAAGAGAGATTATTATGAAGTCCTCGGCATTCCCAAAGACGCAGACGATGCGGCGATTAAGAAGGCCTACAGGGCATTAGCAAAAAAATACCATCCTGATACGAACCCCGGCGACGCTGCCGCAGCGGAGAAGTTTAAAGAAGCTTCCGAGGCGTACAGCGTGCTCAGTGATCCAGATAAGAGACGCCAGTACGACCAGTTTGGTTCCGCTGCGTTTGACGGAAACGGCGGACCGGGCGGATTCGGCGGTTTCGATTTTTCCGGCGCAGATATGGGAGATATCTTTGGCGATATCTTCGGCGATATTTTTGGCGGCGGACGATCCAGAAGCGGTGCCCGTTATAATGGACCATCGAGGGGCGCCAATGTCAGGACCAGTGTCCGGATCACATTTGAAGATGCGATTTTCGGATGCGAAAAAGAGATTGAGCTTAATTATAAAGAGGAATGTGCGTCGTGTCACGGAAGCGGGGCGAAAGCGGGAACCTCACCCGTTACCTGTTCGAAGTGTAACGGAAAAGGTAAGATCATGTATACCCAGCAGTCCTTCTTCGGTCAGGTACAGAATGTCCAGACTTGTCCGGACTGCGGCGGAACAGGCCGTATCATAAAAGAAAAATGTCCGGATTGTTATGGAACCGGATATATTACAAAGCGTAAGAAGTTTAAGGTCACAATTCCTGCGGGCATCGATAACGGACAGAGCGTGCGTCTGGCCGGAGCCGGTGAACCTGGAACCAATGGCGGAGAGCGGGGCGACTTACTGGTCGAGGCCGTAGTATCCGGCCATCCGATCTTCAAACGTCAGGATACCAGCATATTCTCCACCGTGCCGATTTCCTTTACCAGGGCGGCGCTGGGCGGTCCGATCCGTATCAAGACGGTGGATGGAGACGTGGAATACGAGGTGAAGGCCGGAACCCAGACAGACACCAAGGTCCGCTTAAAGGGCAAGGGCG
Organism: Hungatella sp. L36; assembly: GCF_014288035.1. Taxonomy (NCBI): domain Bacteria; kingdom Bacillati; phylum Bacillota; class Clostridia; order Lachnospirales; family Lachnospiraceae; genus Hungatella; species Hungatella sp. L36. Next base: position 242,998 of record NZ_JACOPC010000005.1, on the reverse strand, counting down.
TTCCGTCTCTGAGAAACAAGGCAGTCCGCGGCGACCATTATGTCACACTGGTTGTACAGGTGCCGGAGCGTATGAATGAGGCTCAGAAGGAGGCGCTGCGCCGGTTTGATGAGGCGATGGGCGGCGACAGCTCCGAGGGCGAGAAGCATAAGAAAAAAGGAATTTTTAAATAGCAGTTATTGATAAGGCCGTCATCAGGCAGTAATCCCTGATGGCGGCCTTTTCATTTACTGAAAATTCTTGTAAAAATTTATGAATCCTTACAATTTTATACAATACACAAAATATAATTGGTTGTATCTTGTAAAAAACAGTAAAAACCAGTAAAATAGAAATCAGTAAAAGAAACATATCAGTTTCGGCTTTGGGGAAATCCGGAAAGGGTAAGGGATGACAGAAGAAGAGCGGCAGGTTTTAGAGTTTGTCAGGCGGTTTCACCAGGTCTGTCTGGAAGAGCAGGATATGGAACAGGTCGGTCAGATGATTTCTGACGATATTGAATGGACTGGTGCAGGAAGATACAATAGAGTAAATGGACGTGAGAACATCTTAAACGCTTTTGAGGCGGATCAGAACGGAAAGAAGTACGATTATCAGATCCTGAGTGCGGATTATGCGGTATCACTTCTCGCCGGACATATTTATTCCTTTTCAGGAAGCTGTTACGTCAGAGGAAAGCGGGAAGTTCTGGAGGACGGCGAGCGTGTGGTGCGCGCAACGGGCATCTGCCGGTTTGAGGACGGCGTCGGGTATATGATGAGACTTCATCACTCTCTTCCGAACCGTGCGTGGGAATCCGATCTGCAGCGCATGACACAGGAAGATGTGCGGGTGCTGCGGAGTCTGGTCGGTTTGCAGTCAAAGGAACTGGAGGAGAAAAACTCTAACTTGGACGCGCTGATTCAGAATATCCCCGGCGGCGTTATCTGCTGCAGGGACGATGAGGATCTGGAGCTTATATTTTACAGCGACGGTTTTTTAAAGATGTTCGGCTATACAAGAGATGAGATGGAGACGGTCCTTGAGAATAAGTTCAGCCGGATGATCGTGCCGGAAGATTTGCAGAGCACGCGTCTGGACGTGATCCGTCAGATGAAGAACGGAAACACCAAGGAGATCGAATACCGTGTGATCTGCAAGGACGGAAGTTATCTTGTCATTCAGGATAATGGACAGCTGGTCATGCGGGACGGCCAGCCCGTCTTTTACTGCATTCTGATCGACATTACAGAGCGCAGAAAGGCGGATGAGGAGCTGAAGATGAGTCTGGAACGGTGCCAGATTATCTTAAATCAGGCGACAGACATTATTTTCGAGTGGGATATTAAGAGCGATACACTGACCTGCTCGCCGAACTGGATCAAAAAATTCGGATATCAGGCGATCCGTGATCACATATCGGAAGAGGTATTGAGACGGGGCAATTTACATAACGATGATAAAAAGATCTTTGTGCAGATGCAGAAAGAAGTCCTCTTAGGATCCCCCTACGGGGAAAATGAGATCCGGATAGCCACAAAGGATGGGCGCTTTATCTGGTGCAGGGTGCGCTACACGCTTCAGACGGACCAGGACAAGCGGCCGGCACGGGCCATCGGACTGATTGCGGACATCGACAAGGAGAAGCGGGAAAAGGAGCGGCTGCTGGAGCTGGCGGAACAGGACTCGCTGACCGGCCTCTACAACCGGGGCGCGGTTCAGACGCTGATCCAGCGGTATGTGGTGAAGGCGCTGCCGTCGGACCGCTGTGCGCTGATGATTCTTGACGTGGATAATTTTAAGAAGGTCAATGATATTTACGGCCATTTAAGCGGTGACGCGATGTTAAGAGACATTGCGGACATGCTTCGCAGGCTGTTTCCGGAAAATGCGGTTCTGGCGAGAGTCGGCGGAGATGAGTTCGCGGTCCTTTTGTACCATGTGAGAACTTTGGGTGAGGTGGAGGAGAAAGCGGACGGGATTCTCAAAAATTTCCGGTCGATTTTAAGGCAGCAAAAAGATATCATATCCTGTTCGATCGGTATCTCCATCGCTCCCGAGAACGGTGATAACTTCGCAAGCATCTACAAAAACGCCGATGCGGCGCTCTATCAGGCCAAACGGCAGGGGAAAAACAGATATGCCCTCTATGCGGAATCGCTGGAGGATGTCATGACACCGGAGGGACAGACGGACGTGGCCGGAGCGGCGGTTATGGATCAGAAACTTGCAGACCAGAACCTGACAGGCTATGTGCTGGATATCCTGAGCCGCTCCCACAGCATGGAAAAATCCATCAATCAGCTGCTGGAGATTGTCGGAAGACAGGTGGATGTGTGCCGTGTCTACATTTTCGAGGATGACGAAGATGGAATCAGGTCCTCCAACACGTTCGAGTGGTGCAAGGAGGGGGTCCAGCCCGAAAAGGAGAATCTGCAGAGCATAAATATGGAGGAGCTCGATCATTACTACGATAACTTTAATGAGGAAGGAATCTTTTTCTGCCGGGATGTCAGTACGCTTCTGACGCATCAGCGCATGATCCTGGAAAATCAGGGGATTAAGTCCGTGCTGCAGTGCCGGATCATGGACCAGGGGAAGCCGAGGGGATTCATTGGTTTCGACGAATGCATGAAAAACCGTTACTGGACCGGCAATCAGATCCGGCTGCTTCAGACCATTTCCAGGATTCTCGGTATCTTTTTAATGAAGGGAAGGGCGCAGGAGCGGCTTGACAGGGCAATGAACGGATTTTCCGCCGCATTGGAGGAGCAGAGAGACTGGTTTTATATTCTGGACATGGAGACGTGTCAGTTTCTCTACACCAGCAGAAAGGTGCAGGAACAAGATCCGGCGGTCGTCTGCGGCGGTGTCTGTTACCGTGTATTCTTCGGGGCGGACCGGATGTGCGAGGGCTGTCCCATGCTGATGCTGGATTCCGTCAGGACCAGTGCGTCGAGCCTCGTCTGGAACCGGAATAGGAAATGCTACGTGCATACCCGCGCCCAGGCTGTATTGTGGCCGGGAGGAAGAGAGGCGTGCATGATCAGCTGCCGCATTGTGGAAGGACTGGAAAAACAGAGAGAGGAACCAGAAAATAGCTTGGAGGAAGAAAAATGAAAAAAATAAGAAGATTTGCATGGACAGCGGTGCTGGCATTCTGCGCGATCCTGTGGTTTTCCATGGCGGCATTTGCGGATGATACGCAGGAGGTACGGGATTTTCCGGGATTTAACGGTTCCGGATCGAAGCAGGTCGGACCGATCGAGGGCAGCGTCTCCTATGACTGCTGGTACGATGACGACGACAGCGATGATGACGATGGCGGACCGGGCGCTTATACGTATAAGAGGGGATGGCGCTACAGCCCGGGCGGCTGGTGGTTTCAGAACAGTGATGGGAGCTGGCCGTCCAACGGATGGAAGCACATCGACGGCAGATGGTATATGTTTGACAATGGCGGGCACATGATGACCGGATGGTACACCGATGGAAACGGCAATAAATTTTACTTAAATCCGACTGACGACGGCACGCTGGGTTCCATGAGAATCGGATGGCAGATCGTCGGCGGAAAGGCCTACTATTTTAACACGATGTCCGACGGTACGCTGGGACGTCTTCTTGTGAATACGACGACGCCAGATGGCTACCATGTGGGTACCGACGGAATCATGGCACAGTAGCCGGGACGGAAGGGCGGGAGCCCCCGTATTCTGAACAGCCTGGAAACATGGATGACAGATAAGAAATAACAGATAGGAAATAACAGATGAGGCATATTAAATGAGACAGAAAAAGGCTGAACCTGCTTGCCGCGGGTTCAGCCTTTTTCGTTTCGATTACAAACTCTAATTGCCGTTAGATTGTAATATGTGAAAATGCGTTCTGTGTCCGGTCCCTCATGACTCAGGGCGAGTGTGATGTGGTGTAATGCATCAAGGAATTTCGTTTTTCTTGATATTTTTTGCCCCTTGTGATCGGTATGGAACAGAAGTGATTTTCATCCGTTCAATAGATTAATGCATGAGGATCGTGTTTTATTGCATCTATTTCAAAAAAAAATAAAAAAAATTTATTTTTCTTTTTCGCTTCCATGCGTTATGATGGAACAGACAGCCGTACAGGTCGAAAAATGGCGTAAATCCGCCATTTTTGAAAGAAGAAGGCCCCGGTAAACACAGTTGCTGTTGCAGCGATATCAAAACTATGCTATGATATCATGTGGTTTATTTCCGTGAGCAGCGAGCCAGACGGACATGTCTGCATGTCCAATGGGAGGTTTTCGCAGGCGGCGGATCATGTCGGATTATCTGAATGACTGGAATCAGTCACAGATGAAAGAGAGGAAACGAATATAATGCACCAGTATCTGATTGTATGTCCGCTGGTATTCTTAGCCGGTTTCGTAGATTCCATTGCCGGAGGCGGCGGTCTGATCTCACTTCCCGCCTATTTGGCAGCAGGGGTTCCGCCTCATTTGGCGCTGGGAACGAATAAGATGGGATCGACCATGGGAACGGTCATCTCCACGGCGAGGTTTGCGAAGAGCGGCTACATCAAATGGAAGCTGTCCTTATTTGCGGCGGCCTGTGCGATCGTCGGTTCCATTATCGGTTCGAACTTATCTCTGCTTGCCAGTGAGAAGTTTTTAAAGGGAATGATGCTGTTCGCCCTGCCGGTTGTGGCTTTCTATGTTTTGAAAAATAAGGATATGGGCGATAATAAGAATACGGGAAGTCTTACGGAGAAGCAGATGATGCTGATCAGCATGGCTGCCGCGCTGGTGATCGGTACATATGACGGCTTCTACGGCCCGGGAACGGGTACCTTCCTTCTGTTAGTTTTAACAGGGGCGGCGAAGATGGACTTGAGGACCGCATCGGGAACGACAAAGGTGATCAACCTGTCCTCCAATATTGCGGCGCTGGTGACATTTTTAATAAATGGAAAAGTACTGCTTCCGCTGGGAATTACAGCGGGCGTGTTCTGTATCGCGGGCCATTATATTGGCTCCGGTATGGTGGTAAAGAGCGGCCAGAAGGTCGTGCGCCCGGTTGTTCTGGTGGTACTGTTGTGTCTTTTTGTGAAAATTGTGAAAGGGTAAGGGATTGCTATGAAATGGAAGAAATTTACGCTGAAGACCACGACGCAGGCCGTGGATTTAGTCAGCAGCATGTTTGATGAGATCGGAATCGAGGGAATCGAGATCGAGGACAATATTCCGCTTACGGCGGAGGAGACGAAGGGGATGTTTATCGATATTCTTCCGGAGCTGCCGCCGGACGAGGGTGTGGCGTTTGTCAGCTTCTATCTCGACGACAGCCATGACATCGCCGGCATCCTGAAGAGTGTGGATGAGGGACTTGATGACCTTTCCATGTTTACGGATCTGGGAGAGCGGACCATCACCGAGAGTGAAACAGAGGATAAGGACTGGATCAACAACTGGAAACAGTATTTCAAGCCGTTTACCGTGGATGATATCCTGATCAAGCCTACCTGGGAGGAGATTCCGGAGGAACACAAGGACAAGCTTCTCATTCAGATCGATCCGGGAACAGCGTTCGGCACGGGCCAGCATGAGACGACTCAGCTCTGTATCCGCCAGCTCCGCAAATACGTGACGCCGGAGACGGTTCTTCTCGATGTGGGAACGGGAAGCGGAATTCTGGGAATCACTGCCTTAAAGCTTGGTGCGAAGGCGGTGTTCGGTACGGATCTCGACGAGAACGCCATTACGGCGGTCGGTGAGAACCTGGAGGCCAATGGAATTGATTCAGAGAAATTTGCAGTCCTTCAGGGCAATATTATCGACGATAAAGATGTTCAGGACGCGGCGGGATACGAAAAGTATGACGTGGTAGTGGCAAATATTCTGGCGGATGTCATCATTCTGCTTCAGAGGGAAGTTCCGGTACATTTGAAAAAGGGCGGAATCTTCATCACCTCCGGCATCATTAATATGAAGGAAGAGGCAGTGAGGGCGGCATTTGCGGCCAACGACGCCTTTGAAGTGATCGAGGTAACGTATCAGGGTGAGTGGCTGTCGGTTACGGCCAGGAAGAAATAGGGAAGAGTATGTATCATTTTTTCGTAAATCAGGATCAGATTGGGCCGGAGACTGTGACAGTCACAGGGCCTGACGTGAACCATATAAAAAATGTGCTGCGCATGAAGCCGGGAGAAGAAGTCCTGATCAGCAACGGTGTGGACAGGGATTATTTATGTAAACTTGAGACGATCGCGGCGGACAGCGTGACCGCGGCGATCGTCTCGGTTACGGAGGGCGGTACGGAGCTGCCCGTGAAATTTTACTTATTTCAGGGGCTTCCGAAGAGCGACAAGATGGAGCTTATCATCCAGAAGGCAGTTGAACTGGGCGTCTATCAGGTGATTCCGGTAGAGACGAGGCGCACCGTCGTGAAGCTGGACGCGAAGAAGGAAGACGCAAAGGTGCGCAGATGGAACGCCGTCTCGGAGAGCGCGGCGAAGCAGTCGAAACGCCTGATTATTCCGGAGGTGACCGGTGTGATGTCATTTCGAGAAGCGCTCCAGTACGCGGGTGGATTCGATAAGAACATCATTCCGTTTGAGCATGCGGAAGGGATGGCGGACACAAAGGCATATTTTACAGGAATCAGGTCGGGCATGAGCTGCGGAATCTTCATCGGCCCGGAGGGCGGATTCGAGGATGACGAGATCGCGATGGCCTCGGAGGCCGGAGTGAAGCCGGTGACACTGGGAAAACGGATTCTGCGTACGGAGACGGCCGGGCTGGCAGTGCTGTCCGTCTTAATGTTCCAGATGGAGAATTGACGAGGAGAATTTAAATGGAAGTTTATTTTGATAATTCGGCAACGACGAAGGTGCTTCCGTCGGTGGCCGATCTTGTGCTGAAGGTGATGACGGAGGATTATGGAAATCCGTCCGCGAAGCATGGAAAGGGCATGCGCGCGGAACAGTATATCAAAGAGGCCGCGGAGATCATCGCCGGGACACTGAAAGTATCTCCCAAGGAGATTATATTCACCTCCGGCGGCTCAGAGTCCAACAATATGGCGCTGACCCGGACAGCCATAGCCAATAAACGGGCCGGTAATCATATCATCAGCACCTCCATCGAACACGCCTCAGTCTACAATCCGCTGGCGTATTTGGAGGAACAGGGCTTTCAGGTGACATATCTGCCGGTGGATCATGACGGCCATATCAGCCTGGAGGATTTGGAAAACGCCATCCGCGAGGATACGATTCTTGTATCCATCATGTATGTGAACAATGAGATCGGCGCGGTGGAGCCGGTGGAAGAGATCGCAAAGCGGATCAAAAAGAAGAATCCGGCGATTCTGTTCCACGTAGATGCCATTCAGGCGTACGGAAAGTTTGTCATCCGGCCGAAACGGCAGGGTATCGATTTACTCTCGGTCAGCGGCCATAAGATTCATGCTCCGAAGGGAATCGGTTTTCTGTATGTGGACAGCCGGGTTAAGATAAAGCCGCTCATCTACGGCGGCGGCCAGCAGCGGGGCATGCGCTCCGGCACGGAAAACGTACCGGGGATCGCCGGACTCGGTGAGGCGGCCAGGGAGATGTATCAGAACCATGGCGAGAAGATGAAACAGCTCTATGAGTTAAAGGATTACATGATAAAACGGCTGGATGAGGTCGAGGGAACCACGGTCAACAGCCTTCCGGGAGAGTTGTCCGCGCCTCAGATCGTGAGCGCCAGCTTTTCCGGTGTGAGGAGCGAGGTGCTGCTTCACGCGCTCGAGGACAAGGGAATCTATGTTTCGTCCGGATCCGCGTGCTCCTCCAACCACCCGGCGGTCAGCGGAACCTTAAAGGGAATCGGGGTAAAACAGGAGCTGCTGGATTCCACACTGCGGTTCAGCTTCGGTGTATTTAATACGAAGGACGAGGTGGATATCTGTATCGCAGCGCTTAAGGAGCTGCTTCCGGTGCTCCGGAGGTATCAGAGAGGCTGACAGCTATGAACAATCAGAACGGCTGACCTGGCAGAAGGCCGCAATGCTGAACTGGGCTTTCAGAACGGAATGCCCGGCAGAGAAAAGAAAGGATCAATATGCAGTATAAATCATTTTTGATAAAGTACGCCGAGATCGGCGTGAAGGGAAAAAACCGTTTTATGTTTGAGGACGCACTGGTGACACAGATCCGGCACGCGTTAAAGGATATCGATGGAGATTTTATGGTGGTGAAGGAGTCGGGAAGAATCTACGCCACAGCGGAATCCGAGTACGATTTTGATGAGGCGGTTGAGACGCTTAAGCGTATTTTCGGCATCGCCGCCATCTGTCCCATGGTTCAGGTGGACGACAATGGATATGAGGACTTAAAGAAACAGGTGCTCGCCTATGTGGATGAGGTTTATGAGGATAAGAATTTTACCTTCAAGGTAAATGCCAGACGCGGCAATAAAAAGTATCCGGTAAATTCCGACCAGATCAACAGGGATTTAGGGGAAGTGATTCTGGATGCGTTTCCCGAGACGAAGGTGGATGTTCATCATCCCGAGGTCATGCTCCATGTGGAGGTGAGAAACCGGATCAACATTTACTCCATCGTCATTCCGGGACCGGGCGGTATGCCAGTGGGAACCAATGGAAAGGCCATGCTGCTCTTAAGCGGCGGTATCGACAGCCCGGTGGCCGGTTACATGATCTCAAAGCGCGGTGTGAAGATTGACGCCGTTTATTTCCATGCGCCGCCTTATACGAGTGAGCGCGCAAAGCAGAAGGTGGTCGATTTAGCGAAGCTGGTATCGAGGTATTCGGGACCAGTCCATCTTCATATCGTGAATTTTACGGATATCCAGCTCTATATCTATGATCAGTGCCCTCATGAGGAGCTGACCATTATCATGAGACGTTACATGATGCGGATCGCCGAAAGACTGGCCGTGGATGCCGGAGCACAGGCTCTGATCACAGGGGAGAGCATCGGTCAGGTGGCTTCCCAGACAATGCAGTCCTTAGCCGCCACTGACGCATCCTGTACGATGCCGGTATTCCGTCCGGTTATCGGATTTGACAAACAGGAAATCGTGGATGTAGCTGAGAAGATCGGAACGTACGAGACATCGGTTCTGCCCTTTGAAGACTGCTGTACCATCTTTGTGGCAAAGCATCCGGTTACAAAGCCGAATTTGAAGATGATTGAGCGTTCGGAAGAAAAGCTGAAAGAAAAAATCGACGAAATGGTGGAGACTGCCATCAATACAGTAGAAAAGGTATGGTGCTGATGCATCGGACGAACTTTCCCGTGAAAGAACAAAGAGTCCGGCTCGCCGGACTCTCGCGCCGGAGCGCGGTTGCTTCAGCAGCCAAACTTCCTTAGCGCGGAGTGCGCATACCCGATAAAGCGGGGTACGCTGTCCTGCCCGGGGGCTTTTTATGTAATAGGAGCACCTTCCTATAACATAAAAAGCTTCAACCGTGAGACACGGTTGAAGCGCTTACTTGTCCGATTAATCAACGATGTATGGCTTTAAGATGTTTACGATCTCATCCACGCTGCTCTCAGAATGAATGTTTAAATCGATCGGCTTGGATAAGTCTAAACTGAAGATGCCCATAATGGACTTGGCATCAATAACGTATCTTCCAGATACCAGATCAAAATCGGTATCGAACTTGGTTAAGTCATTTACAAAAGATTTTACTTTGTCGATGGAGTTTAAAGATATACGCACTGTTTTCATGTGAAAAAACCTCCTTGAGATTGTTCTTTTTTTGATCAGGGAATCCCCGCTTGTTCAAGTTCAATACTACTGGCATATGGGTTAAAAGTCAATGGTAATTTTACATGAAAATAAACTTCACATACTGTTTATTTAGATAGGAGAAAATAAAATGAGAAAGGCAGCCCTGCATAACCTTGGATGCAAGGTGAATTCATACGAAACGGAGGCTATGCAGCAGCTTCTGGAAGAGGCGGGATATGAGATTGTTCCATTTGCCGAAGGCGCGGATGTGTACATTATCAACACCTGTTCAGTAACCAATATAGCCGACCGCAAATCGAGGCAGATGCTTCACCGGGCAAAGAAGATGAACCCGCAGGCCGTGGTAGTGGCGGCAGGCTGCTACGTGCAGTCGGCAGGAGAGGCGCTCAAACTGGACGAAGCGGTGGACCTGGTCATAGGAAACAACAAGAAGACTGAGCTTGTGAGAATCCTGGATGACTACTTTGCAAACGAAGACCACACCGTGGAAGAGACGGTAATCGATATCGGGGCGGCAAAGGATTACGAGGCCCTGACCATCAAACGGATCGCCGACCACACCAGGGCGTTCATAAAGGTCACAGACGGATGCAACCAGTTCTGCAGCTACTGCATCATTCCTTATACGAGAGGCCGGGTGCGTTCCAGAAAGCTGGAGGACGTGCGCGCCGAGGTCGAACGGCTGGTGGAAGCAGGATATAAGGAAATCGTGCTGACAGGGATTCATTTGAGTTCCTACGGCGTGGATTTTGAAGAAGGAGAGAAGAAGACGCTTCTCGACTTAATCGTGTGTCTCCATGAGGCAGAGGGACTCTTAAGAATCCGTCTGGGCTCTTTAGAACCGCGGATCATCACAAAAGAGTTCGCGGAAGCGCTGGCGTCCCTTCCCAAAATCTGTCCTCATTTCCATCTGTCCCTTCAGAGCGGATGTGATGCAACGCTTGCGCGGATGAACCGCCACTACACGACGGAAGACTATTTAAGCCGCTGTGAGATCCTGCGGGCGGCGTTTGACTGTCCGGCGATCACCACCGATGTCATCGTAGGCTTCCCGGGGGAGACAGAAGAAGAGTTCCAGACAACAGAGGCGTTCTTAAAGGCGGTTCATTTTTACGAAATGCACGTCTTCAAATATTCCAAACGCGAAGGCACCCGCGCGGCCGTCATGCCCTCCCAGATCCCTGAGCCGGTAAAGACCGAACGAAGCGGAGTCCTCCTTTCGCTGGAAAAAGAAATGTCCCTGGAATACCGAAAGCAGCATCTCGGAAAAACCACCGAGGTACTGATGGAAGAAGAGTTCGAGTGGGAAGGAAAGCGTTACATGATCGGCCATACAAAAGAGTACATTAAGGCCGCGGTACCGTTTAGAGAAGACCTGAAAGGAAGAATGATTTCCGGCATACTTGAGACCTTGCTAAACGACGAAGTATTTCTCCTAAAAAACTAAGAAGATCCATTCAGCCTCCACCCCCTGCGGAATTTCGGCGTAACTTATCCCTAGAAAATTCAGGAAAATCAGGAATTTTTATTTTTTTTCTTGCCGAAACAGCAAATATGGTTTAGAATAGAGAAGAACAGTTAAAGGACGTGAGCGTAATGGGCGATATTCATAATACACAATTTTTTGGTTCAGTACAGGAAAACAAGCTGAATGTAAGCCAGGTTCTGGAGCAGGTCTATATTGCCCTTTCAGAGAAAGGGTATAATCCGGTCAACCAGATCGTGGGTTATATCATGTCTGGAGATCCTACTTATATAACCAGTCATAAGAACGCCAGAAGTCTCATCATGAAGGTAGAACGGGATGAGATCCTGGAGGAGCTTATGAGGGTCTATATCGATACGATGCTTAAGTAATTTTACGTGGTAAAGAGAATCTGTAATTTGACTGTCAGATGAAGGAATAAACGGACTCTGGCAGTTGTTTTTTCGTGTTGAAAAAATACCAGTTTTATTTCCAGCGGCAGCAGTCAGAGAGACATGCGGGCATGTTTATCCGGTAACTGCTGCGGGAGCCAATACCCCGCCACCTGCGGGGCGCAAATGTGATGCCCCGTTGTCCGCGGCGGGGTATTTGAATTTTGCTGCAGTTCCTCAGATAACCGATAGAATGGCTGAACTGGAGCTTTTATTTCCGCAGGCAATGAGTCAGGCGGACATGCCCGTATGTCTGTCCGGCGGCCGCGAGTGTCAGGAATCCTGCCGTTAGCGGCGGGAGATTTGACGAATATGGAGAAAATAAATATGAGAATAATGGGCCTTGACTACGGTTCCAAGACTGTTGGCGTCGCCGTATCCGATTCCCTTGGCATTACTGCCCAGGCGGTGGAGACGATTACGAGAGAAGACGAGAACAAATTAAGAAAGACTTGCGCCCGAATTGAAGAATTGATTCGGGAATATGAGATTGAAACCATTGTTTTGGGTTATCCTAAGAATATGAACAATACTCTGGGAGACCGTGCAGAGAAAACAGAAAGTTTTAAAGCCATGCTGGAGCGCAGGACCGGACTGCCGGTGGTACTCTGGGATGAGAGGCTTACAACCGTTCAGTCGGAACGGATCTTACAGGAGAGTGGAGTCAGACGGGAAAACCGGAAGGCGGTCATCGACAAAGTGGCGGCCGGATTGATTCTGCAGGGCTATTTGGACAGTCTGCCAGGCGGCACGACCAGAGGAGAATGACGAACGATGAGCAACGAAGAAAAGAAGATCACATTGGTGACAGATGACGGCGGAGCCGTGGATTTTTACGTTCTGGAAGAGACCAGAATTAATGGAATGAGTTATCTGCTGGTGACAGATGCGGCGGATGACGAAGAAGGAGAATGTTACATTCTGAAGGACTTATCGGAGAGCGACGATGCGGATGCTCTTTACGAGTTCGTAGAGGATGATAACGAGATAGATTATTTATTTAAAATATTTTCCGAACTGCTGGAAGACGCGGACGTGGATATTGAAAAGTGATGAAGATTTCATGTTAGGAAATAACGGATTTTGAGGGACTCGTATATGGAACAGGAAGTTTTTAAAGACATGCTTCGTAAAAAGGGACTCAAAGTGACAAATCAGCGCATGCTGGTACTGGAAATCATGGCGGAGCGCCCGGGTGAACATTTAACGGCGGAGGACATCTATGACCTCGCGAAAAAGAAATGCCCGGAGATCGGACTGGCCACGATATACAGGACCGTGCAGGTACTGGTGGATCTGTCGGTAATCGATAAGGTGAGCTTTGACGACGGTTTTGCCCGCTATGAATTAGGGGGCCTTGAAAGTGAGTCCAGACATCACCATCATCACGCAATATGCAGCCGCTGCGGCAGAGTATTTTCATTTGAAGGAGACCTCCTTGATACACTGGAGCAGACCATTTCCGATACCATGGGATTTAAGGTGACGGATCATGAGGTAAAGCTCTACGGGTACTGCAGGGATTGTCAGAAAATCATGGAAAAAGAAAAACAGGACGGAAAATAGATAGAAAAATGGAGGTAACAGATTGAAGAAACAGGACAGTAATGCAAAAATTAAGATCATTCCCCTAGGTGGAATGGAACAGATTGGTATGAATATTACCGCGTTTGAATACGAGGACAGCATCATCGTAGTGGACTGCGGACTTGCTTTCCCCAGCGACGACATGCTGGGCATCGACTTAGTCATTCCGGACGTAACGTATTTAAAACAGAACATCGACAAGGTGAAGGGATTTGTGATCACCCACGGCCATGAGGACCATATCGGGGCCCTGCCATACATTTTGAAAGAGGTCAACGTGCCGGTCTACGGTACGAAGCTGACCATTGCACTGATCGAGAATAAGTTAAAAGAGCACAATTTATTAAAGAATACGAAGAGGAAAGTAATCAAGCACGGACAGTCCATCAACCTTGGATGCTTCCGTATTGAATTTATAAAGACAAACCACAGTATCGCAGACGCTTCCGCACTGGCCATCTATTCACCGGCGGGCGTGATCCTGCACACCGGCGACTTTAAGATCGACTACACGCCGGTCTTCGGTGAACCGGCCGATTTAGAGCGTTTCGCGGAGCTGGGCAAGAAGGGCGTTCTGGCTCTGATGTGCGACAGCACCAACGCCATCCGCCCGGGATTTACCCCATCGGAAAAGACGGTGGGAAAGACATTTGACAATATCTTTGCAGATCATAAATTTAACCGTATTATCGTTGCCTCTTTTGCCTCCAATGTGGACCGTGTGCAGCAGGTGATCAACTCAGCGGCCAAATACGGACGCAAGGTCGTGGTAGAGGGACGAAGCATGGTGAACGTCATCGGAACGGCCAGCGAGCTGGGCTATATCGACATCCCGGAGGGAACCTTAATTGATATCGACCAGCTGAAGAATTATCCGGACGAGCAGACCGTGCTCATCACCACAGGAAGCCAGGGAGAATCCATGGCGGCCCTTTCCCGTATGGCGGGAAGCACCCACAAAAAGGTATCGATTAAACCGACCGATGTGATAGTGCTCAGCTCCACTCCGATTCCCGGCAATGAGAAGGCCGTGTCCAAGGTTATCAACGAACTGGCCATGAAGGGCGCCGAAGTAATCAATCAGGATACCCACGTATCCGGCCATGCATGTCAGGAAGAGATCAAGCTGATCTACGCTCTGGTGCGTCCGAAATACGCGATTCCGGTTCATGGAGAGTACCGCCATTTAATGGCTCAGAAGAATCTGGTACAGGCTATGGGTATTCCGAAGGACAACATCGTTATCATGTCCTCTGGAGACGTGGTGGAACTGGGACAGGAGTCCTGGGGCATCGTGGATCACGTTTCAGCAGGCGGAATCCTGGTAGACGGACTGGGTGTCGGCGACGTCGGCAATATCGTGCTGCGTGACAGACAGAACCTGGCTCAGAACGGTATCATCATCGTCGTGCTGACGCTGGAGAAATACAGCAATCAGCTGCTGGCCGGCCCGGACATCGTGTCCAGAGGCTTCGTCTATGTGAGAGAATCCGAGGATCTGATGGAGGACGCAAGAGCGGTCGTGAATGACGCCGTGATGGACTGCCTCGACCGCCATGTCAACGACTGGGGCAAGATCAAGAATATTATCCGCGACAGCTTAAGCGATTTCTTATGGAAACGGATGAAGCGGAATCCGATGATTCTGCCGATTATTATGGAAGTATAGGATAAGCATCAAAGAATCAGGACTTTCGTGTTGAAAGGGATGACAGTATGAGCCGTGCTACAAAAGAGATCAACAGAATAACGGGAGCCATCATCGGGATATCCGGAAGGCTGATTGTCTGCGCACTGGTCGTGCTGCTTCTTTACGAAGGCGTGACAAAGGGCTATGAATTCGGCCATGAAATTTTTTACGCCACGTCTGTGGAAGCTGCGCCGGGAAGAGACAGGAGTATCACCGTGGAGGAGGGAACCTCCATCACGGATGCAGCGAAGCTCCTTAAGTCGTACGGGCTGATTGCGAATGAATATTCATTTGTCATACAGGCCATCTTTTTCGACTACGAAGTGAACCCCGGGACGTACACCGTGAACACCTCTATGACCTCCAAGGAGATTCTTCAGATGATGAACGAAAATACCGGAGAAGAGGAAGAGAAGGAATGATAGGGAACGACAGAGTCACGGACTACATCAATTCGCTGGAGAGAAGCCGGGGAACGCTCCTTTCGGAGCTTGCGTCAAAGGCCCGGAAGGAACGGGTGCCGGTCATCCGCGAGGAGACCGCCTCATTCCTGATCTCTCTGGTGGAGGCGAAGCGGCCGGCGGCTATCCTGGAGGTCGGCACCGCGGTGGGCTACTCGACACTTTTAATGGCGGGGGCCATGCCGGAGAACTGCCGCATAACAACGATTGAAAAATATGAAAAACGGATACCAGAAGCCCTGGAAAACTTCGAGAGAGCGGGGGAGAGTGAACGAATCACCCTGCTCCCCGGCGATGCCGGAGAGATCTTGAAGAAACTTACCGGTCCCTATGATTTTATATTCATGGACGCGGCGAAGGGCCAGTATCTTGTATGGCTTCCCGAAATCATGAGACTCATGGTTCCGGGAAGTATGCTTGTCTCGGACAATGTGCTGCAGGATGGCGATATCATCGAATCGCGCTATGCGGTGGAACGGCGCAACAGGACGATCCATGCGCGCATGCGGGAATATTTATACGAATTGAAACATACGGACAGCCTGGCCACGTCGATCATACCCATCGGGGACGGCGTTGCATTAAGCGTTTTTAGAGAAAGAGATGTAAAAAGATGAGAAAGACAGAACTGCTTATTCCGGCTGGAAGTCTCGAGGTGCTGAAGACCGCCGTGATTTACGGTGCGGATGCGGTCTATATCGGCGGTGAGGCCTTCGGTCTGAGAGCGAAAGCAAAGAATTTTACGAATGAAGAGATCAAAGAGGGAATCGCCTTTGCCCATGAACACGGTGTAAAGGTCTATATAACAGCCAATATTCTGGCTCACAACGATGATTTAGCGGGTGTGGAGGCGTATTTTGGAGAACTGAAGGAGATCGGTCCGGATGCGCTGATTATCTCAGATCCGGGAGTATTCGCCATCGCCAGGCGGGTGATACCCGATATGGAGATCCATATCAGCACCCAGGCTAATAATACGAACTACGGAACGTACCGTTTCTGGTATGATCTGGGGGCAAAGCGCGTGGTAACGGCGCGTGAGCTTTCTTTAAAGGAGATTAAGGAGATCAGAGAACACATTCCGGAGGATATGGAGATCGAGAGCTTCATTCACGGAGCCATGTGCATCTCCTACTCAGGGCGGTGTCTTCTGAGCAATTTTATGACGGGCCGGGACGCCAACCAGGGGGCCTGTACCCATCCCTGCCGCTGGAAGTATTCCATCGTCGAGGAGAAGCGTCCGGGTGAGTACATGCCGGTTTATGAGAATGAGCGGGGCACGTTTATCTTTAACTCCAAGGACTTATGTATGGTCGATCACATACCGGAGATGATCGATGCCGGGATCGACAGCTTTAAGATCGAAGGGCGCATGAAGACGGCGCTCTATGTGGCGACGGTGGCAAGGGCTTACCGAAGGGCCATCGATGATTACCAGAGGGACCCGAAGCTTTATGAGGCGAATTTAGACTGGTATCGGGAAGAGATCGCCAAGTGTGTCAACCGGGAGTTTACCACAGGCTTCTATTTCGGAAAGCCGGACGCATCGTCCCAGATCTACGAGAACAGTACGTATGTGAAGGATTACACGTATTTGGGAACGGTTGCTTCGGTGGATGACCGGGGCTATGCGAGAATCGAACAGAAGAATAAGTTTTCGGTGGGGGAAACCATCGAGGTGATGAAGCCGGACGGAACGAACAGCGAGATAGTCGTCAAAGCGATTTACGCGGAAGACGGAACCCCGCAGGAGAGCGCACCCCATGCGCGCCAGATGGTTGATGTGGATCTGGGGATTGCGATGGATCCGTATGATATACTCCGGCGTTGTGAGGTTGGAGGGGAATAGACAGAAGCGGCCAAAGCAATGGCAAAAGCGTATCAGTAAGATGTGACGCTTTTGCCATTTTTGCTGTCCAAGAAAGCGCATAAACCGGCTATATGCTCTTAGACCTGCTTCCACAACACAAGAGAAACTTCAAATTCATCTTCATCAGGAGTCAGATAGAACTGGCCCCCGTTTGCCTCTGCCATGCTGCGGACACTGGAGAGGCCGATTCCGGCTCCTTCGTGTTTGGTAGAGTAAATCCGGCCTTCAAGGACGGTAAATTCTCCATTCCAGTGGTTTTTCACGGTGATCAGCAGGTTGCCCTTTGCAATCTTTGCGTATATTTTTACGGAGCGGAGCTCCTGGGGCAGCTTTTCAGAGGCTTCGAAGGCATTTTCCAGGAGATTGCCAAGCAGAACTCCGAGGTTCCAGGCTTCCAGCTTTAATTCCGCCGGGAGAGAAACATGAATGGAAAGTGGTATCTGCTTCTGTAATGCGCGCTGCCGGTAGTAGGTGAGAACCGCGTTAGCTGCGTGGTTATCGCAGAGAACCGGCCATTCGGTCTGCTCAGAACTGTTCTCGTAGCCTTCCAGATAGTCCTCCAGCGCATCATACTGCTTCTGGTTGGTAAGTTCCTTGATTGCCGTGATATGGTGGCGCAGGTCATGCCGCATCTTACGTGTCTCTTCTATGCTTTTTGACAGGATCCGATAGTTTTCTTCCTGGAGGGCGAACTGTCCCTTCATCAGCCGCATATTCTCAGCGAGTGCGGTACGTTCCGCATAGGCCCGGATCGTATCAAACCAGAGTCCGCCGGCCAGGAGAAGGATAAAGAGGAATCCTGCATTTTCTGTCTGCCATCCAAAACGTACTGGCTCAAAGACCGGAGCGGCCGCCTGAACCAGAAGGGCGACGGCGATTGTACAGAGACCCGCCAGGAGCAGGCTTCGCATGGTCTCCGTCTGTTCCCTGTTAAAGAATGCAGTGGTAATGAGCCAGCTGAAAAGAACGAGTTTGAAGCCGTCTAAGAAGACTGAGTAGAGCAGCATAGCAGTTAAGCTTCCGTTTAACAGCAGAGCGGGAACCACAAGAGAAGCCAGAGCTGCAGCTGCACAGACGAAAACGGCAAATCGCTGCGGCCTGCCTTTGATACCGCAGAGACTGCAGTGCAGCGCACAGATTGCGGTAAGAAACAGGTAAAAGCTTAAATCTTCCAGATAATAGGTCCAGTATCCGGCGCCAAATAAATGAAAGAGCGGATACATGACATGCATGGTGAAGAACAGGCATACAAGAGAAAACAGTATCATGCGTCTCCGTTCCCCGCCGGTTTTGATGCCAATGAAAAGATACAGGATTCCGATGGTCAGTGATGCAATGACCATGATACATGTGCGCAGAAATCGGAGGGAAATTAAATCGGATACTGCATCTGTTGATCCGAACGCCGGAGGATAGACCATGCCGCTGTAATAGTGACGTGTATCCGCGGCCTGTACGACCAGCTCTGCCTTTCCAGCCGCGGAGAAGGTAATCATACCTGTGCGGATGGAGGGGGACGGATTGACGGAGGTTACATCACCTAAGATGCTGACAGGCCGGCCATTTACCCAGATTCGTGAGGCGGAATAGATTTCAGGCAGCTCCAGCGCATATTCGTTTACTTCCGGAGGAAGCAGGATGGTCAGCCGATACGTGGCGCAGCCATGAGGATTGCCGTTTTGATCACCGGCTTCAAAACCTCCGTACTGTCCCAGATAGATAAAATGAGGCTTCTGCCCGTTAAATTCGCCGGGGGCAATCAGCTTTTGCGGATAGATTTCCCAGCCATAGGTCAGAACAGATAATGGCTGCCTGTCTGACCGCAGATCAAGAATCCCCTGCTCTCCCTGTATTCCGGGAAAATGATATTTGTTGTCATACCGGTATTGCAGGAAAAACAGAAGGATCGTGCATAGTACGACGAGCAGAAGCAGGCAGAGCCGCTTAAGGTAAATGTTTTTCTTCATAAACTGCACATGGAGACTCGTGCCTTTAGACATGAGAGGAATTGTGCCCCTCCTGACTCTTTCGCAAGCTCCTTCTCCTTTTTGTTTTTTAACTTCTCGAACGTTTGTTTGATTTTTACTTCTGATTGTGGTAAAATATATTCAGTCCATAATCTATTATGAGGTATAAAATCTATGAAATCTATTACTATTACTGCTAAAGTCAAACTATACCCTACATCAGAGCAGATGATTATTTTGAATAAGACACTGTCCGTTATCCGGGATGTGCTGAACTTTGTCTCCGCATTCGTTTTTGGACAGGAAGGCATCCGCTATCTCGAATTAAACCATGCCTTATACTACCCGGTCAGACAACAGTTTGGACTCCGCTCTCAGATGACACAGAGTGTATTTAAGACCGTCCTTGCAACGTGCAAAAGCCCTTGCCCTGCGCAAGCGCCTGCAGACATGTGGAACAAAATCAGCAAAGCGTAAGCTTAAAAAGCTCCGTGAGAAAGAAAACCGTTACGTAACCGCGGTAAACCATGCGGTTACGAAGGCACTTATCTCACAGTATGGAGCAGGTACGCTTTTTATTATAGAAGATTTAACCGGGATTCGTACTGTCACGGAGCACGTCCGTTTCAAATCCCGATACGTAATAGTCTCCTGGGCGTTTTACCAGTTCCGAGAGATGCTGGAATACAAAGCAGCGCTGTCGTATTCAGAAGTCCTTGCGATAGACCCGAAGTACACCAGCCAGAGCTGTCCGGTCTGCGGTAATACAACAAAGGCTAACCGTAACAGAAAGAAGCATGAATTTTGCTGCACTGTCTGTGGTTACCGGAGTAATGACGACCGTACCGGAGCCATAAACATTTACCGTAAAGGATGTAACACTCTGTTCGCAGAGGCCTGTTAGGCAGAACCGAAGCAGGCGGGCTGCCGTCAATCAGCCTGTTGTAGCCAATGTTTGAGGTAGGAGACATGAATCACATGTCGTACTACGTGTAGTTGAGTTACAAGCCCGTGCCTTTAGACATGGGTAATT
Source organism: Hungatella sp. L36 (assembly GCF_014288035.1). NCBI lineage: Bacteria > Bacillati > Bacillota > Clostridia > Lachnospirales > Lachnospiraceae > Hungatella > Hungatella sp. L36. The sequence continues at coordinate 222,746 of NZ_JACOPC010000005.1, read as the reverse complement.
GACGATTATCTTTTCCTTATCATTCGCAGGCCTGCGAATGCACCGCCTGAGACTGCCGCGATTCCCACGAGCAGACGCAGAGGGAGAAAGAGAGAACGCGGTGACGCGGTATGAATTTCATCTGTTTTGTCAGGAACCGTCTCTTTCACCGTGTTAGCCGGGGCATTAGCCGGTATATCGGAGACGGATTCAGTAGGATCAGACACGTTCTCCGACTGGGAAACTGGTGCTGGGGGCTTGAGTACGGCAGTTTGGTATGGATTGTCGTCATGTTTGTTTGGAACAGTGAAGATGGTGCCGGATTCTGAAGTATTATCTTTTCCGCCCCCGGATTTGGAGGCATTCCTTTCGGTAGTTTTCGTGGGAGGAGCAGTCGGTGTCCCGTTGGGAGGAACCGTCGGTGTTCCGTTAGGTGGATCAGCGGGTGTATTCGTGGGTGGAATCGTCGGTGCTTCAGTGGGAGGAGCAGCCGATGTATTCGTGGGAGGAACCGTCGGTGTTCCGCTGGGAGGAGCAGTCGGTGTATTCGTGGGAGGAGCAGTCGGCGCTTCAGTGGGAGGAGCAGTCGGTGCTTCCGTGGGTGGAATCGTCGGTGCTTCCGTGGGCGGAACCGTCGGTGCTTCCGTCGTCGGCTCTGTTGGATTGGAATCAGGTCTATCCCCCTCATCGTTCTTGTCAAACAATCCTTCCGGTGGTTTCTCAAACCGCTTTCCGCCGCCGCGGTCACCTCCAATATCGGTAGAGTATTCAAACCGTCCTGTTGCTGCATTGTGGGTAACCGTTACGTAAGCAGAGTAGCGCTCCAGATCGGAAGCCTCCGCCTGCTCAATTTGAAAGGAATAGCCCATATGATCCAAGGAGGTATCTTTTAAATAGGAGACGGAGAGAGAATCGTTACGAAGCGCCGTGCTGCTGCTGTCTGTAATGTCATACCAATTTTCGCCCCAGTCGGTGGAACACCAGACAGTCAGACTGGTAAGATCGTCAAATGTCAGAGGGATTGTGTCTTTCTCAGTCACGGAGAAGAAATTCAGCTTCACCTGATTCTTTCCCTCGGGAGTATCTTCCGATGGGGATAAAACAAAATCACAGTTTTCCGAATAAATCGAAATCGTCAGCGTAAGCTCAGGCATGGATTCAAACTTCAGAAGATAACCGTACTCCTCTTTCATTTCGTCAGAGAACTCTCCATGTATGATCGTATCGCCTTTCCGATTCCAATCAACGGCGTCCAGCTCATCCTGATTCCATTCCACCGGAATCAATTTTTTTGCTTTCCACAGGCCGTTCGGTTTGTCCCCATAGAAAACCGAGATTGTATTATAAAAGCCCCAGGCGATATCTTCCTGGCAGCCGATGGCAGCCCGGGCGATGAGCGGCAGGGGATCGTAAACATAAGGGTTGCCAATCCGGTAATCCAGAATCTGGTAAGGACCGTTTTCGCTGGGATCGTCATCCCAGTTACTGTTTCCCCAGTCCGCTCCGCCCATTTCGCCGTCAGACGGAATGATGGAGACGGTTTCAATCATTCCGTCGCCTCCGATATCGGCCTTCACAATGTCGGAATGGTATGACAAAACACCGCCAAGGCGAAGGTCCGTGACCTGGAATAAGCTGTCTTCCTCCACACCGGAAATCGTAAGATGGTCTTCCTCCGCCCATACCCGGTTGTCTCTGGTAATATTGCGCCAGTTTGTTCCGCCGTCACGGCTTTCGTAAAGCTCATAGTTTAAATCGGATATGGTATAGGGGTCTCCATTCATGACATAGGAGAGTGTCAGGATATTCCCGTCTGTTTCAGGAGTAAAGCTCAGCGTGCCTCCCTGGTCCACTTTGATGATAAACGAAAGGAGCGGCGCATGATCCCAGTCGACCGGAACTTCACAGGAAGCGGTATCCAGAATGCCCGTTACCCTGTATTCTCCCTCACGGTTAAAATCCACGCCAGACAGGTCCCAATCTACAGCCAGCCAGAGCGGATCATAAAGAAAACCGTCAGGCCCCTCTAAGTATACGTCGATACAGATTGGAAGCTGTTCTGCATCAGGATTAAATTCGGCCCCCATTTTGACAAGCATCGGCTGAGATAGGCACCAAAAATCATAGGAAGAGACGGTGTAGAGGATGCCGTCTGATTCTGCGGGGGATTCCGCTCCCTTTCCGTCTCCCCGGTCTGGGTCGGAGGCCGCGTTACCTGGAGTGGCCCGATTCTGGTCAGTACTGTCTCCGGTTTCCGTTTCCGTCCCTTTCTCTGTATCTGATGCGGTTTCTGTATCTGTATCTGAGGAGGCGTTGCCTGTATCTGAGGAGGCGTTGCCTGGAGTAGCCGGATTACCGTTTACTGTAGTACGTTTGACTTCCGCCGAGTTGGCGAGAGCACTTACAAAAGTTCCCGCCATGGCGGAGAACAGTACGGTGGCGGTCATCACGGCGTATACTGCAAAACGATGCTTTCTCATGTTTTATCCCCTGTTATAGTAACGGTCAGGTAACGGCCGTATTCTCTCTCAAATGTTTTTTCACAGGTCCGGCTTAAGGGGACCTTATCACCTGAACTTAAGTACAGATCATTTCCATTCCTTTTTGTAATGTAATCCATGTTTACCAGATAACTGCGGTGGGTGCGCAGAAAACGGCTGTCAGAGAGCTGATGCATCACTGCATCCAGTGTGGAGCGGAGCGTGATGTCGGAATCAGCATGAATCACGGTTTGATTCCGGAATACTTCTACAAATCGGATTTCTCTGAGGGGGAGGCGAATTTCCTTCCCTCCCGCAGAAAAGAAGGCAAATTTAGAAGAAGCTGTTAGCACTTGTTGACACCGGTCCAGTGCCATTTTCACCCGGCCATAGGTGACCGGTTTTACCAGGTAATGCGCGGCATCGACCTCGTAGCTTCTGGCGTAATGCTCGGTACTGACAGTGACGAAGATAATAGCGCAGTCATTACCATTTGCCCTCAGAATTTCTGCTAAATCCATGCCGGACAGAGGAGACATATAGATATCCAGAAATAGTATTTTGATATCCGGATCCTGACTGGCCGCTTCCAAAAGCCTCTCACTTTTATTAAATTCTAAAATTGTATAATCGAAAAGATTATCAAGAGCATATTGATTGATGAATTTGCGCAATTGATTGAGAACAGGCTGCTCATCGTCACATATTGCTATTTTCATACAAAAATCCCCTCTCTGTTTCCACATATTACAGTCTATTTAATCATAGTAGCAGGATTGCCGCAAGATAAAAATTACCAATTGTCCCTTTTTCCTGCCAATTGTCCCATTTTTATTTCTAAAAAAGTAATTTGGATTTATTTTTAAAGAAATATTATAAAAATATGTTTAAAACAAGTGAATAAAATATGTTTTAAACGATAAAACAAAGGAATTTGATAAGACCTGAAAACGGACAGGTATGGAGGGGCAGCTATGCAGGTGGCAATTTGCGATGATGATGTGACAGACCGCGTAAAGGTCGGGGAGTTGCTGGCACAAAAGATGAGGAAACGGGGAGAATCGTTGGAGATCACCTATTTTGACTGTGGAGAGGATTTGGTGGATCAGTTTGAGAGCGGAGAAGGGCGTTACGACCTGATATTTTTGGATATTTATATGAAATTTATGAATGGTATGGAGGCGGCACGGCAGATTCGGCGCTGGGACCAGCGGGTTGCACTTATATTTCTCACAGCCAGTCGGGAGTTTGCCGTTGAGGGGTATTCTGTCGGTGCCAGCGGCTATCTGCTCAAACCGGTCGAGCAGGAAACGTTTGAGGAAGCCCTCAACCGGTTCTTTGCAGAACGCTATCCCAGGCTGCGTAGGAGCCTTCTGGTGGTCAACGGAAGCGCAGGCAGACGAATTGCCTATGATGATATCATGTATATTGAAAGCCGGAGGATGAATGTACGGATAGTGTGCTGCCATGGTACAGAGCATTCAATACGGAAGAAACTGGATGAAGTGCAGGAAGAACTGTCCGGCTGCCGGTTTTTAAGATGCAACAGGAGTTATATAGTCAACATGGATTACATTACTGATGCCGATGAAGATTTTACAATGGAAAACGGGGACAGGATTCCGATTAAGGTGAGGGAGAAGAAGCAGATTAGAAAGCGGTATTTTGACTATATGATGAAAAATTGAAAAGGATTTTTCTGTTAATGGAGCCTGGAGCTACAGGCTCCATTGAATTAAAAGAGGGCTGTGACATAACTATGGAAATGGCCGGAGGAATCTATGCAGCCGTCCGTAAATAAAAGAAGGACTGAAACTGGAGAGAAGTATTTTGCCGGGTTCGGTCCTTTTACTTTTCTGGTCTCTTACAATCAATTCTTTTTGCAGGAAGCCGAACATGATACTGCTTTTTCTTGTGGAAAATCTTCGGTTATGGTATACTATGAGCACTTAGTGAGGTATTCCACGAACTTAGCGGGTTCTGAACTCTGATGGAAGCGGAGGTTTCAATCATGACATGGATTTTATGGCTTTTGGCGGCTGCCTGTGTCATATACTATGTAGTTATCGTCATTTATTCAGGTTTTACCACTTCATTTTCCTTTATCTGGATGGTATTTGCAGCAGCCTGTCTGCTGCTGGCGCTGGGCTGGGAATACTATATGAAGCATAAGGACCGGGTGCCGCTCTGGCTGCCCGTGTCGGTTATCACATTCTGCTGCACGGGGATTCTGGTGTTTTCCATGGTAGAGATCCTGATCTTTACCGGTGTGGCCAGCCGGGATACGTCGCATCTCGACTATCTTATCGTGCTGGGAGCCAGAGTAAAAGAAGACGGGCTCAGCAAATCGTTAAAGAGCCGTCTCGATAAAGCGATCGATTATCTGGAGGAGAATCCGGGAACCGTGCTCGTACTCTCCGGCGGGCAGGGCGAGGATGAGCCGGTCAGCGAAGCGGCTGCGATGCGGGACTATCTCCTGTTTAACGGTGTGAACGAGCGTCAGCTGATTCTGGAGACGCGTTCCTTCAGTACTGTGGAGAATATTGCCTACAGCAGAGTCGCGATCGAGGAAGATCAGTTGAGGAGAAAAGCGCATCATGCCAGGTCAGACATCTCGATGGATCCGGGAACCTATGAGGTGATCGAGGATAAGCCCTTGAAGATTGGCGTTCTGACCAGTGATTATCATGTGTTCCGAGCGGAGCAGATTGCAAAAAAGTGGGGAATACCGGATATTTATGGAGTTTCCTGTGAAACCGACCCGGTGCTTTTGGTACATTTTTGCGTACGGGAATGCGCGGCGATATTAAAAGATAAACTGGTAGGCAACATGTAATTATGGAAATATGAACAGAAGAGTATGTAATTTGTACCGGGCGGAAGCACCGGCTGCCGCAGGCGGGGATATTTCCCCGCTGTTTTGCTACAGTTAAGGGGTGCACACCGCCCGTCATTTTATACAATAAGGATGGAAAAAAATGGTAATATGTCTGCAGAACGCCATATTTCCATTCTGTTGTAGAACCGCCCTACTTGTGGTATGCTATATTGGACTGGAAAAGTAAAGTTCCGTTCTTCTTTTACACATAATAATGAAAACGCCAGAGAATGGGCAAGATGGTAATAAAGAGAAAATGTTAAGGAAGGAATGAAGAAATATATGAGACAGTTAGAAAATTTGGCAGCCTATGAGGTTGTGGAAGAAAGACAGTTGGATGAGATGAAAGCCACAGGAACCGTGCTGCGCCACAAGAAAAGCGGAGCGCGGATTTTTGCTGTATCATGTGACGATGAGAATAAGGTATTTTCCATTGGATTCCGCACGCCTCCGGAGGACAGCACCGGCGTGGCGCATATTCTGGAGCACAGCACCTTATGCGGTTCTGAGAAGTTTCCGGTAAAGGATCCGTTTGTGGAGCTGGTAAAGGGATCCTTAAACACGTTTTTAAATGCCATGACGTATCCCGATAAGACGGTTTATCCTGTGGCGAGCTGCAATGAAAAGGACTTCCAGAACCTGATGGATGTCTATATGGATGCCGTTTTTAATCCCAATATTTATAAGGAACCGAATATTTTCATGCAGGAGGGCTGGCATTACGAGCTGGAGAGTCCCGAAGCAGATTTAATCTATAACGGCGTCGTCTATAATGAGATGAAGGGGGCGTTTTCCTCCCCGGAGGAGGTCCTGGACCGTTATACGAGAAAGGTTCTGTTCCCGGATAACTGCTATGGGCAGGAATCGGGCGGAGATCCCGCGTTTATTCCGGATCTGACGTACGATCAGTTCCTGAATTTTCATAAGAGATATTACCATCCCTCCAACAGCTATATCTATCTGTACGGTGACATGGATATGGCAGAGAAGCTGGAATGGCTGAATGACCAGTATCTCTCCAAATACGATATCGCTGAGATCGACTCCAGGATTCTGCCGCAGGAGCCGTTTGACCGGCCGGTGGAGGAAGAGACCCATTACTCCATTACTGACGGAGAGTCCGAGGAGCAGGCCACCTATCTTTCCATCAATACCGTGGTTGGCAATGACTTGGATCCGCAGCTTTACGTGGCGTTCCAGGTTCTGGAATACACCCTTTTGGATGCGCCGGGAGCACCGCTTAAGCAGGCGCTCATCGATGCCGGAATCGGCCAGGATATTCTGGGCGGATATCAGAACGGCATCCTTCAGCCCTATTTCTCCGTAATCGCAAAGAATGCGGATAAGGAGCAGAAAGGGGAGTTCCTCGCAGTAGTAAAGGGAACACTCCGCAAGCTGGCCGATCAGGGAATCAACAAAAAGAGCTTAAAGGCCGGATTGAATTTCTATGAATTCCGTTACCGCGAGGCAGACTACGGTTCCGCGCCCAAAGGGCTGATGTACGGCCTTCAGTGCATGGACAGCTGGCTCTATGACGGAGATCCGATGATGCACCTGACCTATCAGAAGACCTTCAGTTATTTGAAAACTGTGGTGGATGAGGGCTATTTCGAGCAGCTGATCCGTGATTATCTGCTGGATAATCCGTTTGAAGCCGTATTGGTGGTCAGCCCGGAGAAGAATCTGACGGCTAAGGAAGACGAGAAGACGGCCAGACGCCTGGCTGCCTACAAGGCCTCGCTTTCGGAGGAAGAGATCGATGCTCTCGTCGAGCAGACCAGGGCGCTTAGGGAGTACCAGGAGACGCCGTCTTTGCAGGAGGAATTAAAGAAGATTCCCATGCTTTCCAGAGAGGATATCGGCAGAGAGCCGGAGGAGATTATCTGGGAAGAGAAAGAGGTCGAAGGCGTGAAGGTGATTCATCACGAGATGTTTACCTCGGGCATCGGCTATCTGAAACTGCTGTTTGACACCTCCCGTGTGCCGGAAGAAGACTTATGTTATGTCGGCCTGCTCAAATCCGTGCTGGGATTCGTAGACACGGAGCATTACACGTATGGGGATCTGACGAGTGAGATCCATTTAAACAGCGGCGGCATTAATTTAAGTGTTACGTCCTATCCGAATTTAAAGAACAGCGCTGATTTCAAAGGCGTATTTATCGCCAGCGTCAGAGTGCTGTATGACAAGCTGGACTTCGGTTTCTCCATTCTCGGTGAGATTCTGAAGAATTCCATTCTGGACGATGAGAAACGGCTGGGAGAGGTAATCAGTGAGACCAGATCCAGAGGCAGGATGAAGCTGGAGGGAGCATGCCATTCGGCGGCTGTAGCCAGAGCAACCTCCTATTTCTCACCGACCTCCTATTATAATGACAACACCGGAGGAATCGGATATTACCAGTTCCTGGAGCAGTTAGACCGGGATTACGCGGATCGCAAGAAGGAGATTATCGCCAGATTAAAGCAGGTGATGGAGCGCCTTTTTACCGTGGAAAACCTGCTGGTCAGCTACACGGCTGATGAGGAAGGCTTCCGGCAGCTTCCCGCGGCGCTTCGGAAATTAAAGGAAATGCTTCCGGAAGGCAGCAAAGAGACGTATCCATTTGCGTTTCCTGCCGGCAACCGGAACGAAGGCTTTAAGACGGCCTCCCAGGTCAATTACGTGGCCAGATGCGGCACCTTTGCCGGAAGCGGATACGGCTATACAGGCGCGCTGCGCATCTTAAAGGTCATCTTAAGCTATGATTACCTGTGGATCAATTTAAGGGTAAAGGGCGGCGCCTACGGCTGTATGAGCGGCTTCGGACGTTCCGGTGAAGGGTATTTGACCTCCTACCGCGACCCGAACTTAAAAGAGACGAATGAGATCTATGAGGGCATTGTGGAGTATCTGGAGCATTTCGAAGTGGATGACCGTGACATGACGAAGTATGTCATCGGCACCATCAGCGATATGGACGTACCGTATCCGCCTTCTACGAAGGGAAGCCGCGGCCTGTCCGCATACTTGTCCGGCGTGGATGAGGGTATGATGCAGCAGGAGCGGGACGAGATATTAAATGCAACAAAGGACGATATCCGTGCGCTGGCGCCGATCGTGAAGGCGGTCCTTGCCACCGGAAGCTTATGCGTGATCGGCAACGAGGAGAAGATAGAAGCGAATAAGGCGCTGTTCCACGAGACAGAGACCTTGTTCCACTCATAAAGATGAGCCGTCTGAACTGTTGCAAAAGAATGAAAACTGACATCGACTACGAAGGAGAACGAATGGACAATCAATATAAATCGGGTTTTGTAACAATGATCGGACGCCCCAATGTGGGAAAATCTACGCTGATGAACCATCTGATCGGCCAGAAGATCGCCATCACATCAGATAAGCCCCAGACCACCAGAAACCGCATTCAGACCGTCTTTACGGACGAGAGGGGACAAATCATCTTTCTGGACACTCCGGGGATCCACAAGGCCAAGAACAAGCTTGGCGAGTATATGGTGAGTGTGGCGGAGCATACCCTGAAGGAAGTGGACGTGGTGCTGTGGCTGGTGGAGCCGACCACGTTTATCGGAGCTGGAGAGCGTCATATCGCGGAGCAGCTTCAGAACGTGAAGACACCGGTGATCCTGGTTATCAACAAGATCGACACCATAAAGAATCAGGACGAGATTCTGGAATTTATCTCCGCCTACAAGGATGTATGCAGCTTTGCGGAGATCGTTCCGGTATCGGCGCTGAAGGATAAAAACACGGATCTGATGCTGGATTTGATCTACAAATATCTGCCCTGCGGACCTCAGTACTACGATGAGGACACCGTTACGGACCAGCCCATGCGCCAGATCGCTGCGGAGCTGATCCGTGAAAAAGCGCTGCGGCTGCTGAGTGACGAGATTCCCCACGGAATTGCCGTCACCATCGAGAAGATGACAGAGCGGAAAAACGGCATGATGGACATCGAGGCCACGATTATCTGTGAGCGCGACTCCCACAAGGGAATCATTATAGGCAAGGGCGGCGCCATGTTAAAGAGAATCGGCAGCGCGGCGCGCCGGGAGATCGAGGATCTGATGGACACCCAGGTGAACTTACAGATCTGGGTCAAGGTCCGGAAGGAATGGCGTGACAGCGAACTGTATATGAAAAACTACGGATACAATGAAAAAGAAATTTAGAAACGGGTGATCGAAGTGAGAGAGGCTGTCAGGCTTACAGGGATGGTGTTAAAGGCCGTTCCGTCCGGGGAGATGGACAAACGTCTGGTGATCCTTACGAAGGAGCGCGGTAAAATCACGGCGTTTGCCAGGGGCGCCAGAAGGCCGGGCAGCATGCTCATGGCCTGCGGCCGTCCCTTTGCCTTCGGGCAGTTTACGTTATATGAAGGGCGGGATGCCTATTCCCTGCAGTCGGCGGAAATCTCCAATTACTTTGATGAGCTTTCCACGGACGTGGAGGGAACGTGCTACGGCTCCTATTTCCTGGAGTTTACGGACTACTACACAAGGGAGAATATGGACGGTACGGCCATGCTGAAACTGCTATACCAGTCGGTGAGGGCCCTTTTAAAGCCGGCGGTTCCCAATGAGCTGGTCCGGCGCGTGTACGAACTGAAGGCCATGGCCATCAACGGGGAGTACACGGAGAAGCCCCCCAGAGAGGTCAGCGACTCGGCCAATTACGCATGGGAATTCGTCGTGCTGTCGCCGATCGAGCATCTCTATACCTTTGCGCTGACCGACGCCGTCTCCCAGGAATTTGGGCGGTGCGTGGAGATTAATAAGAAGCGCTTTATCGACCGGGAATTTCATTCCCTGGAAATTCTGGAGGCGATGACGGGGCGGCGGCCTCTGTGAAAAGTGCTGTCTGATCTATTGGAAAGGTATGGCGGAGGGACTCGGCTGTGCCTTTTCTTTAAAAAGAAAAGGGGAATGCGGGTGAATATAAAAGAACTGATAGGTGAGACAAATGTTTATGATAAAAAGCAGGATAGACCCAATCCCCAAGTTTGATCTGGTTATTCAAACTGTAGACAATAAAGAAATTATCATTCTGGAAATCAGCAGAGGACTGGAGACTCCTTATTATTATGTGAGTGAAGGGACCCGCACTGCGTATCAGCGGGTGGGAAATGAGAGTATACCGGTTGATGCCAGGGGTCTTAAGGAACTGATATTACGGGGAATTGATTCTACTTATGACAGCAGCATTTCACGATACGAATTTGAAAATTATTCGTTTACTAAACTGAAGGCGGCCTATAAACAAAGAACTGGAGAAAACTTTGACGAGGACGATTTTATTTCTTTTGGCATTGTTTCGGAGGATGGAAAATTGACAAATGCCGGGGCATTGCTGGCGGATGAATCCCCGATCAGACACTCTCGCTTATTCTGTACGAGATGGAACGGAGTGGATAAAGCGGCAGGAACTATGGATGCGCTGGATGATAAGGAATTTACAGGAAGTCTGGTGGTGCTCCTGGAAAATGGGCTGGACTTTGTAAGGACTAATTCAAAAGTGAAATGGAAAAAGACTGGGGAAGAGAGAATTGAACTGCCGGACTATCCAAGAAGAAGTGTTTTGGAGGGACTGGTAAACGCATTGATTCATCGCCAGTATTTGGATTTGGGGAGTGAAGTACACATTGATATTTTTGATGACCGGCTGGAAATTTACTCGCCGGGTGGAATGTGCGATGGTTCGTTTATACAGGAGCGGGATATTAATAAAATTCCATCAAAGCGCAGAAATCCGGTTATTGCAGATATTTTTAACCGTTTGAAGTATATGGAAAGAAGAGGAAGTGGATTTAAGAAAATCCAAAGTGTATATCAGTCTCAATATTTATATACGGATAGGCTGAGTCCCCAATTTTATTCAGATAAAGAAAATTTTATTCTGACGTTGAAGAATCTTAATTATGAAGGAGCCGAAAAAGGAGCCGAAAAAGGAGCCGAAAAAGGAGCCGAAAAAATGAAGATTCAAAAAATGGAGGAGCGAAAAGAAAAAATACTGTCATTGATAAAAGCAAATCCCAGTATCACACAGGGTGAAATTATGGAAAAATTAAATCTGTCCAGAAAGCAGGTACAAAGTTTAATGAAATTATTAAACAATCAGGGACAGATCCGAAGGATTGGCTCTAACAGGAATGGTTATTGGGAGGTTTCTTGACTATAAACTATTGAAATGACGGAATGCATTTGGTATAATGCTTTCATATGCGCCAAATGCAGGAGGATGATGAATGAAAAAAATGAAAGCGGTCCTGGCGGTTCTCATCACAGCGGGGATACTCGCCGGATGTGCCGGAAGAGGGGGAACAAGTACCTTTGAGCCTAAGAGCAGCGGCATTTTCGTGACGGATGCGGGAACATTTTCGACGGCTACCGTTGAGACGTATGACAACCAGGATTATTATAATGAAGAGGAATGGAAGAACTTCCTTGAAGAAAACGTGGCGGCGTATAACGCGGAACACGGAGAGGGAGCGGTTACCTTACAGACATGCAGTTTAAAGGAAGGCACTGCCAGCATGATCTTTGATTATGCGACAGGAAGCGACTTAGCCCAGTTTACGGCCCTTTATGAGGACACAGCCAACCAGGTGAACTCCATCGATATCATTCCCGTGGCTCAGGCCCTGGAAGAAGCGGGGGCGGCCGGAACGATCTTTGTTAAGACGGCGGACGGCAAGACGGCATCTACGGATGAGATCGCAAAGAAGACCGATTACCACGTCGTAGCCGTGGACGGCGGACCGATAAAGCTTCAGACAGAAGGAAAGATTATGTACACCTCCGACGGAGTAAAATTAAACAGCAGCTTCATCGCAGAGATCTCCGAAGGAAAGAATTACATCATATTCAAATAAAGAATCCGGATTGGATGGAATAAAAGAAGAGAGGTTTGAGGACATGGAAAAGACAATGGAAAAAATTGTAGCGCTGGCAAAATCGAGAGGATTCGTTTATCCGGGTTCTGAGATTTACGGCGGCCTTGCGAATACCTGGGATTACGGCAACTTAGGTGTGGAGCTGAAGAACAATGTAAAGAAGGCATGGTGGCAGAAATTTGTCCAGGAAAGCCCGTACAACGTGGGCGTGGACTGTGCGATCTTAATGAACTCACAGACCTGGGTGGCATCCGGCCATTTAGGCGGCTTCTCCGATCCTTTAATGGACTGCAAGGCCTGCAAGGAGCGTTTCCGCGCAGATAAGCTGATTGAGGATTACATGGCCGAGCACGGCATCACGATCGAAGGCTCTGTAGATGCCTGGTCTCAGGAAGAGATGAAAAAGTACATCGATGACAACAATATCTGCTGCCCCAGCTGCGGAAAGCATGATTTCACTGACATCCGCCAGTTCAACTTAATGTTTAAGACCTTCCAGGGCGTTACGGAAGACGCTAAGAATACAGTATACTTAAGACCTGAGACAGCACAGGGAATCTTTGTAAACTTTAAGAACGTTCAGAGAACCTCCAGAAAGAAAATTCCGTTCGGCATCGGACAGGTCGGTAAATCCTTCCGTAACGAGATTACGCCGGGCAACTTTACCTTCCGTACCAGAGAGTTTGAGCAGATGGAGCTGGAATTCTTCTGTGAGCCGGGCACCGACTTAGAGTGGTTCTCCTACTGGAAACAGTTCTGTATCGACTGGCTGAAGGCGCTGGGCATGAAGGAAGACGAGATGCGCGCCCGTGACCACGCTCCGGAAGAGCTCTGCTTCTACAGCAAGGCTACCACGGACATCGAGTTCCTGTTCCCATTTGGCTGGGGCGAGCTTTGGGGTGTTGCGGACAGAACGGATTACGACTTGACGCAGCATCAGAACACATCCGGCCAGGATATGTCCTATTTTGATGATGAGAAGAAAGAAAAATATATTCCATACGTAATCGAGCCGTCTCTCGGCGCCGACCGTGTGACACTGGCATTCTTATGTTCAGCGTACGATGAGGAAGAGATCGGCGAGGGCGATGTGCGTACCGTTCTCCATTTCCACCCGGCTATTGCGCCGGTGAAGATCGGTGTGCTTCCGCTTTCCAAGAAGCTGAACGAGGGTGCAGAGAAGGTTTACTCCGAGCTTTCCAAGTATTACAACTGTGAATTCGACGACAGAGGCAACATCGGCAAGCGTTACAGAAGACAGGATGAGATCGGAACTCCGTTCTGTGTAACGTACGACTTCGATTCCGAGGAAGATCATGCAGTTACGGTTCGTGACCGCGATACCATGGAGCAGGTGAGAGTTCCGATCACCGAACTGAAGAACTACTTTGAGGATAAATTCCGTTTTTAACGTGGATTCCTTGTGACTGAGCCGGGCCGACCGTCTCCGGATAAGAATACAGATCCGGGGCGGCCGGCCTTTTCTCTTTACTTTCGGAGGGAGTGATCGGATGATTCTTGAAAAATTAAAACGCATGGAGGACTTTACCCACCAGGAGCAGGCGGTGGCGCGGTACATCCTGGACCACGTGGAGGAAATCCAGCAGATGTCCACCGAGGAACTGGCCAGGGTATCCTATACCAGCAAGGCCACGGTGGTCCGGCTGTGCAAAAAGCTGGAGGTGGAGGGCTATCAGGAGCTGAAATTAAAGCTGGTCTCGGAGATGGTGCAGAACATAAGGGTCAATCAGCTCCTGAGCAAGGAGCCGATCACGGAGAAGAGCACGTTTCCGGATATCATCCACACGCTGCCGAAGCTGTACGACAAGGCCATCACCGACACGGAGCTGTGCATGGACAGAAACGTCATGATCCGCATCTGCAACCGGATAAAGGCGGCGGACCGGATCGATATCTATGGCAGCGGGATCAGCTATATCCTGGCTCAGTCGGCGGCGTTTAAGTTTGCCACTCTCGGAATGGAGTGCGCGGCGTACGAGAGCGTCAACGCTCATTATCTGTCCGCGGGAAAAAAGAAGAAAACGGTGTCCTTCGTTATCACATTTACCGGGGCCAACAAGAACATGATCGAAACCGCCCGGTATTTGAAGGAGACGACGGAGACGTACGTCGTGGGAATCGTAGGCCGTCACAACGAGGAGATCCGCAAATGGTGCCACGAGATCGTGGAAATCCCCTCCAGGGACTCCCTGCTCAGCTTAAAGGTGATCACCTCCTTTACGGCCACCACCTATGTCCTGGATATCTTCTTTTCCATGCTCCTGGCCCAGACGTATGAAAAGCATGTGAAGTCCTCTCTCGAGATGGTTTGCCATGAGACGCTCCGGATCGGTGTGGACTACTGGAATCTGAAGGAACCGCCGGAGGACGGGGGAAACTCTTGATGAAAGGCACGATAAGAATCTGTTTTGAACCGCTGTTTCAAAAAAACAGCGGTTTTTTTGATGATTTTTGAAACGGCGAACCATTTCCCGTTTTCCGTAGTGAAGAAATGGGTATGATGTGTTACGATGAGTCCATCAAAAGAAAAGAGGGGACCGAGTAAATGGATTATAAAAAACTTGCAGAAGAAATCCTTATAAAAATCGGCGGAGAAGAAAATATCTCCGGGCTTACCCACTGTGCCACCAGACTCCGTTTTAATTTAAAGGACGAGGGAAAGGCGCAGACGGAGGCCTTAAAGAAAGTGAACGGCGTCATGGGCGTCATCAGCAAAGGCGGCCAGTATCAGGTCGTAATCGGCAGCGACGTGGCCAGCGTATACAAGCCGCTGACGGAGATGTGCGAGCACACGGCGGAAGACGAGAGCGGATCAGGGAAAGAAAAGAAGGACGACAGGAAGATCGTAGCGCGGATGGTGGACACACTTTCCGGCATTTTCACACCGATTCTTCCGGCCATCACCGCGGCCGGTATGATCAAGGCGATCCTGGCGCTTTTAACGGCGTTCAGCCTCGTGGACAAGACGGGCACCACCTACCAGACCCTGAATTTTATGGCGGACGCGGCGTTCTATTTCCTGCCGATTCTGCTGGCAAATTCCGCGGCTAAAAAGTTCAAATGCAATCCTTACCTGGCGATGATGCTGGGCGGTATGCTGCTCCATCCGGATTTTATCAATATGGTGGCGGCCTCGAAGGAGAGCGGGGAAGCGATCCGAATCTTCCTGCTTCCAATCACCAATGCGGGATATTCATCCTCCGTACTTCCGATTATCCTGATCGTATGGTTCATGTCCTATGTAGAGCCGATCGCAGACCGGATTTCTCCGAAACCTGTGAAATTCTTTACAAAGCCTCTGATCACAGCCATCGTGACGGGAATCGTGGGCCTGGTGGTCATCGGACCGATCGGGACCATTATCAGCAACTTAATCGCCTCCGGCGTACACAGCTTAAACAATTACTGCAGCTGGCTGGTACCGGCCCTGGTAGGTGCATTTACACCGCTTTTAGTCATGACAGGAACCCATTACGGACTGATCCCTATCGGCATCAACAACCGTATGACCATGGGCTACGATACCCTGATCTATCCGGGTATGCTTGGCTCCAATGTGGCGCAGGGCGGCGCGGCTCTGGCGGTAGCATTCAAGAGCAAAAAATCTGAGATCAAGCAGCTGGCCTCCTCGGCCGGAATCACGGCAGTCTGCGGAATTACAGAGCCTGCACTTTACGGTATCAACATCCGCTTCAAGACACCGCTGTACGCAGCCATGATCGGCGGCGGTGTGGGCGGCTTTCTGATGGGAATCTTAAATGTTAAGAACTATTCAGGCGGTTCCCCGGGATTTTTGACACTGCCCAGCTATTTAGGCGGCGACACACTCACCAGCTTTTACTTTGCCTGTGCAGGCGCGGCGGTCAGTGTCGTGATTGCGTTCATCATTTCTTATGTACTGTATAAGGATCCGCAGGACGAGGACGGCAAAACGAGTGCCAAAGACCAGCCTCAGGCTTCCTCAAATACGAAGACGGTTTTGGTTGCTGCTCCGCTTACCGGCGAGGCCGTATCTCTGGAAAGAGTCAATGATCCCACATTTGCGGAAGGCATTCTGGGAAAAGGCATTGCGATACAGCCGTCGGAGGGGCGCGTGGTATCTCCGGTGAACGGAACCATTGCCACGATCTTTGAAACCGGCCACGCCATGGGGCTTGTGTCGGAGGACGGGGCGGAGATTCTGATCCACGTGGGCCTGGACACGGTAAATTTAAAGGGAAAACATTTTCATGTAAAAATGAAGTCCGGCGACACGGTAAAAGTTGGAGACTGCATTCTGGAATTTGATTTAGAAGCGATAAAAGCAGAAGGATACGATGTGATCACACCTGTCATCATATCCAATCATTTTAACTACAGTTTTGTCGACGCGGCGGCTGAAGGCCATGTGAAGACGGGAGAACCGCTTTTGAGGCTGCATTGATGGAGGGACGAATGATGACATTTCCGGAAAACTTTTTATGGGGCGGCGCGGTTTCCGCCAATCAGTGTGAGGGAGCGTATAACGAAGACGGGAAAGGTCTTTCTGTCCAGGATGTTCTTCCCCACGGCCTGCGGGGAGAGCGGACGGAGGGTCCCACCGCAGATAATCTGAAGCTGGAAGCGATCGATTTCTATCACAGCTACGAAGAAGACATCCGTCTCTTTGCAGAGATGGGATTCAAGGTGTTCCGAACCTCCATCGCCTGGTCGAGAATCTTTCCGGAGGGAGACGAGGAGACGCCCAATGAGAAAGGGCTGGAATTTTATGACCGCCTGTTTGACGAATGCTTAAAATACGGGATAGAACCGCTGGTTACCATATCCCATTATGAGACTCCGCTGGGGCTGGCGGAAAAGTACGACGGCTGGAGAAGCCGGAAGCTGATCGGATTTTTCGAACGGTACTGCCGCACCATTTTCACCAGATATAAGGATAAGGTGAAGTACTGGCTGACCTTTAACGAGATCAATTCCCTACTTCACGCCCCGTTTATGAGCGGGGGCATTAAGACGCCGGCGGAACAGCTGACGGAACAGGATTTGTACCAGGCCATGCACCACGAGCTGGTAGCCAGCGCCATGGCTGTAAAGCTGGGCCATGAGCTGATGCCCGGTGCGAAGATCGGCTGTATGATTCTGGGAATTACGGTCTATCCCCTGACTCCCGATCCGGACGATATCATTGCGACCATGGAAAAAGACAGGGAAACGCTCCTGTTCGCAGATATTCACGCCCGCGGAACGTATCCGAAGTATCTCTTAAACTATTTTAAGGCTCATGGAATTGAGATCCGTATGGAGCCGGAGGATCAGAAAATCCTGAAAAACACAGTGGATTTCATCTCCTTCAGCTACTATTCCAGCGTCTGCGCAACCACGCATACAGAGCTGGGCGAGCCGACCGGCGGCAACTTGTCAAAGGGATATAAGAATCCGTATTTAAAGGCCACCGCCTGGGGCTGGCAGATCGATCCCAAGGGGCTTCGCTACACGCTGAACCGCCTCTATGACAGGTATCAGCTTCCGCTGTTTATCGTGGAAAACGGCATCGGCGCCGAGGATCAGCTGGTGACTCTGGAAAATGGGGAAAAGACGGTGCTCGACGACTACCGGATCGACTACCTGCGGCAGCATCTGATCCAGGTGCGCGAAGCCATATGCGACGGCGTGGAGATCATGGGCTATACCTCCTGGGGCTGTATCGACCTGGTGAGCGCCTCCACGGCCGAGATGAGAAAACGGTACGGCTACATCTACGTGGACCGGAATGATGACGGCACCGGAAGCCTGAAGCGGTACCGCAAGAAGTCGTTCTGGTGGTATCGGGACGTGATCGCAGGCAACGGTGCCAGTTTATAGATCATAGAATGGTGATTTGGTCTGCTTTATCAGAGGGGCTGTGAATCGAACTTCTTCCCCTCGTCCAGTATACACTCGGCAATCAGGCGGGAGAATGGCTCCATGTCGTACTCTTTTCTGGAAATGGTGAGCGCCTGCTGATACGCTTCCCGGCGTTCGGTACCGATGGTGATGGGGCGGTAGCCCTCGGAAACCAGTATCCGGTTCATGAGAAGAAACGCGGTCTCTTCATTGGCGCTGGTAAAGGGCTGAATATCGATCAGCCGTTTGCCGGCCATAGCCGCCAGCTCAATGGGATGGAGCGAGGATTTCGACGAACGGATCTGATCGGCTAAATGGCCGGTCAGCCTCGGGACGTCCTCCGGATGTGGCGGCTGGTATCCATAATCATCAATGGCCGACATACCGGTACGGTAGGAATCCGCTGGTGTCGTGCCGCCGCCTGTCAGTACTGTTCTGTGAAGCTCTTTTATGGTGTCTTCCGTAATGGTTATATCCTGATGGCGGCTGGTTTTCAATTGATCCGCCTGCTGTAAAAGTTCCTTTAATGGTGTCATGATAAATTCCTCCTTCGTGTATTATACCACAGAGAAAGAAAAGGGTGCAACGGGGGAGCACAATGATTCCGGTATGGACAAAGGAAGAAGTCCTCCCAGCCACGGCTGCGTCTGAAAGCGCCATGGCTGGGAGGACTTCTTTGATTTCTGTATAATCCGTTTATCTCTGTCCCTTGTCGTAAGGCACGCCCTCCGCCTTCGGAGCCTGGGAGTTCTTCGATGTGAATACCAGCACGATCAATGTGATGATATACGGCACCATCTTGTAAAAATAGCTGGGTATTCCGAGGCTGCTTAAGAACGGAATTCCGGAGTAGGCGGCGGCCACTGCCTTCATCAGTCCGAAGAACAGGGAGGCCAGCATGATTTTCACCGGTTTCCACTGGCCGAAGATCAGGACGGCCAAAGCCAGGAAGCCGTATCCGGCGACATCGGCGTTAAAGTTGGTGGAGGTCGGAACGACGAATACCAGTCCGCCTAAGCCTCCGAGAGCTCCTGAGATCAGGACGCCCGCGTACTGCATATGGTAGACGTTGATGCCCGCCGCGTCGGCCGCCTGGGGATGCTCGCCGCAGGAGCGCAGGCGCAGTCCAAACCGCGTCTTGTAGAGCACGACGGTGGAGAGCACGAAGATTGCGATACCGATGTAGGTGGTAATGTAGGCGTTCTGGAACAGCAGTGGTCCGATAAACGGTATTCTGCCGAGTATGGGAACCGAGGTGATCCGGAAGGTATTGGTAAACTGTACCTGCTGTACGCCCTGAATGACGCGGGCCACGAAGATGGCGAACGCGGGGGCGAACATGTTTAAGGCGGTACCGCTGATAACCTGGTTCGCCTTCATATTGATGGAGGCGTATCCATGGAACAGGGAGAAGAACATGCCCGTCGCCATGGAGATTAAGACTGCCAGAATCAGCTGCATCTGGCCGCTCATGGTGCCTCCCGTGAAATGGATAAACAGGATCCCGGTAAATGCGCCCATGGTCATGATTCCTTCCAGCGCGATATTGATGATACCGCTCCGTTCCGAGAACATGGCGCCCAGAGCCACGATCATAAGAGGAATCATGAAATACATGGTCTGCTGAAAGATAAAATAAATAACACTCATGCGTCTCCTCCCCCTTTCGTCTGTGCCTCTTCTTTTTCATGGCGCGCCTTCTGCACCTTTCCGATCAGCATCTTTACCATGAGGGCAAAGGCGCTGAAGTAGATGATAACCGCGACAATGATATCAATGATTTCCGTTGAAAATTCAAACAGCTGCAGATAAAATCCGCCCGCCGTTAAGTAAGCGATAAAGATGCCGGAGAACAGTACCCCGATCGGATTGCTTAAGCCCAGCAGGGCGACGGAGATACCGGTAAAGCCTTCGGAAGCCAGAACATCCTTGATCTCGATGTGCTTTCCGGTTCCGGCCAGATAGAGGAGGCCGCCGGCCAGTCCGGCGATGGCGCCAGCGATCATCATGGACATGATGATGCTTTTCTTCTCATTGATGCCGGCGTACTTGCTGGCATCGCGGTTGAAGCCAACCGCCTTCAGCTCATAACCGAAGGTAGTCTTGTTTAACAGCAGGTAAATCAGGATAACGACGATAATGGCGATGATGATGCCTCCGTTGACGCTGGAGCCGGGGAAAATCTTATCCAGTCCCATCTTCGGGATATTTGCGGTAGCCGCCACGTTTCTCGATTCATTTCTCAGATTGTTAAACAGGGGCTTGCTGCTCTTTACGGTCCAGTTGACGAGATACATGCCGATGTAGTTCATCATGATGGAGGCGATAACCTCATTGACGTTATAGTATGCCTTTAAGAGGCCGGGAACGAGTCCCCACACGGCGCCCGTGACGACGCTGGCCAGCAGCGCCACAAGCCAGTGCGCCGGCCCCAGGGAGGTCCACAGGATCCCTACGTAGACGGCTCCGAAGCCGCCCATGATGAACTGGCCCGGCGTCCCGATGTTGAAGAGTCCCGTCTTAAAGGCGAAACCAACGGAGAGACCGGTTAAAATGATGGGGGTCGCATAGTAGAATACCTGTCCGATGCCCTTGGCCCCGTGAGTAAATGCACCCGTCAGGATGGTTGCAAACCCCGGCAGTGCCTGGGACGGATTACAGAGAAACAGGATGATCAGGCCGACGATCAGTCCCAGCACGATGGCAAAGATGGAAGACAGGATGCCATTGTAATCCCGCGGTTGTTTCTGTTTCATGAGTTGCCACCTTCTTTCTTCGAACCGGCCATGTAAAGGCCTAATTCCTGTACTGTAACCTTCTTGGGATCTAAATCAGCCACAATGGAGCCCTCAAACATGACGAGAATCCTGTCGCTTAAGTTCATGACCTCGTCCAGCTCCAGCGATACCAGCAGAATCGCGGCTCCCGCGTCACGCTGCTTGATTAACTCCCTGTGGATATATTCAATGGCGCCCACGTCGAGACCTCTCGTGGGCTGTACGGCCAGCAGAATGTCGTGATCTCTGGAAACCTCTCTGGCCACGATCGCCTTCTGCTGGTTGCCGCCGGACATGCTTCTGGCGCTGGTGTAAGCCCCCTCACTGCTTCGGATGTCGTAATTTTCAATCAGCTTATCCGAATAGTCGTAGATGCTGTCATTCTTTAAGAAGGAATACTTCTGGAAGTCCTTCTCAAAGTACTGCTGGAGCACCAGGTTGTAGCCCAGATTATAGTCAAGCACAAGTCCGTGTTTGTGGCGGTCCTCCGGGATATGGGAGAGACCGTGGGTGTTTTTATAGCGGATGCTCTTTTTCGTCACATCCTCGCCGTTTAACAGGACGGTTCCCTCACTCATCTCGGCCAGTCCGGTGATGGCGTGGATCAGCTCTGTCTGGCCGTTTCCGTCGATACCGGCGACACAGACGATCTCACCCTTCCGGACCTGGAAGGTGACATTGCTTACCAGATTCTTCGTGTGGCCCTCTTTGGTGGCCTTGACGGACAGATTCTTTACCTCCAGCACCACGTCCTTGGGGGTGGCGGGGCCTTTTTCCACGGTCAGATTCACCTTGCGGCCTACCATCATCTCGGACATTTCTTCCGGCGTGGTGTCCTTTACCTCTACGGTTCCGATATATTTTCCACGGCGCAGGACCGTGCACCGGTCGGCAACCGCCTTGATTTCGTTAAGCTTATGCGTGATAAAGAGGATGGATTTCCCCTCCTTCACCAGATCCCTCATGATCTGCATCAGTTCGTCGATTTCCTGAGGCGTTAAGACGGCCGTGGGCTCATCGAAGATCATGATCTCATTGTCGCGGTAAAGCATCTTCAGAATCTCGACTCTCTGCTGCATGCCGACCGTGATGTCGGAGATGAGCGCGTCGGGATCGATGGTGAGCTGGTATTTCTCACTCAAATCCATGATTTTTTTCCGTGCGTCGTCCATTTTCAAAAAGCCGTGTTTCGTGGTCTCCATGCCGAGGACGATATTCTGGAGAACCGTAAAATTATGTACCAGTTTGAAATGCTGATGTACCATGCCGATGCCCAGCGCGTTGGCATCCAGCGGCCCGGTAATCTTTTCTTCTTTTCCTCTGACTTTAATGACGCCCGCTTCCGGCTGATAGAGGCCGAACAGCACGCTCATGAGCGTCGATTTCCCTGCGCCGTTTTCGCCGAGAAGGGCGTGAATCTCACCCTTTTTCAGCTGCAGAGTGATGTTGTCGTTGGCGATGATGCCGGGAAATTCCTTCGTAATATTCAGCATCTCGATAATATAATCATCCATGAGAACCCCCTTGCAGTGCAAAAAAGGAGATGCCGTAAGATACCCGTCTTCAGTTGTGACTGGGGAATCAAACGACATCTCCTTTCTTATGTAGACTCGATTATTCTACGAAGTTGATAGTTGTCTTTTCAAGCTTTAAGTCCTTGGTCGGATCGTTGTTGTCTTCAGACGGCTGTACGAGAGTGATCTTGCCATCCTTTAACTGGGCATAGACCGCGTCGTAATCTGCCTGTGTGAATTTCGTAAACTTGGAGGTCTCCATCGGAAGGCCGATGCCGTCGTTCTTCGCGGAGAAGATACTGGTCTTGCCGCCCGGGAAGCTGCCTGCATAGAAATCTCTTACGCCGTCGTAAACAGATACGGAAAGCTGTTTCATAGCGGAGGTGACCACGGTGTCGGATTCGTAACTCTGGTCAACGTCAACGCCGATTACCTTGGCGCTCTTTTCTTCTGCTGCCGCCATAACGGAGTTTCCAACTGCGCCGCCGCATCCGAAGATGACTTCCGTGCCGTTCTGATACCAGGATGCAGCCATGGACTGCGCTTCCGGTGTCGCGGCAAATGCGCCTGTGTAGTTGTACATAATCTCGATGCCGTCCACGCCCATCTCATTGGCCGCGTAGTCAGCGCCTTCTGCAAAGCCGTAGCCGTAACGGATTACGGCCGGAACTGCCATACCGCCTAAGAATCCCAGCTTGGTATAGCCGTCTTTTACTGCCGCATAGCCTGCGAGGAAACCAGGCTCATCTTCCTGGAACAGAATCGGCATCACATTGGCTTCGGTTCTGTATTCCGAGTAGTCGCCGCTGTGAGGCTCGCCATCCAGAAGAATGAAATGTACGTCCTTGTACTGGTCCTGTGCCAGATAAACAGGCTCTTCAAATAAGAATCCAGGGCATACGACCAGTTTTGCACCGCCTTCAATTGCCAGACCGATGGTCTCTAAATAAGAGTCCGTCGTTCCTTCCTGAGGCTGGTAGTACTTGTAGGAAATACCGTTTTCTTCCGCGTATTTCTTCATGCCTTCCCATGCGCCCTGGTTGAAGGATTTGTCGTCGATAGTACCGAGGTCGGTAACAAGAGCCAGTTCATAACCATCGGAAGTTTCCGATTTTACTGCGGTATCGGCTGTCGTCTCGGCCTCTGTCGCTTTGGCTTCAGCGGCAGTCGTCGTCTCAGCGGGAGCGGCTGTCGTGCTGCCCGAACCGGAATTCGAAGAACCGCATGCGCTTAAGGATGCAGCCATCATGACCGCCAGTGTTACTGCTAATGCTCTCTTTTTCATAATACGTAATTCC
This sequence comes from Hungatella sp. L36, assembly GCF_014288035.1. Classification (NCBI taxonomy): domain Bacteria; kingdom Bacillati; phylum Bacillota; class Clostridia; order Lachnospirales; family Lachnospiraceae; genus Hungatella; species Hungatella sp. L36. The sequence goes on along the minus strand of NZ_JACOPC010000005.1, from coordinate 199,042 downwards.
TCCTATCGTTTTGAAAGATTGTTATTAGAGCTAATTCTACTTTACCATATTTTGGTAACAGAAACAATGTAAAGTAGGGCAATTTTACAGAATTATTATAAAGTAGCTTGTTATTTAAAGAAAAAATGGTAAACTGATAAAGGATTTAAACAGAAGGAGGAATATTGTGCAGAAACTAAATCTCTTGGAAGAGCCGGTACAAAAGCTGTTTATCAAGTATCTGATGCCGTCCATCAGTGCTACACTGGTTACTTCTATTTATATTTTGGCCGATACGCTGATGATCGGCCGGGGCGTGGGGCCTGTGGGAATCGCGGCCTTAAACCTGCTGCTTCCCTTATTCAGCCTGTTCTTTGGAACGGGCATGCTCTTCGGCGTCGGAGGCGGCGTTCTCCTCTCAATCTCGAAGGGACGCCGGGACGAGCAGGCGGCAAAGGAGTATTTTACGGTGGCACTCTGGCTGGCCGTGGCCTTTGCGGTCTTTTACATTGCAGGCGGTCACCTGCTTTTTAAGCCTGTGACGGAATTTCTGGGCAGAAATGATACCATGGGCAATTATGTCGACGAGTACGGCCGCGTTCTGGTTACGGGCGCTCCGGTCTTCCTGTTTTCGGCCTTTTTACAGGCATTTGTCAGGAACGACAGGGCGCCGAAGGTATCCATGGTGGCGGTCGTGTCCGGCGGTGTGACCAATGTGGTACTGGATTATATTTTTATATTTCCAATGAAAATGGGAATGGCCGGGGCAGCGATCGCCTCGGTGATCGGTTCCCTCCTGACGGTTGGAATCCTGCTGACCCATCTTTCCTCCCCGGACAACACGCTGAAGGTGGTGGCCCGCCCCGAGTGGAAGAAGGCGTGGGAGGTCGTGGTCAACGGATTTGCCAGCTTCCTGCTGGAGATGTGCAACGGCGTGGTGACCTTTTTATTCAACCGCCAGCTCCTTGTCTACGTGGGCGATTTGGGGGTGGTCGTGTACGGAATTATCTCCAACAGCGCGCTGATCGTGGCATCCATCAGCAACGGCATCTCCCAGGCCGTACAGCCGATACTCGCCACCAATTACGGTGCAGGCAGAAAGTCCAGATTAAAAGAGACGCGCCATATGGGAGAGATGGCAGTGACCATATCGGGCATTCTGTTTACGGGAATCGGCCTTCTTCTGCCGGCCCTGGTGACCGCGGCCTTCGTGAAGCCGACGGCGGAGATCCTGGCCATGTCGGTTCCGGCCGTGCGGATCTATTTCCTGTCATTCTTCGCCATGGGCTTTAATATCCTGTACGGCACCTATTTCCAGTCCGTGATGAAGCCGGGATACTCCCTGTTCATCTGCATGATGAGGGGGATGGTGATAAACGGAATTCTCGTGTTCCTTCTGCCGGTCGCTTTCGGCGTTACCGGAATCTGGTCCGTCATGCCTGTGACGGAATTTGTAACGCTGATCATCTGCCGGTTTCTGCTGGCAGGCCAGAATAAAAAACTGCCGTCTACCGGCGTGTCCGGTGCTTAAAGCTGTCTGTAAAGAGCAGCTTCAGAAAAATATTCTTATAGTCTTCTAATCGCAGAAAGCTGTATATCCCGGCTTTCTGCGCAATTCGGAACAAATCCATAACGAGAAGATAGTATTCAAAATAAAAATGGAAGCGGCTCATGCATTCCGGTTTGACCACCAGATGCATGAAGTCCCATTTTTCACAGTTCTCCGTGGTCAGTCTGTCCCGGTATTCGTTAAACAGCGCCGTGCCCGGTATGGGCGTGAAAATGGAGACTCCCGTATAGGTAATCCGGTGCGTGTGGATAAAACGCCGCATATTCCGGAAATCCTCTTTCTTGAAACGGCTGTCGATGATGAAGAGCCCCACCAGATGAATGCTGTATTTTTGAAGCATCCGGATGGTCTTAATGTTGAGAGACTGGGAGGAATGCTTCTGATAGGAGTCCAGAAAGCTGTCGGAAACCGCCTCCAGGCCGACCATGATGTAACGGAAGCCGGCCTCCGCCAGTTCCCGGATCAAGTCCTCATGAACGGCGATAAAATCCGAGCGTCCGTAGCAGATAAAGGTCTTCTTGATATTCCGCTCCCGGAGCAGCCGCATAAATTCTTTCAGCCTCGGAACATCGTACAGGAAGTCGTCATCGGCGATCTGGATATTGCCGCAGGGGATGGTCTCCAGCTCCTCGATGATCTTTTCCAAGTCCCGCTGGCAGTAGGTGCCGCAGTTGAGCTCCCGGCCATAGCAGAAGGCACAGTGGTAGGGACAGGAAGATGAGGTCTTTAAAAGGGCTACAGGGGAGACGTCTAAGTAGCGGTAGTGGTCCTGATAGGTGGAAAAGGCACTTCGGTCGGGGATTGGGAGTTTGTTTAAATCAAACGGTTTCATGGGATTTTTGTGCCAGCCCCCATTCTCCGGATAACAAAGTCCGTCAATCACAGACAGCTCCGGCGGATAAAAACCATTTTCCGGCGGAATGAGCCCCTCCGCCTTCAGTGCCTCCGCAACCGCATAGATATTGTCGGAACGGCATATGTAGGACACGGCGGGATCGAAGAAACGCTCCGGGTTCAGCTGGGCATGGGAGCCGCCGATGATGGTGACGCAGCCGGGGCGCAGCGCCTTCGCACGCCGGGCGTAGGAGAGCATTAATTTTTCCTGCGTGATATAGCCGGTGACGGCCACCGCGTCGGGGGTGTATTCATTAAAAATTTCATCAAAGCTGCGCCTGTCGAAGGAGGCTTCATAGATCATGCTTTCCACATTATATTCCTTCAGCATGGCTTTTATATACTCCAGTTCCAGCGGCTCCGTCTTAAGAGCCATATCCAGGCTGAAGCCGTTGTCTGCGGCCTCCGGTTTTACCAGCAGTATCATACCATCCCTCCTTCCAATTGCGCTGTCCTCTGATCAAATTATATGGTAGAATAGGGAAAAAGGCAAGAAAGGAACTCCGATGGAATACATCTATATTCTTCTGCTCTACCTCCCCTCCGGCTTCGGCCGCCTGACACAGCGGGCGACGGGCTACCAGTACACCCATGCGGCGGTGTCGCTGGACGATACGTACACCCATTTTTATGCATTTTCCAGGCTCCGGGCAAAGACGCCTCCCATCTCCGGATATATTGAGGAGAAGAGGATCTATTATACGCTGGGGGAGGATGTGCCCATTTACACGAAGATTTTCCGGGTGCCGGTCACCAAAGAGGGATACCGGAACGCTATCCGATACATGGAAGACGTGAAAAATGATCCCGAGATCATGTACAATTTAATCCATATGCTTCTGATCCCGGTCTTCGGAGGTCATTCGCTCTATAAGGCGTTTCACTGCGGCGAGTTTGTCGCGAAGGTTCTGGAGGCGGCGGGAATCAAACTCCACCAGCCTTATTACCGTTATACGCCAAAGCTGTTTTCCGAACTGCTGGAGCCGTATTTCTTATACGAGGGAACTCTGGATAATTCCAGCCGCGACGGAATGGAGGACGACTTTTTCCGGGAAACGCCGAAAAAGGAATACCTTGCAAAAACGCTGTATATTATAAAGGAACTGCTTTTCCGCCAGGTCTTTCACCGCGCCTCCGGACACTTCCGTCCTGAAAAGGTGCGTTTTCGTGTCACGGACAAAGTGTGAGATTATATAAGAGGAAGAAATGGGATATCTGATAATAGCAGGGACATGTCAGATAATGGAAAATCGTATATACGAATAAAAATCGCATATCAGAAAATGACAGAATTTGAAAGTGCTTTCATAAAATTGTACTGAAAAAAGAGCGAATTTTTGCCGGTAAATCAAGAAAACCTCTTTACTAGAAATTGAATTATGATATAATATTGACAGGTCTTTTGCGCGTTTTTTTTATTCCGGCGCGAAAGCGAACCGATAACTTTATTTGAGGAGGAAATACTTATGGCAACAAAATGGGTTTATTTGTTCAAAGAAGGCAGTGCCGACATGAAGAACCTGTTAGGCGGTAAGGGAGCTAACTTAGCGGAGATGACTAATTTAGGTCTTCCGATTCCACAGGGCTTTACTGTAACGACAGAAGCTTGTACAGACTATTATACCAGCGGCAAGAAGATTACTGATGAGATTCAGGGACAGATTTTTGACGCTCTGAAGACATTAGAGGAAATTCAGGGTAAAAAATTCGGTGATACCGAAGATCCGTTATTAGTATCTGTACGTTCCGGCGCAAGAGCATCCATGCCTGGTATGATGGATACAATCTTAAACCTGGGACTTAACGACGTTGCAGTGGAAGGCTTTGCCAAGAAGACAGGCAACCCAAGATTTGCATACGATTCTTACAGAAGATTTATCCAGATGTTCTCCGACGTTGTTATGGAGATGAGCAAGACTTTCTTCGAAGGCATCCTTGATGAAGTAAAGGAAGCTAAGGGCGCTAAGTACGATACAGACTTAACTGCCGATGATTTAAAGGAAGTTATCGCAAAATACAAATCCATCTACAAAGAGAAAATGGGCGAAGAGTTCCCGCAGGATCCGAAGGTTCAGTTAATGGAAGCTGTTAAGGCTGTTTTCCGTTCCTGGGACAACCCTCGTGCGATCGTTTACAGACGTATGAACGATATTCCTGGCGACTGGGGCACCGCTGTCAACGTACAGGCCATGGTATTCGGAAACATGGGCAATACCTCCGGTACAGGCGTTGCATTTACACGTAACCCATCTACTGGTGAGAATGGCATCTACGGCGAGTATTTAATCAATGCTCAGGGCGAGGACGTTGTTGCTGGTATCCGTACACCACAGCCGATCACAAAGCTGGAGCAGGATTTACCGGAATGCTACAAAGAATTCATGGCAATCGCTCATAAGCTGGAAGACCATTACCGCGATATGCAGGATATGGAATTCACGATCCAGGAAGGCAAATTATACTTCTTACAGACACGTAACGGCAAGAGAACTGCTCCGGCAGCCATCAAGATTGCCTGCGATTTAGTAGACGAAGGAAAGATCACACCACAGGAAGCAGTTTTAAGAATCGAAGCAAAATCCCTCGATCAGTTACTGCATCCGACATTCGATACCGCTGCATTAAAGGCAGGCGAAGTAATCGGTTCCGCTCTTCCGGCATCTCCTGGTGCTGCAGCTGGTAAGGTTTACTTCACAGCTGAGGACGCAAAGGCTCATCATGAGGCAGGCGAGAGAGTTGTTCTCGTTCGTCTTGAGACCTCCCCTGAGGATATCGAAGGAATGCACGCAGCAGAAGGTATCTTAACCGTTCGCGGCGGCATGACCTCTCACGCAGCAGTTGTTGCACGTGGTATGGGTACCGCTTGTGTATCCGGCTGCGGCGAGATCAAGATTGATGAAGCAGCTAAGTACTTCGAACTTGGCGGACATACCATCAAAGAAGGCGATTACATCTCCTTAGACGGTTCCACAGGTAAAATCTACCTTGGCGATATCGCTACTGTAGAAGCTACCGTAAGCGGTGACTTCGGCAGAATCATGGGATGGGCTGATGAGTTCAGAACACTCCATGTAAGAACAAACGCGGATACTCCTGCGGATACATTAAACGCAGTGAAGTTAGGCGCAGAAGGTATCGGCCTCTGCCGTACCGAGCATATGTTCTTCGAAGAAGACAGAATCCCGAAGATCAGAAAGATGATTCTTTCCGATACGGTTGAAGCAAGAGAAGAAGCATTAAATGAACTGATTCCGTTCCAGAAGGGCGACTTCAAGGCGATGTACAAGGCTCTGGAAGGCAGACCAATGACCGTTCGTTACTTAGATCCGCCGTTACATGAGTTCCTTCCGACAAAGGAAGAGGACATCGAAGCTTTAGCTGCTGATATGGGAATCACTGTAGAAGCAATTAAAGAAAAATGCGATGGCTTACATGAATTCAACCCAATGATGGGCCACAGAGGCTGCCGTCTGGCAGTTACTTATCCTGAGATTGCCAAGATGCAGACAAGAGCCGTTATGGAAGCTGCAATCGAAGTAAAGGCAGAAGAAGGATACGACATCATTCCTGAGATCATGATTCCACTCGTAGGCGAGAAGAAGGAATTAAAGTTTGTAAAAGATATCGTAGTTGAGACTGCAGAAGCAGTTAAGGCAGAAAAAGGCTCTGACATCCAGTACCACATCGGTACCATGATCGAGATCCCGAGAGCTGCATTAACAGCAGACGCTGTTGCGGAAGAAGCAGAATTCTTCTCCTTCGGTACCAACGACTTAACACAGATGACATTCGGATTCTCCCGTGATGACGCTGGCAAGTTCTTAGATTCCTACTACAAGGCTAAGATCTACGAGTCTGATCCATTTGCAAGACTTGACCAGACCGGTGTTGGACAGCTTGTAGCTATGGCTGCTGAAAAGGGCAGAAAGACAAGACCTGACATCAAGCTTGGTATCTGCGGCGAGCATGGCGGCGATCCGTCCTCCATCGAGTTCTGCCACAAGGTAGGCTTAAACTACGTATCCTGTTCTCCATTCCGTGTGCCGATCGCAAGACTGGCTGCGGCTCAGGCGGCTCTGAACAATAAATAGTGACCGTTTGTTCGGTGAAAAACCATACTTGATTTTGCAAGTAATGTTTGATATAATGGTAGCAGGCAAAAGAGAGAAGTTCTAGATGTATGTACAAAGCGAAAACCCCAGGAGTACCAGTCCTGGGGTTTTCATTAGGCTAATTGTCGCGATTATCTTCTATCTAGCCATTTGCAAATGAAGTAGGCAACGACACTTGCTGTGATAGAGAGAATAAAAGAGAAAAGTTCCATTATGTATGCACCCCCTTCCTGTTGCCAGTGTAGGGTGCGACAACAAATAAGCAGTTAAGTATTGGTGTTTGATACAGGAAATTAATATGGACGAGTTATTTGATATTTTATCAAATAGCTCGTTTTATTGTGCGCGATTAACAGTAGAATACGAGAAATTCCGATTGTTGAATATTAAATAAATTTAGGTTCTGAATAAAAGTGAAAACCTCAGAGGCGCTGATCAGAGGTTTTCTTTTAATACCGTTTTAAATTTGAAACATATCCGTATGATATTTAAGATCAGGAACAGGTATAAAATCATAGAGAAAGTTCGAAAGATGTTACCGTAACAAGTTAAATGTATGGTAAATAGTGGAAAATATATTTGCTTACAAGAAGCAAAATAACGGAAAAGCTGCCTGAAACCATGGAAATATCGAAGGATGAAGGCCTATGGCATACCTTTTCAGCAATTGGACCGGGATTCCAGGGTCTGTGTTGGCGGTTGTGTAATACCATTTGATCGAGTATAATAGTTTAGAAGAAGCAGTATGACAAATGAGGCAGCGATGCCGGAAAACGGGGGATAAAGAGGATGAGGAGAAGAGGGGCAAGGCGTTTGGTATTGAGATATGGAATCGTTGGTCTTTTGGCTGCGGGGCTGCTGTCCGGGTGCTCCGGCACGGGGGAACTGGAGGCTCAGAACCAGGAGCTGAAGTCGCAGGTGGAGAGCCTGTCAGTGGTAAAGGAGAGTCTCGAAGGCGAGAAGGAAAGCCTTTCCTCCGAACTGGCATCGGCGAAGGAGCAGAAGGAAGAGGCCGGGAAGAAAGCCGCGGCGCTGCAGGCGACGATCGATGAGATGGCTAAGGAAGCGGAAATCCAGGCTGGGGATGTCGTCGTCAGACTGATTGGGAAAGAGGACGTGGAGAAAGACTCCTCCAAATGGATCTTTAACAGCTACAGCAATTTGAAGTTTGAGATTACAAACAATACGGACAAAGATATACAGGGAATCGAGGGAAAATTAAAGATCATGGATCTGTTCGGTAAAGAGATTTTAACAGCCGGATGTGATTTTACCGGACATACCATACCGGCGGGGGAGACTGTGGTCAACGATGATCTGAGCTTTGAAATCAATGAGTTTATCGACGAGCATATGAATCTGTATACGACAGCGTATGAAGACTTAAAATCAGAGTATACGGTGACACAGATCGTATTTACAGACGGGACAGTAAAGGAATAGGTGAGCAGCCGCACTGGTGTCTGCGCGATTACATAGAAAACCTCGGGCTGGTCCTGAGGTTTTTCGCTGTCTGCATAAATTACGGCAAAAAAATGGTCATTCGCGGTCAGATCATACGGCCCTCGCCGGAAAAGACTATAATAAAACCATCAAATGACCCGGAAAGGAATGACAGTTTATGTATGAACTCAGAGAAAAGAAAGAAGAAGGAACAAAGAAACCCGTATGGAAGAAGGCGGCGGCATGTATTCTGGCGCTGTTGTTATTTTTTGCCTGCTCCGCGCTGCTTTATGTGACGAAGCTGGCGACATCCACACAGAAAATCCCGGATGCGGACATCAAGGCGATCAGCAATGATTATCTGAATGAAGCGACGGAGAAGCAGATGGACGATTACTGGACAGTGGCTATTTTCGGCGTGGACAGCCGCAACGGCAACATTGGAAAAGGAACCAGCGCGGACACGCAGATGCTTCTCACGCTTAACCGCGCCAATGGAGAAATCCGGCTGGTATCCGTTTACCGCGATACGCTGCTGATGAGCAATGTGAAGGAAGGAAAGTGCCGGAAGATAAACTCCAGTTATACGGAAGGCGGGCCGGAGCAGGCCGTCACGGCATTAAATGAAAATCTGGATTTGAAAATCGGGGATTACGTTTCCTTTTCCTGGAAGGCGGCTGCCGACGCGGTCAACCTGCTGGGGGGAATCGATATGGATATCACAAAGGCGGAGTATGCGTATATCAATGCCTTTATCACAGAAACCGTGGATAGTACGGGAATCCCTTCGGTACATTTAACGGGCCCGGGGCCGGCTCATCTCGATGGAGTCCAGGCCGTCGCCTACAGCCGGCTGCGTCTGATGGACACCGACATGAACCGGACGGAGAGACAGCGGAAGGTGATCGAGGCCGTATTGGAGAAGCTGAAGCAGGCGGATCTTCCGACGATCAACCGTCTTCTGGAGACGGTGCTGCCACAGGTTGCAACCAGCATAGACGCAGGCGACTTTCTGGAACTGGGAAAGAACGCCGGAAATTACCATATTGTAAAAACCGAAGGCTTTCCGACCGTATACAAGGCGGCCACGCTTGGAAAGCTGGGAAGCTGTCTGATTCCCAACACGCTGGAATCCAATGTGACGGCGCTTCATGAATTCCTATACGAAGATCAGGACTATCAGAACTCAGACCGGGTGAAAGAGATCGGGGGAGAAATTATTAAACAGGCATTGGGAGAGTGAGGTGACACTATGATTCGGATAGCAGTTTGTGATGATGAGCCTGCGTTTGCAGAGCGGGTGAAGACGCTCATTGAAGCAGAGTGCCGCGCGCTTTCCGTTTCGTCGGAGACGGTTCTTTATACCGACAGCGGCATGCTGGCCTATGACATCGGGGAGAAGCGGTATTTCGATATGCTTTTCCTCGATATCGAGATGCCTGGTTTCTCCGGCATGGAGCTGGCGGATTTAATAAAGGATTCGCTGCCCCAGGCGCTTGTCTCCTTTATAACCTCCCATACAAAGTACGCGGTCAAGTCCTTTGAGCTCTCCATCTTCCGCTATATACCGAAGGCGGAGGTGGAAAGCTGCTTATCCATGGCGGTTTCGGATGGGATCCGGCTGCTTTCCTGGAAGGTGAAGGAGTGTTACGTGGTGGAAACACCGCGCCAGATCATGAAGGTGGCGATGAGCGACATTCTCTATATCTATAAAAAACAGAAATACTCTTGTCTGGTTTTGCCTGGGGAGGAGGTGCCGGTCCGAAAGGCGCTGGGACAGGTAAAAGAGGAGCTTGGCAGAGAGGAGTTCCTGACGATTGAGAGAGGCTACATGATTAACCTTTACCATGTCAGAAAAATGGAAGGCACATCTGTGGTTATGGACGATGGGACCGTGCTGCCGGTGAGCCAGAGCCATGTAAAAGAAGTGAGAGAGACCATTACCGGTTTCTTCCGGAGGCATCTATGAATACCATATTTCAGCTTTGTGAACTTGCGGCCTATTTTTTGGAGGCATTGATCTGCTATTTTTTTATTCAGCTGTTTTTCCCTGAGAAAGCGAAGGGGAAACTCAGCTTTTTCCTGTTGTCCGGTGTTCTGCTTCTGACGCTGCAGCTTGCGGATTCTCTCCATGTGTATCCATTTCTGGTTACCCTGTGGTTTGTCTTTTATATCTGTATGACGACGGTTCTCATTTTCCACGTGGATGTGTTTTATGCCGTCTCCCTGGTGAGCTTCTATATTCTGTGTGTCTATATTATTGATTTCTTCTGTATTTCGGTGATGGGGGTATTTTTGAAGAACCAGCAGTTCGCACAGATGGTCATCGCACAGCTGTCGCAGTGGCGTCTGGTGTATCAGGCTGCGGACAAGCTGCTGCTGACCGGAGCGTATTTTCTGGCGAGGAAAGCATTTCGCCGGGAGCTGGCCTATAATCCCCGGATGATGTTCCTGACCTCGGGGCTGGGGCTGTGCGGCGTCGGATTTCTGTCATGGCTCACGATTCAGGAGACGAGCCTTCATGCGCTGTTCGGATGGAGCATGTGCATTATCTTGCTGTTTCTCATCTATTTCCTTCTGTTATTTTACTCGAAATACGTGGGAGAGCAGAAGCAGCGCCTCGCCCTGGAAATGAAGGAGCAGATGATCGACAGGGAGTACGATCTGATGGTCCGGCAGCAGCAGGAGCAGGAAGAGCTGTCGCATGACATGAAAAATCATTTGCTTGTGCTTTCTTCCATGATCGGAGAGGGGAAAATGACAGAGGCGGAAACGTATCTGGAGCGAATGGGAGAGCCTCTGCGCCAGCTGGAGATGATGGTGTGGACGGGCAATCCGGTGCTGGATGTGCTGTTGAACAATGCCAGAAACAGCGCGGCAAAGAAAAAAATCCGCTTTACCATTCAGGCGGATGCGCTGACGCTGGGAGATATGGAAGACCGGGAGACGTGCAGCCTGTTTTCCAATCTTCTGGACAACGCCGTGGAGGCAGCAGACCGGGTGGAGGAGGGAGATCGCTGGATTACCGTTAAAATGCGAAAGGCGGGAGACATGATATTCATCGAACTCTCCAACTCCATGACCGGCAGGCCCTCCGTCAAGGACAACCGCCTGGTGACGACGAAACGGGAGGGAACCGGCCATGGGCTGGGACTTAAGAGCGCGGAGCGCGTGGTGGAAAAGTACGGCGGCAGTCTGGTCTGCGAATACGGAGACGGTGTTTTTACGGTTCTGGTGTCCTTCCTGGAAGGGCTGCGAGACCTCTCATAATCCGGCCGTCATCCCAGAAGGCGCCGTGGCCACCGAGACGGATTGCAGGCTTGTGTTTGCCGTGAAAGTCACTGCCGCAGGTGATAAGAAGTCGGTTTTTCTCAGCGACCTCCACGTAATAGGCCGCTGTCTCCTCATCGTGATAGGAGGAAAATGCCTCGATTCCGTCAATTTCGCGAAAGAGCAGACTCTCCAGCAGCTCGGTTTCGCCGCGGTCGAGATTCTGACCGGGGTGGGCCAGGACGCTGATTCCTCCGGCATCGTGGATCAGAGACACGGCGTCGGCAAGGGAAATGTAGTGGACCGGTACATAGGCGGCCTTACCTTCTGAGAAGAAATCCCAATAAAACCGCACATTTGGCATGTCGCTTTTTGCTCCGCCCGGAAGATATGGGCGGAGTATTTCATATTGCGGGGCTTCTTTTTTGGCGAGGAGAATATCCGCGATCAATTCGCCTGGAACGACGCCGTCGCTGGAGGCCGCCAGGACCTCATCCTCATCGACCGGGATTCCTGTGGCGCTCTGAAATAATCGGATTTTCTCTCTGGCCGCCATTTTCTCCTGCTCCAGAATATCCTGTTCAATCTGCGCGAATTCCTTTCGCGTATGGTCGAAGCAGTATCCAAGCAGGTGGAAGTTCCTGCCTTTATGGGTGCAGTCCAGCTCGACTCCGGAGATGACGCGAAGGCCGGAGGCGGCACAGGCCGAAAGGGCTTCTGACTGGGCCGCGGCGACGCTGCGGACTGAGTTGTGATCCGTTATGGCGATTAACTCCATGCCCTGTGCCCTGGACATTGCAACGATTTCCTGCGGTGTGTATTCTCCGTCGTCACTGGCGGCTGAATGGATGTGTAAATCAAGCTTTGACATTGAAGATCTCCCTTCTGTTTCTTTGATGGATGTATTATCTGGTATGGCTGGGACTCTGTGAAGGTTAAAACCGAGGCGGTTTAATGTTTCTGCGATTCCCGAATTTTCTGCCGCCTGCGGAAATAAAAGTAAGTAAACTGCAGGAGAAGAATTCCTGCGGTTGAAATCAGGTAGAGCACCCGGATACCGGTAAATGCGGCGGAACCGGCCACTGCGGATCCAATCGCAGCAGAACCGGCCGCTGCGGTGCGGGCGTCGATCAATCCTTTGACTGCGCCTCCGGTCAGCGGGCCGAGGATGGAGCCGAGACCGATGGCTGCCGTATAAAAATTATCATAGACAATCCGGTTATCCGCTGGCATCAGTTCGTATCTGCGGTTAAATACGGAGATCACAAATCCGGCGTTGGCGGCCGAGGATATGAGAAACGCGGCCGGAATAAAAAGGTACCAGTTCTGAGCGTTGGCGAAGGACATGAACAGAGTCTCTCCTGCAAAGAACCATATGGACATTTTTAAAGTGAATTCATGGCCGCAGCGGTCGCTTAACCTTCCCCAGAAACTGAGCAGAACGATCTGCGGCAGAGAGATGATCATGTATAGTCCGGTCACGATCTGATAGGGGAGCGCCAGATATTTCATCATGTAAACCATGGTATAGCTGTCGGAAATGGTAAGCAGCAGATAAAAGATAAAGATGTAAGCCACAAAGCCTGTAAAGCATCGGTTTTTGAGAGGCAGTCCGGCGATGTCCCGGAAGCGGCAGCCTCTGCTGGAGGACTGGTACGGTTCCCCGTCGGGTGTTCCTGCCAGGAGAATCACTTCAAAGATTCCCATTAGGGCCGCAGCGGCAAACAGGATGGCGAAACCGATGTATTTTCCTCCCATGAGATCCATAAAACGGCCGCCAGCCAGCGACAGAACCACTGTGACCGTGAGCGTCAGCGTCTGTCTTAGGGAAATGTACCGGCCGCTCCTTTTTTCATCGATAAAACCCAGCATCCACTGGTTCAGCACCACTGTCGTCTGGGCCTGAAGTGCGAAGGCAGCGACAACGGTGGGAACGAATACGTAAAGCTGCATCCTGGCTGGAAACAGAACCGGTATGGTGACAAGGAAAAGTGTTGCCAGGCGGGAGAGGATCGTGAGTGCTACCGTCATCCTTTTGCGGCTGGTGAATCGCTCCAGAAATGCCGGGAATATGAGGATCAGCACACCGCAGATATTGACGATAACGCTTAAATAACTGACCAGAATGTCACCGGCTCCCATAAGAATCGCGAGGCCGCTTAAGAAAACGCCGCTGGTCAGATACGTGAACGCTGTGCCGAATCCGGCCTGGACGAGAAAGCAGGTACGGGGACGGGAGTCCGGCAGGCCCTCACCCCCGGGCCGGGGGTTCATGGCTGCTCCTTTATAAACTGAACGTCTTCAAAGATTTTCCCGGCTGTTAAGTACGCCATGCCGTCGTGATAGTCGTGCCAGAGATCGGCCGAATACAGAATCTCCGCGGACATGTGTCTCGGAAGAAGAGCGGAGAAGCCGTCGCTGATGGGACCGATACAGCCTTTGCGCAGATCGGGGCCGCCCAGGACGACATACTGGGGATTTAAAATGCCGCAGATCCAGCCGATGATACGGATCATCAGATTGGTGTAAGCTTTGTCATCCACTGCTTCCATCAGCCACTCGTCGAGAATCCGGCCATCCTCCATGGGAACCAGTCCCAGCTCCCCGGCAAAATTGCGAAAGCCGCGGACGACCCGCCCGCCGACGATGAAACCGGCGCTGACACACGTTTTTTCCAGGTGAAGATACGCCATATTCGTGAGATCCGGGGCCTCGCAGGGAAATTCCCTGGCATAGCAGCGGCCGAAGCCGATGGCTGTGGCATTTAAGTCATTCTCCATAACAATGGGAATGTGATACCGCCCGGCGAGGCGGTCTCCTAAGTCATGGCGGCATAATTCGTCGCTGCTGCCGCTCCCTTTCCAGAACGAACCGTCTTCGACGATGCCCGGAACGCCGATTCCGATGGACTTGATATCCTTTCGCGCCATGAGTTCATCGAGGTATGCGGTGATGGCTGGCTCGTAGTCGTCGCCCGTAAACTCCAGTCTGCAAGTCTCTAAAATCTCTCCACAGATTCCTACAAGCAGCCCGTGCATCTCACTGCCCGAGATGCAGATCGCTGCGCCGTAGTACTTATCCGGCTTAAAGCGGTACCGTTCCGCCTTTCGTCCACCGCTGGATTCGTCGTGTCCAATGCTTTCGATTTCCCCGTTTTCCATCATCTCGGCCAGGAGAGAGCGGACCGTCGTAGAGCTGATCTGTGTCTCACCGGCGATTTCCGCCCTGGTCGCAGTGCCTCTGTTTTTGATCACTCTGCGGATCAGCGAAAGATTCGCCTGTTTTAAAAGCCGTGGTCTGGCGGTTAATGTATCCATAAGAACGCCTCCTTGAAACTTTTGTTGGAAACTTTTATAAGTTTATAATAAAAGTATATGCGGGAACGAAAGAACTGTCAATAGAGAAAAAATATTTTTCTCTGTTGACAGTTCTGGAGATCAGTAAAATACTGAGGTTATTTTTCTAAATTTCAATCACTTTCCCCTTGGAAAGTCTCGACTCTTCCGCCGCAAATGCGACGAGGTGGCTGCCTACGGACTGCTCCAGCGAGGTGATCCCCTCCGGTTCTTTTCCGGTCTGAAGCATGTCGAGGAATTCTTCCAGCATGCGGTTGTCGCCGCCGGCGTGGCCGCTGAAATCCTCGGCCAGCTGGGAGATGTCGATAATCTGACGCGGTTTTCCAAAGAGACCGATCTCGATGGTGTTTTTGTACATGTCGCCGGTGAGATCGCCTTTGGTGCCCATGATCTTGCAGTATCGGGAAGCGCCGTCACTGGTAAAGCCGCTCATGGTGAAATTAATGGTGCTCCCGTCGGTGTTTTCGATGTTGGTCACCTGATGGTCCACCACATTGTTGTCACAGTGGTAGACACAGCGGCCGTAAGGACCTGTCTTTATGGCTTCGTAGATCGTGTCCATCGTCGGATGGAGAGCTAAAATGTCCACCGGCCATTCGGTGTGGCCGCAGGCGATTCCGGTCTTTTCGTTGGTAACGTAGATTTTTTCCGCGTCGAAGGGACAGGAGTCTTTGGCGGCACAGCCGTCGAGGCAGCGATGCGCAGCGCCTTCCGGGGCACAGGATTCCTTGAATAAATAGGTGCTGCCCATGGACGTAACGCGGAGCGGCGTCTTGTCCGCCAGCCATAAGTAGAGGTCGAAATCGTGGCACGTCTTCTGAAGGCACATGGGACTGGTCGTCTCGCTGTTTCTCCAGTTTCCGCGGACAAAGCTGTGTGCCTGATGCCAGTAGCCCACGTTCTCGATGGCCTGGATGGTGACGACGTCACCGATGATGCCGGAAGCAATCAGTTCCTTCATCTTCGAGAAAAATGGCGTATAGCGGAGCACGTGACAGACAACGATTTTCCGGTCGTATTTTTTCGACGCTTCCAGGAGCTGACGGCACTCAGTGGGATCGGGGGAGATGGGTTTTTCCATCAAAATGTGGTATCCTCTTTCCAGAGCGGTAAGCGCCTGGGAGACGTGATCGCGGTCCTGGGTGCAGATAAAGACGGCATCGGCCATCTTGGGCTGGGCCAGCAGCTCCTCCGCACTGGCAAAGCAGCGCTCCTCTGGAATGTGGTACGTCTCGGCGGTCTCCCGAAGAGCGCCGGGATCGATATCCGCGGCTGCGGTAATCTCCATTTTGTCCGGGTGAAGCGAGGCAAATGGCGCATAGGTGATTCTTCCCCGGCTTCCAAGGCCGACGATGGCTACGGTTGTTTTCATGTGAATTCCTCCTGTTTTATGATAAATTGTTTGTATGAATACGCATGGTTACGGTGGTACGGCGGCTTCCCGGTTCTGACTCGATGGTGAGCTCCGACGACTTTTCAAAATAGAGCTTGATCCGCTTATAGAGGTTGGCCAGGCCGTAGCTCCCCGAGACTGAGCCTACCGGATTCGTATTTTTAAAGGATTCCTGGATCCGCTCCATGGTCTCCTGATCGATGCCGGGGCCGTTGTCGGTGACAGATATGACACAGCCATTGCCATTTTCCACAATGCGAATGACGATGTGAACCGGTGAAGAGGTGGTTTCTACCGCGTATTTCATGGAATTTTCTACTAACGGGTGAATAAGCAGCTTGGGAATCTGTATGGAGCGCACCTCCGGCTCCACCTGGTATTCCCAGGTCAGACGGTCCCCGAACCGGAACTTCTCCACCTGCAAGTACTGTTCCACAAAGGTCAGCTCCTGATCAATGGTGATGCGGTCGCTCCCCTTTAAAATGTACTGAAACAGCTTGGCCATGGCCATGAGAATTCCGGCGTTGTCCATGTCATTTTTCTGGATCAGGCTCCAGTAGACCGATTCCAGGGCATTGATGATGAAATGAGGGTTGACCTGGGACTGCAGCGCGGTGATTTCCGCTTTGGTCCGCAAAATCTCTTTTTCAAATACCTGCTCGATCAGACAGTTGTTCTTTTCCACCAGAGCATTGTAATGGATGTTCAGTTCGTTGATGTCGGAATTGGAGTAATGCCGGTCGTTGGCCTGCAGCTTTCCATCGGCAATCACCATGGACTTTCTCATGTCCGACAATGGCTTTGAGATCATACGCGCAATGAAGAGACTGCAGATCAGGAATACGCCGGTCCCGATGAGAAAGCCATAGATCACGATGCCGCTCATCCAGGAGATATCATTGGAGGTCAGTTCCTTCGGAATATAGATGGAAAATGTCCAGCCGGAGTACGAGGAAGTGGAATCGGCCAGCTGGTAATTCCGTTCGAAGGCTTCCGGGTTCATGTCCTTTAGCGTCTTTCCATAGGAAACACGGGCGCCGGCGCAGTCGGTCAGCTCCAGCGTGCAGTCGCCCAGCGCGTTTAAATCCTGGGCGATGGAGTCCATCAAATCCGGCTTCAAATGAACCACGACGTATCCGCCGTGTTCAAAGGCGTAGTCCGCCAGGAGAATCCGCTTGACCGCCATGATGGTATGGCCCCCTCCGGACTCCGATTCGGACAGCAGCCATACGGCCTTTCCGTTGTATTCGTCGGCCAGGGCGAGGGCAGTCTCCGGGATAGCGGCAGAGAGCGGCTCCTTGGTGTAAGGATAGATCTGGGCCTTTTTACTGTAGAGTTCGATGGATTCTAAGTTGTCCGCGTAATTGATCGTATTCATGGTCTTTAACCGGAGAGTGGAAAAACTCTCCGAGGAAAATGACGCATTCTGATTATAGTCGTTTAAAATGGTCTGAACCGCCAGGTCGTTGCAGAGACGCTGAAGAGATGAATCCATCTCGGTCAGCGAGGAGTTAAAACGCTCCTGAGCCTGCTTGACTGTGATTTCTATATATTTGGAAGACTGCTGAAGGATGTAGCCGGACATATTTTTATATAAGTAACCGCCGATGCAGAGAAAGGCGATGGCCATCACCAGCATGGAGGAGATGAAGATCTGCCCCGATGTGGTGTTTCCCAATAATTTCAGTTTCTGTTTCATGGCACCTCCGGTTGCGTATGGACCATCGTATGTTTGTGTTACAGCATCATCATACCAAATTCATATGGTAAAATCAAAAGATATGCATCAAGAAGAAAAAATAGTGGAATTTTACAAAAAAATAGTGTGGTTTCTTTCTTTGTTGTCTATTATATACTAAATGTATCTTATAAAGGAGGGATTTACAGATGAAAAAAAGATTAGCAGCAATCGTCTGTGCAGCCGCGCTGGGGGTTACAGCACTCACTGGCTGTGCATCAGGAAAGCAGGAGACTACGGCAGCAGGTACGGAGACGACCGCAGCGGCGGCCACGGAGAAGGCGGCAGGCGAGGAGAGTAAGGCGGAGACGACCGGGGAAACAGCGGCCAGCCAGGAAGCCGCGGAGATTACATATTGGGATACGGTCGGCAGCGTGTCGGACCGTGAGGCCAAGCTGGCCATGATCGGGCGGTTCGAAGCACAGAACCCGGGAATCAAGGTAAAATATGAGGGAATGGAAGGCGAGGCCTACAAGACTAAGATTAAGACTGTGGTAAGCGCCAACAATCTGCCGGATATCTTCGGATACTGGGTGGGAGAGCAGTTTAAGACGCTTGTAAACTCCGGAAATGTGGAAGATTTGTCTTCCGTTTTTGAGGAGGACACGGCATTTCGCGATACCTTTGTGCCGGGCAGCTTAGACGCGGTATCCTATGACGGCAAGGTCTACGGCGCGCCGACCTCCATTACCTGTATGGCAGTCTGGTACAACAAGGCCATCTTCGAGGAGAACGGAGTGGAAGTTCCGAAGACATATGAGGACTTAAAGGGCGTGATCAACACACTGTCCGATAAGGGCGTGACACCGATCATCGTGGGAGCCAAGGACCGCTGGCCGCTTCTCGGCTGGTATTCCTACCTGGCACAGAGAATCGGCGGTGTCGATCTGTACAATGAGGTGTGCTCCGGAGATAAGAATTTCACGGAAGACGCATATGTACAGGCTGGCGAGGAAATCAAGGCTCTGGCGAAAAAGGGCTTTATCAATGGCTGCATGTCCGTAGACGCCACGACGGCGGAAGCCTTGTTCGCGGCAGGCAAGGGCGCAATCTTAATTACCGGTTCCTGGTCGATTCCGACCTTTACGGAAGACCCGGAGCGCGCAAAGGATTTCTCCTATTTCCCATTCCCTGTGGCAGAGGGCGGAAAAGAGGACGAGGCCGGCTACTTATACGGCGGCGTTGCCAATACCCTGGCAATCAGCAGGTCAACGAAGAACAAAGACGCGGTTGTGAAGTTCTTAAAGTACATGATGAGTGAGGAAGAGCAGACCTTAAGTGTAGAGCGCACAGGAACCTTCTCGACTGTGAAGGTATCCCCGAAGGAAGAGAACATGGATCCTCTGGCATACCAGTTCAGCCAGTACGTATCCGACGGTGTGGAAGGCTTCATTCCGTATACGGATCAGGCCCTGCCTCCGGAACAGGCGGAGAACTTATTAAACGCTTTAACCGCTATCGTTGCGGAAGACAACGCCGACGTTAAGGCGGAGCTTGCAAAGATCAAATAGATTTCACTAATTGGTACAACATTGGGGCCGCGCACGGAACACCTCCGAATACGCGGCCCCGAAAGGAATAGGTGCAGAGTATGAAAAAAATACATCCTGCGGTGCGGTGCCTCTTCATATTGCCTGCGGTCCTGTGGTTTTTTGCGGCGGTGATCGTACCGGTCCTGATGGCGGTCTATTACAGCTTCTTCAGCTGGGACGGGGTGACTGCCAAGGTGTTTATCCGCTTCGATAATTACAGGGAACTGTTTAAGGATCCGGTCGTCTGGAAGTCCCTTACCAATTCCCTGAAGATGGTATTCTGGTGCGTTCTGCTTCAGCTGCCCATCGGCATGGCGTTTTCCGTCATTCTTTTTAACCGGAAGCTGAAGGGACGGGGATTTTTCCGGACCGTGTACTTCCTTCCGGTGGTGCTGTCCTCCTCCATGATCGGTATCTTATGGGGACAGATCTACGATCCCAACTTCGGACTGTTAAACGGTCTTCTGGAGGCGGTGGGATTAAAACAGCTGCAGCAGATCTGGCTGGGGGACATGAAGCTGGCGCTGGGCTGTATCATTGCGGTGGTGGTCTGGCAGTTTATCGGCAATTATATTCTGATCTACTATACGGCCCTGCATAATATTTCCGAGGATGTGCTGGAGTCGGCCAGGCTGGATGGAGCCGGTGTCCTAAAGCTGTTCCGTTATATTGAACTGCCTCTGATGTGGCCGGTGATCCGTCTGACCCTGATACTGGCCACGGTCAACTCCTTAAAATACTTTGACTTAGTCTACATCATGTCAAACGGAGGACCGAACCACGCCAGCGAGGTTCTGGCTTCCTATGTGGTAAAGAATGCGTTCAATTCCATGAGGATCGGCTATGCGAACACGGTGGCGGTGCTTCTGCTGGTTCTGGGAATCTTCTTTATTGTTCTTTATAACAAAATACTGGCTCCGTCATCGGCCAGCGATTAAATATCACCGAAGGAGGTTTCCTAATGAAAAAAAGCAGTATATCACCAGGCAAATGGATTCTGTACCTCATTCTGGCAATTCAGGCGGCAGTCACCACGTACCCGCTGATCTGGATGATCGTGTCCTCTTTAAAGGACAACGTATCCTTTTTTGCAGATCCGTGGTCCATACCCAAGAATCCCCAGTTTGTCAATTACGTGACGGCCTGGAAAGAAGGAATCCAGGACTATATGATAAACAGCATTGTGATCACCATCGCAACGCTTTTTATCGTCATTATTCTAAGCTGTGCGTTCTCCTTCATGGTCGCCCGTTTTCCGTTTAAGGGGGGCGGACTTCTGGTTGGAATGTTTTTTGCAGGCATGATGATTCCGGTTCACTGTACTCTCGTTCCTCTATACAGTATGATGAACGGACTGGGATGGCTGGACAGCTTATGGGCCCTGCTCTTTCCCTATGTGGCGTCGGGACTGCCGCTGGCCATCTTCCTGACTTACGGCCACTACCAGCAGATTCCCATGGAACTGGAGGAGGCGGCGAGAATGGATGGATGCGGTGTCATCCGGATGTTTCTCTACATCTTTCTGCCGCTGGCCAAGCCGGTGATTTCCACCATCGGGATCCTGACGGCCATCAGCGTGTGGAACGAGTTCATATTTGCCAATATCATCATCTCTGACCCGCTTAAGAAGACGCTGCCGGTAGGCCTTCTGGCGTTAAAGGGAACGTACAATACGAACTACGCTGCGGTCAGTGCGGCGTTGACTATTTCCGCGATACCGATTATCATAGTCTATATCCTGATGTCAGGAAAGATTCAGGCTGGTATGGTCTCGGGCGCGGTGAAGAGCTGAACGGGGGAATACGATGGAAAATTATATTGTTAATCCGGTTTTACCCGGATTTCATCCGGATCCATCCATCATTCGGGTGGGGGCGTATTACTATATGGCCGTATCCACGTTTGAGTGGTTTCCGGGTGTCTGTATCTACCATTCCACAGATTTACAGAACTGGGAGCTGGCGGCCAGGCCTCTGGACCGTGTCTCCCAGCTGGATATGAAGGGCAATGATGCCTCCGGCGGAGTGTTTGCCCCCTGCCTTTCCTATGACAACGGCGTGTTCTACCTGGTTTACACCAATGTGAGGACACACTGGTACGAATTTATGGACTGCCACAATTATCTGGTAACGGCCGCGGATATCCGGGGAGAGTGGTCGGAACCCGTCTATCTGCACAGCCTGGGCTTTGATCCGTCGCTGTTTCACGATGATGACGGGAGAAAATGGGTGGTCAGCATTGTGAGGCATTACCGGAAGATGCGCGTTCAGAAGATCGCCCTGCAGGAATACGACCCTGTTTTAAAGAAAATGACGGGGCCGCTGACGGAGATCTTCGGGGGCAGCGGGCTGACGGCTCCGGAAGGACCTCACCTCTACCGGAAGGATGGCTTTTACTATATCATGACTGCGGAAGGCGGGACGGAATACGGCCACGCGGTCACCATGGGCCGGTCGGAGAAGATCGGCGGTCCCTACGAGCTGTCGCCCTATAATCCGGTTTTAACGTCGCGGAATGATCTGACACTTCCCTTACAGAAGGCCGGGCACGCTGATCTCGTGGAGGCGCCGGACGGGGAGTGGTATATGGTGCATTTATGCGGCCGGCCGCTGCCGCCGTTTCGCCGGTGCATTCTCGGGAGAGAGACGGCGGTCCAGCATGTGAGATGGACAGAGGACGGATGGCTCTGTCTTGCAGACGGGGGAAAGGAACCGCGTGTACGCGTTCCGGTATCGTGGCCGGTGGAACGGAAACTGGAGGAGGAGATCCGGTATTTGTTTCAGGGACCGGATTTAAGCCCGGATTTCTTTTCACTCCGAGTGCCCCTGGGGGAGGCTTTATCACTCACAGAACGTCCGGGCTGGCTGCGGCTGACGGGAAAGGATTCGCCCAATTCCAGGTTTGAACAGAGCCTGGTTGCGCGGAGACAGGAGGACTTCGCGTTCAGCTTTGAGACCGAACTGGATTTTGAACCATCCTCGGAGCGGCAGATGGCGGGAATTCTGTATTTTTATGACGAGTGTGATTTTTACTACCTTCGTGTGACCTGCGGACAGAGCGGACAGAAGATCCTCGATGTGATGCGGATGAACCGGGGAAAGACGGAGTATGTGCCTGACTGCGGTATTGCGGTGCCGGAGGGGCGTAGCATCCGGCTTAAGCTGGTGGTGCGCCGGACAGAGGCTTCCTGCTACTACAGCCTGGAGGAGGGGGTGTGGCAGCAGGCGGGAAATACGCTGGATGCCTCGCTGCTTTCTGACGAGTATCCGGAGGAAGGGGCTTACACGGGAGCCATGGTTGGCCTGGGATGCCATGACATGGCGTACCGCAGCGCCAGGGCGTATTTCAAGTATGCAGTGTACCGCAGAGAAGGGACCGGAATGGGAACAGACTGATAAAGACGGACGGAGAAGGGGGGAAACCATGGAACGGACCTATACACTAATGCTGGTGGAGGATGAGCGGAATATTCTGTATGGCATGAAGAATGCCATCCTCTGCTACAAGCCCCAGGTTTCTGATATTCTGACCGCTGAAAATGGCCGGGAGGCGCTGGAGCTTCTGGAGGAACGGGTTCCGGATATCATCATTACGGATATCCGCATGCCGGAGGTAGACGGTACCGAGATGGTCCGCCGGATTCGTGAACAGGGGTATGAGATGCCTGTGATCATCCTGACGGCCATGACGGACTTTGCCATTGCCAGGGATTTGATCCATTACCAGATTCAGAATTACATCGTGAAGCCATTTTCGATTGAGGAGATCTTAAAGGAGACGGAGGTGGCCATCGAAGAACTGAAGAAGCGCAGCCAGATGAAGATGGCGCAGAAGATCGTGAAGGAGTTTCCGGAACTGGTGGAAACTCCGCCCTCCAGCGAAAACCAGCTGATATCCCAGGCCGTGGAATACATAAGCAGCCACTTGGATGGCGCAGCCTCTTTAAATGACATTTCCGGGGCGCTCCATGTGAGCAAGGCGTATCTGTCCACGCTGTTTAAGCGGGAGATGAATACGACCGTGACGGATTTTGTGACGAAGCAGCGGATGAAGGAGGCGAAAAAGCTTCTTCTGGAGACCGATATGCTGGTATCAGAGATCTATTTAAAGGTAGGCTATCAGAGCGATAAGTACTTTATCAAGGTGTTTAAGGAGATGGAGGGGGTGACACCTCTGGCCTACCGGAAACGGTGGAAATGAAAATCACTATCAGATTTGCCTCATTTTCACGGATGAAGCTGGAAGATTGTAAAAAAAATAACAAAAGAAATGAAATGGATTATTGACTATTTCGATTATTTGTAATAAAGTAAGTATTAGCCTATGGCATGTAACTTACAAGGTATAGGTAATATCAAATAAACTATTTGGTTACTATACACTAATACAGAAAAGAGAGGTTGAATAAAATGGCAGAAATCGATTTAAGTCAGTATGGTATCAACGGAACAACAGAAATCGTCTACAACCCTTCATTTGAAACATTATTTGAAGAAGAGACGAAACCAGAACTGGAAGGCTATGAAAAAGGCCAGGTAAGTGAACTTGGTGCAGTTAATGTTATGACGGGTATTTATACAGGACGTTCACCTAAAGATAAGTACATTGTCATGGATGAGAATTCAAAGGACACTGTATGGTGGACCTCTGATGAATATAAGAATGATAATCACCCGGCCAGCCAGGAAGCCTGGGATACAGTAAAGAAAATTGCTCAGGAAGAGCTTTCCGGCAAGAGACTTTTCGTTGTAGACGCATTCTGCGGAGCGAATAAAGATACACGTATGGCAATCCGTTTCATCGTTGAGGTTGCCTGGCAGGCTCATTTCGTAAAGAACATGTTCATCCAGCCTACAGCAGAAGAACTTGAGAACTTTACACCGGATTTCGTTGTATACAATGCTTCCAAAGCAAAAGTAGAAAATTACAAAGAGTTAGGTCTGAACTCTGAGACCACTTCCATGTTCAACATCACCAGCCGCGAGCAGGTAATCGTAAATACATGGTACGGCGGAGAGATGAAGAAGGGTATGTTCTCCATGATGAACTACTATCTGCCGTTAAAGGGCATTGCTTCCATGCACTGTTCTGCCAACACAGATTTAAACGGCGAGAATACCGCTATCTTCTTCGGTCTTTCCGGAACAGGCAAGACCACACTTTCCACAGACCCGAAGCGTCTTCTGATCGGTGATGACGAGCACGGCTGGGACGACAACGGCGTATTCAACTTCGAAGGCGGCTGCTACGCTAAGGTTATCAACCTGGATAAAGAATCCGAGCCGGATATCTACAATGCAATCAGGCGCAACGCTCTGTTAGAGAACGTTACCCTTGATTCTGAAGGCAAGATCGATTTCGACGATAAGAGCGTGACAGAGAATACCCGTGTATCCTACCCGATCGACCATATCGAGAAGATCGTTCGCCCGGTTTCCGCAGCTCCTGCAGCAAAAGATGTAATCTTCCTGTCAGCAGATGCGTTCGGCGTACTTCCTCCAGTATCGATCCTGACACCAGAGCAGACTCAGTATTACTTCCTGTCTGGATTTACAGCAAAGCTTGCTGGTACAGAGCGTGGAATTACAGAGCCTACACCTACCTTCTCCGCTTGCTTCGGCCAGGCTTTCTTAGAGCTGCACCCGACAAAGTATGCAGAGGAGCTTGTTAAGAAGATGGAGAAGAGCGGCGCAAAGGCTTACCTTGTCAACACCGGATGGAACGGTACCGGCAAGCGTATCTCTATCAAGGATACCCGCGGCATCATCGACGCGATCCTGGATGGTTCTATTGCAAACGCACCGACAAAGCAGCTTCCGTACTTCAACTTTGAGATTCCGACAGAGCTTCCGGGCGTAGATCCTAAGATTCTTGATCCTCGCGATACATATGCTGAAGTTTCCGAGTGGGAGACAAAGGCAAAAGATCTGTCCCAGCGTTTCGTTAAGAACTTCGCAAAATATGAGGGTAATGAAGCAGGAAAAGCTTTAGTTTCCGCAGGTCCTCAGTTATAAGAATAAGATGTGTCAGATTGGCCCCCGGCAGTTGCTGCCGGGGGCTTTTTTCGCTGCCTTACTTTTTAAGGGATTGCGTATCAGAGCGTGTTTGATGTAACAAAAACATACAGGTTGCATAAAAATCATTTCACAAATGCTCCGAAAAGAATAGGATTGCTGTCAGAATTTACAAAAAAAATAGAATCTATTGATTTAAACGTTTAAATGAGTTATAATGTGCCCATAGGAAAATAGTAGTTATGGGATAACAGAAGTTTCATTGGAAGCAGATAATGCAGCATATTTATGAGGAGGTCGCGAATTGAAATCTTATGAAGCAATGGAAGAAGAAGCTCTGGCAGTGCGCAGAGACATTGTTGAAATGCTTTACCGGGCGGGAAGCGGTCATCCCGGCGGATCCCTGTCGGTGACTGATATTCTGGTGTGTCTTTACAACCGGATCCGCGTGGATGCAGAGCATCCGGACATGGAGGACCGGGACCGGGTGGTGCTCAGTAAGGGACATGCAGCCCCTGCGCTGTATGCCGTGCTCGCGGAACACGGCTTTTTTTCAAAGGAAGCGTTTAAACGTTTAAGAAGATTAGGCGGAATGCTCCAGGGGCATCCGGATATGAATAAGACGCCGGGGATCGATGTCTGCACCGGGTCTCTGGGGCTTGGGGTATCGACCGCATGCGGGATTGCGCTGGCCGGGAAGGTGAGAAAGAAAGACTACCGCGTGTATGCGGTCCTGGGAGACGGGGAGCTGCAGGAGGGCATCGTGTGGGAAGCCATGGCGGCAGCGGTTCACCATAAGCTGGATAACTTGACGGTGATTGTGGATTTAAACGGGCTTCAAATCGATGGTCCGGTGGAAAAAGTAATGGGCTCCGGCAACTTAAAGGGGAAATTTCTGGATTACGGTTTTAAAGTGGCAGAGGTGGACGGCCATGATTTTGAGGCTTTGGACGCGGCCATCGCGCTTAGGGCGGACAGCGTTCCGGTCTGCATTCTGGCGAAGACAGTAAAGGGAAAAGGCGTTTCCTTCATGGAAAATCAGGCCGGATGGCATGGACAGAAGATCAGCGGAGATGACTATAAGTCAGCAATGGAAGATTTGAAAGGAGGAAGATGAGATGGCTGAACCAGCAATGAGAGAGGCTTATGGAGACGCCCTGTTAAAGATGGGAGAGGACGAACGCGTAGTGGTTCTGGACGCAGATTTGGCGAAGGCCACTTCCTCCTGTAAATTTGCCGCCAGGTATCCGGAGCGGTTTTTCGATATGGGAATCGCGGAGCAGAATCTGATGGGAACGGCGGCGGGGATGGCGATCAGCGGGCTGAAGCCATTTGCATCGACCTTCGCTTTGTTTGCGGCAGGACGCGCCTATGAGCCGATCCGCAATGCAGTCTGTTACGCAAAGGCTCCGGTGAAGATTGTGGCTACCCACGCGGGACTTTCACCGAATTCCGACGGAGGAAGCCATGAGACGATCGAGGATATCGCGCTGATGCGGGTGCTCCCGGGAATGACGGTTTTAAGTCCCTGTGATTACAGACAGGCGTTTGACATGGTTTTACAGATGAAAGAGATGGATCACCCGGTCTATATCCGGATGTCGAGACACCCGGTGGAGACGGTGACGGCGGAAGGAAGCCGCACAGAGATCGGTAAGATCGACGTGCTCCGCGAGGGCGGGGACGTGTGTTTCGCAGCCACGGGCATTATGACAGCAGAAGCGCTGCATGCGGCGGAGATCCTGGAGACTAAAGGAATACACGCAGCGGTGTTAAATGTACATACCATCAAGCCTCTGGATAAAGAGACTCTGATCCGTTACGGAAAATCCTGCAAACGGATGGTGACGGCGGAGGAGCACTCGGTAATCGGCGGTTTAGGATCAGCGGTGGCGGAGGTTCTCGCCGAAAGCGGCGGATGCCGTTTGAAACGCGTCGGCATCCAGGATCGATTCGGACAGTCCGGCGATCTGGCTGAACTGATGGAATGCTATGGGCTGACAGCGGGAAATCTGGTGGAGACCGCTTTGAAAATAATGGAGGAAGACGTATGAGAAAGATCCCGGTAATCATAGACTGCGACACAGGAATCGACGATATGATATCCTTCGCCGTGACACTCACCTCAGACAAGTTAAATATTCTGGGGATCACCACGGCGGCTGGAAATCAGGTGGTGGATATCACCACACAGAACACATTGAACGGAGTGACCATCATGGGAAGATGCGGCATTCCGGTGGCGAGGGGAGCGGAAAAGCCACTCTCGAGACCGCTTCGGGATGCCGGTTACATACACGGTGAAAATGGCCTGGGGACGTACCAGTTTGCTGAAATGACATCGAAACAGCCGGAAGATATTGATGCAGTGGAGCTGATGAGAAGCCTGCTGGCCGCGTCGGAGGAAAAGGTCGTGATTCTCGCAATTGCTCCGCTGACCAATGCAGCCAGACTGCTGATGGAACACCCGGAGGCGGGAGCGAAGATCGAGAAGATCGTGTTTATGGGAGGCTCTCTGCGGACCGGCAATCCGACACCGGTTTCCACCTTCAACGTGCTGGCCGATCCGGAAGCCGCAAGATATGTGATGAAGAGCGGTGTTCCCTTCCATATGTGCCCTCTGGATACGACGAGAGATTTATATTTGACCATGGACGATATCGAATTCATCGGAACGATCCTGAATCCGGTTGCTCAGATGAATTACGAGATGTGCCGTTTTTACAACGATGCTGTGAATAAGAACAACAACGCGGCCAGGCGTTTTAAGGGGCTGTGTATCCACGATCTCTGCGCGGCTGCGTACGTGACGAATCCTGAGCTTTTTACTACTGTGAAATACCAGGGGGACGTGGAGACAGAGGGAGAACTGACTCTGGGATTTACGGTTCTGGACTATGAGAATATCAGACAGGTGCCGGAGGAAGAGAGAAATGTAACCTTTATCAATTCCGTGGACCGGGACGGCGTTCTGAAGATCTATTTCGAGGCTCTGAAAAGCTTTGGAGAACAGGGGGAAGAGATAAATGGATAAAATACCGGTAATCATAGACTGCGATACTGGAATTGACGATATGATATCTTTTGTATTGACACTCGCGTCAAAACAGCTGGATATCCGGGGAGTGACCACTGTGGCGGGAAATGTCTCCCTGCCGCACACGACGTACAATACCGTCAACGGCCTGGCGTTTATGGGCAGAGGCGAGATCCTGGTGGCGGCTGGAGAAGCGGCTCCGCTTGAGCGTCCGTACCGCGACGCAAGCGAGATTCACGGGGACAGCGGGCTGGGAGCATTTTCGTTTGAATATCCCGTGGACTATGGGCCAGTGGAGACCGGCGGGGTGGAATTTTTATATGAGAAGCTGATGGAATCGGAGGAGAAGATTACGATTCTGGCTCTGGCGCCGCTGACAAATATTGCGAAGCTGTTTCTGGAACACCCGGACTGTAAGGAAAAGATTGAGAAGATCGTGTTTATGGGCGGATCCATTTTCAGCGGAAATCCGACGCCGGTTGCCACGTTTAATGTGTGGGTGGATCCCGAGGCGGCAAGGATCGTCATGAAGGGCGGCGTCCCATTCTTTATGTGCCCGCTGGATACCACCAGGGAGGCCTATTTGACAGAAGAAGAGCTGGAAGTCATCGGAACCATCGATAATCCGGTGGCGGCCATGGTTTATACCATGTTAAGCTTCTATTGGAGCCAGGAGAAAAAGAATGTGAACGGACATAAGCGGTTTAAGGGATTGTGCATCCATGACCTGTGCACGGCGGCCTATGTGACGAACCCGGAGCTGTTTCATTCGGTGAAATACTACGGAGACGTGGAGACGAAAGGGCCGCTGACAGAGGGCTTCACCATGATCGACTATGAGGAGATCTTAAAAAAGAGGGAAGAAGAGAAAAATATCGACTACATTGATTCCGTTGACAGAGACGGTGTGATGAAGGTTTTCTTTGAGGCTCTGAAATCTTATTCAAAATAATAATAAGCGGGCCGGCAGCGCCCGCTTATGTGCTTAATGCTGCGGTATGTTACGGTATGTAACGGTAAATCGCGCGTAAAGCGAACGACCGTTAGAAGGAGGTAGCTGTTATGAGACAAGGGGAGCTGATCGTCAATCCCACACTGGCCTGCGGGAATCCCTTGAATTTTAAGAAGGATTTAGATATACTTGAGAATACAGGAATTAAGATTCTGCATATTGACATTATGGATGGCCATTATGTGCCGAATCTCTGCTTCGACACCGGGATGGTGGGGCTGATCCGGAAAAACTATTCGTTTCTTCTGGACGTCCACTTAATGGTGACGAACCCGGCGGACTATATTCTGCCGCTGGCCGCCGCCGGGGCGGATTATGTGAGCTTCCATCTGGACGCGACCCATTTTCCGGTCCGCACGCTGAACCAGATCAGAGAGAACGGCATGAAGGGCGGCGTGGTGCTGAATCCGGCACAGTCTCCCGAGCTGCTTCGGGAGACGCTTCCCTACCTGGATTTTGTGCTGGTGATGGGCGTGGAACCCGGATTTTCCGGTCAGAGGTTTCTGGAAGGAACGGTGGAAAAGGTGAGCAGACTGCGGGATATGCGGGAGCAGCTGGGCCTCTCCTATCTGATCGAGGCCGACGGCGGCGTGGACAGGGAGAATACCGTAACCCTGCTGGAAAACGGGGCGGACATCCTGGTGTCAGGCGCGTTTGGTGTGTTTGAGGGCAGAAATGGTCTTGAACAGGATTGCAAGGAGTATCAGGAACTGGCGCTTCGGGCGGCCGGGGAGCGGTAGGCAGCCGGAACAGAACAAGCAGCAGATTGACGAAGGGGGGAAATGGTGTGGCGACAATTAAAGATATCGCAAGACTGGCGGGCGTGTCCACCGCGACGGTGTCCATGGTCTTAAACGGAAAAGACTGCATTACCAAAAAGACGAAAGAGAAGGTGATGGCGGCCGCCAGGGAAGTAGACTACATACCGAGTATTGCGGCCAAAACACTGAAGACGAAGCGCAGCTATACCATAGCCCTGTTTGTGGGAGATATCGCAAATCCATTTTTCCCGGAAATCATCAAAGGGGTGGAGGGCGCTGCCAAAGACAGGAATTACAGCGTCATTATCTATGACCTGTCCGGGCAGGATCAGGACTTTGTGGAGCAGATCGACAAGGCGGCGAGCCAGAAGGTGGACGGCTTTTTTATCACCGGCAGCACGCAGATTTCCGAGGAGGCGAGGAAGCGCCTTTTGATGATTGCGGACTCGGGGATCAAGATGATTTCCTGCAACCGGTTTATGAACTGGGGCGAATTTCCGCTGATCTGTACCTCCGAGGAAGAGCAGGTGGATGGCCTGCTGAGCAAGCTGGCGGCGTTGGGACATAAGCACATCGGCTGCATCTCCGGTTATCCGGAATACTGGGTGGCGGAGCGCAGGGAAGGCTTTTACCGGAAGACACTGGAGCAGTACGGCCTGTACCACCCGGAGTATATCGTAAACGGCGGATTCTCCATAGAAGACGGGATCCGCATTACAAAGAAACTTTTAAAGAAACAGCCGCAGATTACCGCGGTGATGTGTGTGAATGATACGCTGGCGATCGGCTGCAACGCGGCGGCCAGGGAACTGGGACTTTCAGTCCCGGAGGACTTGTCCATATTCGGCGTGGACGGTGTGGAATGTCTGAAATATTTCGCCCCGCAGATTACAACCGTGGATACCCACCGGTATGAGTACGGCTACAGGGGGACCGTCAGGCTGATTGACCTGATCGAGGATGACGGAAGCAGGAAGCAGGAGCTTTTAGAGACTATGGTATGCCCCTGTTCTATACGGCAGGGTGATACGATCGCCCCGCCCGTTAATGGAAAATAAAAAATAGAAAAGTAAAGAAATAGAAATAGAACTAGAAGCAGAACTAGAAACAGAAACAAAAATAGAAATAGAAAGGCTGGATAAAAATGAGAATCGGAATTGGATGTGACCACGGCGGATACGAGATGAAGGAAGAACTGAAAAGGCGGCTGACCGCCGCCGGCCATACGGTTGCAGATAAAGGTATTTACAGTGTCCACGAGGTGGACTATCCGGACGTGGCCGTGGTAGTGGCAAAGGGAGTCGTGGCGGATGAGTATGACTGCGCGATTCTGGTATGCGGAACGGGAATTGGCATGAGTATCGCGGCAAACAAGGTGGAGGGTATCCGCGCCGCACTGGTGACGGATACGTTTTCCGCCAGGATGGCGAGAGAGCATAACAATGCGAACATGATCACGCTGGGAGCCAGGACCGTGGGAATCGAGCTGGCGTGGGAGCTGGTGAACGCGTATCTGGGAGCAGAGTTCCTTGGGGGCAAGCATCTGGTGCGGGTTGAGAAGATTATGGGGCTGGAGAGATGACCGGGGGAAGATAAAGAATCCTGACGGTGCAAATGAAAATCATTTGCACCGCCAGGATCTTTTTTTTCGATTAATTTTTGCATATAATGAATATTGTTAAAAAATAAACTAAAAACAGGAAAATATTTCCTTGAATTATTGTGCACAATGCTGTAACATAAACGCTGTAACAATTTATGAGAAAGGGATGCAGCCGTATGAGATGGATGAAAAACAGGGGCGTAATAACGAAAATTACATGGATGATCGCCGTGGTCCTGATTATTCCTACAGCCGTGGTCGGGATTTTTTATTATAATTCCTATAAAAAGACGCTGCTGAAAGATGCGGGCATCCAGATGGAAAGAGAGCTGGAAGGGCTTAAGACCACCATGGACAACAACCTGGATGCCATACACGCCGTGATTAATGAGCTGAGCTACCGTCAGGAATTTGCTTATTATCTGGATGGGAAGAACATCCTGAGCGAAAGAGAAAGGCAGCATTACGCATCCGGGATGGAGGAGGAGCTGATCAATATCCGGTACCTCTATCCAAACCTGTTTTATCAGATTGTGGTATACGGGGATAATGAGTCTCTTGATTTAAACAATGACTGGCAGTTCAGCATGGACATCCTGAAGAAAAAGGCGTATTACGATGAAATTCTGCACTCTGACAGCGATCTCGTATACGGGAGCGTGAGAAAAGCGGATTTTTTGATCTCGACTCTGGATGTAGATAACTTAAATATTGTTAAAGATGGGAAATTGATCCTTCCCGTTTATTTGAAAATCAGAAATTTAAGTACGAAAGATGTGGTCGGCATTCTGGAGGTGGACATGTCTGTGGAAAAGCTGGCGGGGAACCTTTTTCAGAAGCAGGACAGGGATACGGATTATCTGATCTTTGACAGAGACGGGACGCTGCTTCACCAGACCGGGACGTATGAAACTGCGGATTTCGAGCAGTGCCTGTTTAAAGAAAACGAAGGAAAAGAGAGTGTCTCTGTGGCGGAGGAGCCCTACCTTCTTACCTACAGCCGTTCGAACCGCTGCGGCCTGATCAATGTAGTCCTGAAATCCCGGAAAGGGGTGCTGGAATTCGCCTCCGAGATGATGCTCCGTGTCGTTGTGGTGGCGATTGTCTGCGGCGCGTGTGTGATTGGGCTGACGTATCTGCTGCTGAAGCGGATGTTAAAACGGCTGGTGGTTCTGGACGACATGATGAGCCAGGTGGAAAGCGGTCACTTCGATTTTGCGATCCGGGAGGAAGGCCCTGATGACGAGATCACCAGGATTATCCGGCGGTTTAACCAGATGGCTTCTCATTTGCAGGCCGTGATCAACTCCGCGGTGGAGAAGGAGCAGGCGCAGAAGGCGGCGGAACTCAGTGCACTTCAGGCGCAGATCAATCCTCATTTTCTCTACAATACCCTGGAAAATATGCGGATGCAGTGTGAGATCGACGGATATTACGCCATCGGGGACAGTCTGGCGGCGTTGGGGGATCTGTTCCGTTACAGCATAAAATGGGGCAGCAATGAGGTGCCGTTTCGCCTGGAGTGGGACAATCTGAAAAACTATATTTCCATCATGAACATGAGGTATCAGGAAGATTTAAAATGCATCATGGAGATTGGCGAGGGCGTGGGAGACGTCATGGTTCCAAAGATGCTGCTGCAGCCTCTGGTGGAAAACAGCTTCAGCCATGGATTTAAGCAGGTGCTCCCGCCGTGGCTGATCGTGATCCGCGCGTTTCGGAAACGGGACATGCTGGTCATCATGATTGAAGATAACGGAAGCGGCATTGAACAGGAGCGGCTTTTAGAGATCCGGCAGTGCTTAAAGAATGATACGCCCTTAAGGGGGGAGAAGAAGAAACGGTCCATAGGGCTTATTAATGTAAAGCAGCGGCTTTTGCATATCTGCCGGGGAGGGGCAGAGATTTTTATTGACAGCCAGCCCGACCGTGGCGTGAAGATTGTGATTGAAATCAAAATGGAGGAGGAGTCAGATGTTTAAAATATTGATCGCTGACGACGAAAGATTCATCCGGAAAGGAATTATTGCGATCCTGGAACGGGGGCTGGAGGAAGAAATTCAGTTTGTGGAGGCGGGAAATGGAATCGAGGCCATTGACCTGGCGCAGAAGGAGCACTTTCACCTGGTTATCTCCGACATCAGCATGCCGGGCAGCAGCGGGCTGGAATTTATCAAAGCCCTGAAGGACTCGGGACAGACCGCCACGGTCATTATCCTGTCCGGCTATGAGAATTTTGAGTACGCGAGGGAGGCGGTCCGGCTGGGGGTTCGGGAGTATGTGATGAAACCCGTGAAAAAACCGGAATTTCTGGAACTGGTCCGCACCTGCCTGGAGGAGACCAGGCAGAAGCAGGAGCAGTCGGTGAAGGAGGCCAGGGAATCCATCGCAAATGAGAAAATATTAAATCAGGTGAAGGAAGAGGTACTGGTCCAGCTTCTCAACGAGAACAGGAAGGAAGTGGTCGCCCAGTGTCTGGAACGGCTGGAGAAGTTCGGGATCACCTTTCATTCGTCCCTCTTCATCTGTGCGGTCATCGAATATGAGGTTACGGACAGCAACCGGGAGTACATAGATTTTGTGGCAAAGAACATGGTGGACGAATTTTTTAAGGACTCCTTCTTTCCTGCGGTGACGGTGGAGTACAGCGAGGGAAGGCTGGCTGTCATTATGGAGTTTCAGGACCAGAACCGTTTTAAAGAAGAGAAGGCGACCGCCCTGCGCAGTGTCACGGGACTGATTAAAAAATACTGCAAGGTGCGTGCGGTTACGGGCGTCGGTGATATCGCCTTTGACGCATACTGCTTAAACAAATCCCTGCGCCACGCCATCAAGGCGGCAGAATTTAAGATCTATGATACGGGGAACGACCTGTTTTTCTACAGCGATTTGGCCAGAGGGCATGATTATGATCCGGTGCCGGCGGAGTCCCTTTTAAAAGAATTCGATGAGGAGCATGCGGTGATGCTTCTCAACGCCTTAGAACCGCTGATCGCAGCGCCATGCTCCAGGCATTCTCTGGAGGCGGTCAGAAAATGCTACGAGGAGGTATGCGGTTTGCTGAACGAGCGGACACAAAAAGCGGCAGGCCTCTCTCCAGAGCCGCCTGTCCGCTATCAGGAGTTCCGCTATTTCTGGAATTTTATCCAGATGAAGCAGGAATTAAAAAAGATGATCCGCCAGGCAGGAGAGCTGATGCAGCAGGGGGAGGAATCCTTAAATTATAAGCTGATTCACGATATTCTTCAGTATCTGGAAGAAAATATTACGAAGGATATCGATCTAAACACGGTGGCAGAACAGTTTTCCAGGACGCCGGGCTATATCAGCACCCTGTTTAAGAAATCGATGAACTGCGGGTTCAATACCTATGTGACGGAGCAGCGTATGAGTATAGCCAGAAAACTGCTGGAGGACAGCAGCATTCCAATCCAGAAGGTAGGAGAGCTGTGCGGCTATCCCAATTCCAAGTATTTCTCTGTCGTTTTCAAAAAGAGCACGGGAGAAAATCCCAAGCGGTATCGGGAAAAGATAGAAAAGCATCCAGGGAAGGATTAAAGGCACCAGAAAAAGAGTAAAACGTACCAGGAAAAGAGTAAAATGTACCAGAAAAAAGAGTAAAACGTACCAGGAAAAGATGAAAAACGCATCCAACAAAAGAGAAAAATGCAGGCCGGAGCATCGGTCTGCATTTTTGAATTCATAAAAATCAAACCTTTTTCAACTTTTTTGAACCTCCGCGGTCTGATTATTTTTTTATAATAGAATTACAGACGACAAACAGAGAGGAAAGGAGTTGAAGACATTGAGTTTACTGGATATGAAGCAGATAATCAAGAGCTTTAACGGCGTGGAAGTGCTTCATGGGATTGATTTTTCACTGCGGGCCGGTACCGTCCACGCGCTGATGGGAGAGAACGGAGCGGGCAAGTCCACGTTGATGAAGGTTCTTGCCGGTGTACATAAATGTGACGACGGGGAAATATGGCTGAAGGGAAAAAAGACAGAAATCCAGTCTCCGAGGCACGCACAGGAGCTGGGAATCGCCATGATTCATCAGGAGCTGTCGCCGGTGCCGGAGATGACCGTAGCCGAGAACATCTTTCTGGGGCGGGAACCGAGAAAAGGGCTGTTCGTGGATTACAAAAAGATGTACGCGGATACGGAAAAGCTGCTGGGTGAAATGAAGGTCCGGGTAAGTCCCAGGGCGAAGATCGGACGATTAAAGGTAGCGGACCAGCAGCTGATCGAGATATCAAAGGCCATTTCCCTAAATGCGGATATCATCGTAATGGATGAGCCGACCTCCGCCATTACGGATCAGGAGGTGGAGATCCTGTTCAAAACCATTGCGGATTTGAAGAAAAAGGGGACCGGCATCATTTACATTTCTCACAAAATGGATGAGATATTCCGAATCGCAGATGATATCACGGTTCTGCGGGACGGAACGTATGTAAACAGCTGGGAGGCAAAGGACATCGACAACAATACCCTGATTAAGAACATGGTAGGCCGGGAGTTAAATGAAATCTTCCCAAAGATCAAGGTTCCGGCGAAGGACGTGGTGATGGAGGTCAGGCATTTCACGAAGGAAAACCAGTTTGAAGATATCAGCTTTTTAGTGCGGGAGGGAGAGATCCTGGGGATCGCCGGGCTGATCGGAGCGGGAAGAACGGAGTTGATGAACGCCATCTTCGGTCTGGAAAAACCGGATTCGGGTGAAGTGTTCTTCGAAGGAAGGAAAGTGGAGATCAGGCGGCCTTCCGATGCCATCCGCCACGGAATCGCTTACGTGACAGAGGACCGGAAGAATGAGGGCCTGGTGCTGGAGATGGGAGTGGGACAGAACATTACCATCGCCTCCATGAAGACGCTTAGCAGCGGCATGTTCATCAAACGCCAGGAAGAAAAGAAGACGATCGACGATCAGATCAGGGCATTGAGGATCAAGGTGCATTCACCGAGACAGCTGGTCGGAAAGCTGTCGGGCGGGAACCAGCAGAAGGTGGTTCTGGCTAAGTGGATGATGAAAAATCCCAAGCTGTTAATCCTGGATGAACCGACGAGGGGGATCGATATTGGAGCCAAGTCGGAGATTTATAAGCTGATGGGAGAATTTGTGGAGAAGGGCAACTCCATCATCATGATTTCCTCGGAAATGCCGGAGGCCATGGGAATGTCCGACCGGATCCTGGTTCTCAGCAACGGACGGTTAAGCGGAGAGCTGAGCCGGGAGGAATTTGCCCAGGAGGATATCATGAAAATGGCGGTCTCCTATATCTGATAACGAAAAGGTGAATGAAATGATAAAAACAGAGAAAAAAATAAATATAAAAAGCTTTATTGCTCAATACGGTGTTATCGTTGGTCTGGCGGCGATCCTGATATTCTTTACGGTCATGAAGGCAAAGTTTATGACCGTGGATAACATCGTTAATATGCTCCGCCAGACGTCGATTAACGGGCTCCTGGCAATCGGCATGACTTTTGTGGTGCTGACCGGCGGCATTGACTTATCCGTGGGTTCCATCGTCGGAGCGGCCGGCATGTTCTCCGCTCTGGCAGCCAGGGCGGAAACCGGAATCCCATGGCCAATCGCCGTACTGATCGGCCTGGGAGTAGGACTGCTGCTTGGTGCAGTCAACGGGATTGTGGTCTCTTACTTAAAGGTCCCTGCATTTATCGCTACGCTGGGAATGCTGAGTATTGCCAGAGGCGTAACCTTCATGGCCAGTGACGCCAAGCCGGTTCCGGGACTCAGCAAGGGATTTTTAAAGATCGGCGGTGGAAGCGTCGGAATCCTTCCATACCCCGTACTGATCTTAATCGTGGTTCTGGTCATCTGTTTCATCGTGCTGTATAAGACGAGGTTTGGGCGGTATGTGTTTGCCACAGGCGGCAACCCGTCATCGGCCAGGGTTTCAGGAATCAACGTAAAACGCATTATCTGCTCTGTCTATATGATCTCCGGTCTCCTGGCGGGTCTGGCGGGAATCATCTTAACCTCCCGCGTTACTTCGGGTCTGGCACAGAGCGGCAACGGATATGAGGTAGACGCTATTGCGGCCGCGGTTATCGGCGGTACCAGTTTATCGGGCGGGCGCGGCAGACTATGGGGAACCATTGTCGGTTTCCTGATTATGGGAGTTATGAACAACGGTCTTGATATGATGGCGGTCTCTTCTTACTGGCAGCTGGTTATCAAGGGGTTGATCATTATCGGCGCCGTCATGCTGGATTCTTTAAATGGCGGGAAATAGAAAATCTTAAATTCAGGAGGAATAAAATGAAAAAGAACAAAAAAGTATTGGGAATCGTGTTATGTATGGCAATGGCAGTCACCGCCCTTGCAGGCTGCGGAGCGGCAGACACCAGCGCAAAAAAATCGGATGACACAAAGGCGGCAGACGGCGGCAAGACCACGGACGGAAGCCAGACAGCAGACAGCGGAAAGAAACTGAAGCTGGGTATCACCTTATACAGCTTAAAGAATGAATACACTGTCCGTCTTGCCAATGCGGCGCAGAGGAAGGCGGATGAGATGGGCGCGGAGCTGATGGTTTACGACGGCAACTACGATCCCAGCACACAGATCAGCCAGGTGGAGACCATGATTTCCGACGGATGTGACGGTATTATTTTAAATCCGCAGGATTCCGACGCGTGCTCCCCGTGCGTAGACAAGGCAGTGGAAGCAGGGATTCCCATCGTGGCGGTCAATACCCGCGTCAACAACGATAAGATAACCAGCTACATCGGCTCCCAGGATGTCATTGCCGGGGAGATGATCATGCAGAAGATCGCGGATACGTTAGGCGGAAAAGGCAAGATTGTCATTATCGAAGGCCCTATGGGACAGTCCGCTCAGATCGAGAGACGGCAGGGAATCCAGAATATCCTGGATAAGTATCCGGATATCGAGGTGCTGGCTGAAAAGACAGCCAACTGGTCCCGCTCAGAGTCCATGACCGTTATGGAGACCTGGATGCAGGCATTTGACCAGATCGATGCCATTGTAGCGGAAAATGACGAGATGGCTCTTGGTGCAAGGGAAGCCGTCAAGGCGGCAGGCAAGGATATTCCGGCAGTGGGTGTGGATGGGATTAATGACGCACTCGCGGCAGTGGAGGAAGGCAATATGCTGATCAGCGTATTCCAGGACGCAGCCGGACAGGGAAGCAAAGCGGTTGAGGTGGTAATCGATGCCATCGATAAGAAACCGGTAGAGAAGGATTACTGGATCGATTTTGAAGAAGTCAACAAAGAGAATGTAGCGGAGTTTAAGCAGAGAGCACAGCAGTAAATATAGCAGTTAATATAGCAGTAAATATAGCCGTAAGTACAAAGCAATTAAGGAGGAAGATCATCATGTTACAATATTACGGAGCAGACCCGGAATTTTCATTAGAAGGAAAGACCGCTGTTATTACAGGCGGAGCAGCAGGAATTGGTTATGAAACAGCGAAGTTTTTCGCAAAAAAGGGTGTGAATCTGGTCCTGGCAGACTTAAATCCGGGGGTGGATGAAATCGCTAAGGAACTGGATCCGAAGGCCGTTGGAATCGCAGGCGATGTGACGAACGGTGCTTACCGCCAGTCTGTGGTGGATCTGGGAGTGAAGCAGTTTGGACAGATCGACATTCTGGTCAACTGTGCGGGGATTGTCGCGCTGGAAAAAGCAGAGCTGATCAGTGAGTCCGACTGGGACCGTACCATGAACATCAATCTGAAGTCCTCATTTATGATGGCGCAGCTTCTTGGAAAGTATTTCATTGACAACCATGTGAACGGCTCCATTGTCAACATTGCCTCCCAGGCCGGCGTGATCGCCCTGGATAAACATGTGGCCTACTGTGCGGCAAAGGGCGGAATTATTGCCATGACGAAGGTGATGGCTCTGGAATGGGGAAAATACGGCATTCGCGTCAATGCGGTGGCGCCGACCGTTGTGCTCACGGAACTGGGACACAAAGCCTGGGACGGCCCGGCTGGGGACGCCTTCAAGAAGGAGATGCCGTCAGAGCGCTTTGCAGAGCCGGATGAGGTTGCTGGTGTTATTGCATTCCTTTGCAGCAATGCGGCGGGTATGATTACGGGACACAATCTGCTGATCGACGGCGGATACACCATTAAATAGAGCGGGAGGTTTTGGAAATGCAGAGAATACTGAATAATCCGGATGATATTGTAGATGAGATGCTGAAAGGTTTTTTGAAAGTGCACGCAGATATCGTGGAGGCCACAGATAATGGACGTGTGGTAAAGGCCAGAAACATTCCGGCAGATAAGGTAGGCGTGGTAACCGGAGGCGGTTCCGGCCATAAACCGGCATTTATCGGCTACATAGGCGAGAATATGTGTGATGCGGTGGCAGTCGGGGAGATCTGTTCTTCCCCCACCGCGGCTGCGTTCTTAGATGCGTTTAAGGCAGCAGACCAGGGCAAAGGTGTGGCGTGTCTCTACGGCAATTATTCCGGAGACAACATGAACGTGAAGATGGCTGTAAAAATGGCAAAGAAGCAGGGAATCGAAGTGAAGACCGTGGCAGCCAATGACGACGCGGCATCTGCGCCCAGAGACCAGAGGGAGAAACGGCGCGGCGTGGCAGGCGAGATCCTGATGTGGAAGGTGGGCGGTGCTAAGGCGGCCATGGGCGGCAGCTTGGACGAGGTGATCGAGGCGGCCAGAAAGGCCATAGATAACACAAGAAGTGTGGGAATCGGCCTGACGCCGTGTACCCTTCCGGCCGTAGGCCACCCGAATTTTGAGATAAAAGACGGGACCATGGAAGTGGGAATCGGCCATCACGGAGAGCCTGGAATCGAGGTATGTGAGCTGGAAACAGCCGCTCAGATGGCGAAACGCATGGTTGACGTCGTGATACCCGATTATCCGTTCCAGTCCGGAGATGAGGTGGTCGTGCTGGTATCCGGACTGGGGGCAACTCCGGTCATGGAACTGTACGTCTTATATGATGAAATCGACCGGCTGCTGGCTGATCAGGGGATAAAGACGCACAAGGCATACGTGGGCAATTACTTTACCTCCCTGGATATGATGGGGGCGACCCTGACCGTGATGAAGCTGGATGAGGAGCTGAAGGAACTGATTGATATGGCGGCATACAGCATGGGCTTAAAAGAGAAGCAGAAGGGAGCATGAATATGGACACTTTCAGGAACGGGGACGGTAAATCCATCCTGCTTAAGATGGTAAAAGCCATTCAGGACAACAAGGCGTATCTGGGTGAGGTGGACGGTCTGATCGGAGACGGCGACCACGGCATGAATATGAATAAAGGATTTACGGTATTTGAGACCAGATTTGCGGATAAAGAGTTTTCCTTTACAGACGGCCTCTATGAGCTGGGAACCATTTTGCTGAATGAAATCGGCGGTTCCATGGGCCCTATCTATGGAACCATCCTGATGGATATGGCGGAAGCCGGGGAGGAGTTAGACGAAATCTCCCTGGAGGACATGGGTAATATGATGGAAGCCGGACTGAACGGCCTGTGCGGCATTGTAGACGCCAGAGTGGGTGACAAGACTCTGGTGGATACGCTTTCCCCGGCGGCAGACACGCTGAAAAAAGGAGCCGCGGAGCACGCGGGATTCGCGGAAACGCTGGAGGCGATGAAGGAGGCTGCGGCCGCGGGCAGGGATTCCACAAGAGAGATGACGGCTAAATTCGGCCGCTCCAGCCGTCTGGGAGAGCGCTCCAGAGGAGTCCTTGACGCAGGGGCAACTTCCTGCTGCATCATTCTGACAGCCATGGCGGATGGGATTCTGGAAAAACTGGGTTGATCGTCGTTTTGGGGATTTTTGTCTGTGTCTGAAAAGGAGAAAAATGTCATGAAGATAGCAATTGGCTGCGATGAGGCAGCATATTCCTTAAAAGTAGAAATTATGAAGCATCTGGACAGCAAAGGGATCGAATACCACGATTTCGGAGCAGATAAGGGGGAAATTGTGCTGTACCCCGATGTGGCCGTAAAGGTGGCGGAAGCGGTAGCCGCGGGCGCGTATGAACGGGGAATCCTGGTCTGCGGGACAGGGATCGGCATGGCCATCACGGCAAACAAAGTCCCGGGAATTCGGGCAGCTGTATGCCACGATCCATTTTCCACTGAGAGGTCCAGGAAGAGCAACGATGCCCAGATCATGTGTATGGGAGAGCGGGTTATCGGTGTAGAACTGGCCAAGTATCTGGTGGATATCTGGCTGGGGTGTGATTTTTCCGGCGGCGGCTCCGCACCAAAGGTGGACCGCATCATGGAGATCGAAAAAGAGTATAAAGACAAGAAAATATCCTGAAACTGAAAACAGAGGATATTAAAAACGGAGGAAATTATGGGGAATTTACTTGCAGCCCAGTCCGGCGGCCCTACCACGGCTATAAACGCCACCTTGAGAGGAATTTTGGAGGAAGCTATGGTATGCGGCCGTTATGACCGTGTCTACGGAGGGCTTTACGGAATCAAGGGAATCCTTGAGGAACAGCTGGTGGAGTTATCGGATGTATTTTTAAGTCCCATGGATCTGGACCTCCTTTCCAGAACTCCGTCGTCGGCGCTGGGGTCCTGCCGGTATAAGCTGGGAGATATAAAGACGGATGAAACGGTCTATGCGAAGCTGGTCTCCATCTTTCGTAAATATGATATTACCGGTTTTATTTACATTGGCGGCAACGATTCGATGGACACGGTGAATAAGCTGTCCCGGTATTTAGAGCAGCGCGGGATCACGGATATCTGCGCAGCGGGCGCACCGAAGACGGTAGACAACGATCTGACGGAGACAGACCACTGCCCGGGATTCGGCTCGGCAGCAAAATATATCGCTACCACATTTTCTCAGCTGGAGCGGGACCTGGCGGTCTACGATACGTTTGGAGTGACCATTGTGGAGATCATGGGGCGTAATTCCGGCTGGCTGACTGCCGCCTCCGCGCTGGCGAGACAGAACGGAGACCGCGGGCCTGACTTCATCTATCTGTGTGAAAAGCCGTTTTCTGTGGAACGGTTTCTGGAGGATATCAGAAGCCGGCAGTCAGAGAGGCGCGGCATTCTCATCGCCGTCAGCGAGGGTGTCCGGGATGAAGACGGGAAGTACGTAACGGAGATCCGGAAGGACAGCCGGACCGATGTCTTCGGCCATAGGGATATCGCCGGGACGGGAAAGGTTCTGGAGGAGATCGTCAGGCAGGAGATTGGCTGCAAGGTGCGTTCCATCGAGCTGAATCTGATGCAGCGATGCGCCTCCCAGGCGGCCAGCAGTACGGACCTTCTGGAGTCGCGGCTGCTGGGAGCCATGGCGGTTCAGTGTATCCTTCAGGGAAAAAATGGCCATATGGCCGTTGTTAAACGGGTGAAGAATCACCCTTACCGTGTCGCCTACACGTCTGTACCCGTAAGTCTTGTGGCAAATAAAGAGAAGACGGTTCCGCTGGAGTGGATCAATGAGCAGGGAAATGATATTGAACAGCCGCTCATGGATTACTTGCAGCCATTGATTGCAGGGGAGGTTCCGCTTAGTCTTAGCAATGGGCTTCCTGTGTATTTTAAGATTGGTGCGGTGAGCCGTGTGGATGGAAATGTCGGAAACGCTTTGTAAAAGTGCGAAAGTAAGAAAAAGTAAAAGACAGCAGTAAAAAACTAAAAAGAGCAGTGAAAGGTTCTGGCCTGACAAATTTTTTTGTTTGTTGGGGCAGGGCCTTTTTTGGATTGGTGATATTCTTTTTGTGTTTTTGTAAGAGGTTTGAAGTACTGCAGAGATAAGATTTGATACAGAAAATGATATAAATGATATAAAAAACATAAACGATATAATAAATGTTGACTTTGATATATGACAATGCTATATTGTATTTAAATGAAACAGCTGCTGTACAGAAATATACCATCTATTTGGAACATTTT
This sequence comes from Hungatella sp. L36, assembly GCF_014288035.1. Lineage (NCBI taxonomy): Bacteria > Bacillati > Bacillota > Clostridia > Lachnospirales > Lachnospiraceae > Hungatella > Hungatella sp. L36. Next base: position 155,406 of record NZ_JACOPC010000005.1, on the reverse strand, counting down.
ACCATGAGAGAAGGGGGAGGTATTTTGAATTACATAAAAAATGATGAAAGAAGAAGGAACAGGCACGGATTTGGAAATCAGAATGTTATGGGAAGAGTCTTTACTGCACCGCCGGTTTTTCTGTTTTTTTTATTCACCTTTATTCCGATTATTATGGCGGTGGTGATCAGCTTTACCGACTACGATATTGTGAACGCGCCCCAGTTTGTGGGGCTGTACAATTACAGGAAGATGATAAATGATGAATTTTTCTGGATTGCCCTCAAGAACACGTGCGTATATACGCTTCTGTATGTGCCGGGCGGCCTGCTCCTCTCTCTGGGAGCAGCCCTGTACTTAAATGTAAACCGGAAGTTCGTGAGTGTCTTCCGAACGCTGTTTTATCTGCCGGTGCTTTCCTCCACGGTGGCGACCGCCACGCTGTGGTTCTGGATCCTGAATCCGCAGCTGGGCCTGTTGAACGGAGTTCTGGAGTTGTTTGGCATTTCGGGGCCTGCCTGGCTCTACGACAGCCGGTGGGCTATGCTGGCCGTGGTTATGATGAGTCTCTGGGCGGGATTCGGGACAAATATGATGATCTTCTTATCCGGTTTGAAGGGGGTATCCCAGTCTCTGTATGAGGCCGCCAGAGTAGAAGGCGCCAACCGGTGGCAGATTTTTACGCATATCACATGGCCGTCCATCTCCAAGACCACGTTTCTGGTGACGACGATGCTGATTATCTCCAGCTTTCAGGTGTTTGACCAGGCGTTTATCCTGACGAGAGGAGGCCCTGGCAATGCCACGATCACACTGGTCTATTACATTTATAACAATGGCTTCAATAATCTGAACATGGGCTACGCCTCCAGCATTTCCATGGTCCTGTTTCTGATTATCCTGGTGTTTTCCGTATTGAATACCAGGCTGAACAATGCTGATATTTAAGAGAGGAGGAAGAAGATGAACAGCCGTGAAGTGAAAAGACGTACAAAGAGTATTTTATGGTATACGGGAGCGGTCCTGATATCTCTTGCCACCGTATATCCGTTCCTGTGGATGGTATCCACATCGTTTAAGCCGGAGGCGGAGATTTACTCCAACTCCCTGTCCCTGCTGTCCTCGAAGTTTACACTGGCCAATTATGCGAAGGTGTTCAGAACCATGCCGTTTGCCAGGTATTTTATGAATTCCTTTATCCTGGCGGCCAGCGGTGTGGCGACAAACTTATTCTTCGGTGCGCTGGCGGGATACGGGTTTGCAAAGCTTAAATTTCAGGGAAGAAAGGTGTCGTTTTTGATCCTGCTGTCGTCGATGATGATCCCGGCGGTCGCCACCATGATTCCCCAGTTCCTTGTCTTAAAATTCTTCCCTCTGGTGGGAGGCAACAACTTATTCGGACAGGGCGGAAACGGTTTTATCAACAGCTACTTTGCCATCATCATTCCGGGCGCGGTAGGGGCATTTGCAGTATTTTTTATGAAGCAGTTCTTCGAGACGCTGCCGGACGAGCTGGCCGAGGCTGCCAGAGTCGATGGCTGCGGAGAGTTTAAGATATTTACGAAGATTTACTTTCCGCTGATCAAGCCTGCGGCTATTACGCTGGCGATCATGACATTCCAGTCGGGCTGGAACAGCTTTATGTGGCCTCTCATCGTGCTGAACTCCGATAAGATGAAGACGGTTCAGGTGGGGCTGGCCACGTTTCAGTACCAGTATGACACCCAGTACGGCCCGCTGATGGCAGGCACGGTGATCGCCACCCTGCCTATGGTCCTGCTGTTCTTATTTGCACAGAAATACTACGTGGAAGGAATTGCCTTCAGCGGAGGAAAATAAATAATATTCAAACAAGAAAAAAGGAGAAAACAAATATGAAAAAGTTAATGGCGGCCGTTCTGACGGCCACGGTAGCAACAGGTCTGCTGGCCGGATGCAGCACGGGCAATGGCGGAAATGGTGAGAAGGGCTCTGAGGCGGCTGGAAAGCAGGAAGTGACCATGTGGGGCTCCATGAGCGGCGACGCAGTGGAATACATCAACCAGATGACTGAGAATTACAACAATTCCCAGGAGAAGTACTACGTGACATACGCGGTACAGGACAGCATGGAGGAGAAGTTAGTCACCGCCATCGCCGGAGGGGACGTGCCGGACATCGTCATGTGGGACCGTTTTACCACGGCCACATACGCCGCAAAGGGAGCGTTTATGCCGCTGGATGACTACATAGCAGGCGACAAGGTGGATATGGACCAGTTTTACCAGCCCACAGTCGAAGAAATGAAAGGAAACGACGGCAAACAGTATGGCGTTCCCCTGACGGTGGATACGAGAATTCTCTTCTATAATAAAGACCTTTTAAAGGAAGCCGGAGTGAATCCGGAGGAAATCAGTACGTGGGATGCCTTAAAGACCGCCGCAGCGGCACTTACAAAGAGAGATGCAGGCGGAAAGCTGGAACAGTCCGGTTTTTCCCTGTCGGATCCGGGGCTTTTCAATAACTGGATTCTCCAGGCGGGCGGAAAGATGGTGGATGATACGGTGACGCCACCGGTTACCGCATTCAATTCTGAGGCGGGACTGGCTGTGCTGAATTACTGGGATGAACTGCTGAATCAGGAGAAGGTCTATGAGCTGGGCTTCGAGGATGGCTTCGGAGGAAACGGCTTTAAGGCAGGCAAGGTAGCCATCTGCTTCAACGGGCCGTGGGCGCTCAAATCCTTAGATGAGTCGGGAATCTCCTACGGTGTACTGGAACAGCCCGAGGGGCCCGGAGGAGTGCGGTCCGCAATCATGGGCGGATTCGGCCTGGTAATTCCGAGCAAGGCAAAGAATCCGGACGCTGCCTGGGACTTCATCAAATGGTGGACGACACAGCCGGAAAACGGTGTGGAATTTGCGAAGCTCAGTGCCAATCTTCCAGCCAATAAAAACGCGGCGGCAGACGATTACTTCATGAACGACGAGATTTTATCCGTATTTTCCAGGACCATGCTGTATGCTACGACGAGAATGCCGGTTCCGGGATACTCCGATGTGGAAGGTCTGGCACTTCGGCCGCAGCTGGATCTGTTTGTGGGCGGAACGCTCTCCGCAGAGGAGGCTCTGGCCACGGCTCAGAAACAGGGCGATAAGATTTTGGCGGAAGCAGCTTCCAAATAACGCTTCCTGCGAGAATAAAGAGGAGACAGAACGATGGCAAACTTGAACGATGCATTAAACCTGGCCCAGGAAGCGCTGGAGCGCTGTTACTGGGATGAAGAGAAGCAGTATTATGAGCACCATTTTCCGAGAAAAGAGGAGGAAGCCTTTGTATACTGGTGGCATGCCCATACGGTGGACGCCCTGCTGGACGGATACCTGCGCACCGGGGATGGCGTCTACATGGAACGGATCAGGAAGGAGCTGACCGGCACCTGGAACGCCAATCACCAGACCTTTCTCCACAACTGGTATGATGACATGGAGTGGATTGCCCTTGCGCTTCTACGTCTCTGGGATGTGACGGAAAACGACGCATGCAGAGACCAGGTATTTACGATCTGGGAAGACGTGAAGACGGCCTGGAATGACCACATGGGCGGCGGACTGGCCTGGCAGAAAAAGCAGCTGGATTATAAAAATACGCCGGCCAACGCACCGGCTGCGATCCTGGCATTCCGTTTATACCAGAGATTTGGAAGGCCAGAGGATTTGGAGTGGGGCGAGCGGATCTTTCAGTGGAACTTACGCCATCTGGTGGATCCTGACAATGGATTTGTCTGGGACGGGATCAACCGGCTGGGCGACGGAAAAGTAGACTATGAGTGGGAGTTTACGTACTGTCAGGGCGTATTTATGCAGGCAGCTCTGGAGTACTACCATATTACAAAGGATGAGGCATATTACGAGATGGCGCTTGCCACCTTTCGGGAGGCGAAACGGAGGCTGGCCGACAGCCACGGCGGTTTAATCCCATATGAGGGACCGGATGACTGCGGGCTGTTCCGGGGAATTTTCTTCCGTTACTGCCGTGAGCTCTATGGGGAGAAGAAAAATGAGCCCGAGATCCGGGAGATGATTCACTTCCACGCGGATACTGTGGCGAGCCGGGGAATGAACCGGGAGGGGCTGATCGGCGGCAGCTGGGATAAGCCGGAGACAGGCACTGTGGATCTGGCCCAGCATCTGAGCGGAATCATGGTGATGGAGATGGCGGCAAGGTGCTGACCAGGGAACGGGAGCCGTTTGACTCCTGTAAGGACACATGGTATTATATAAATGATATATCATTTATATAATACCATGCAGTCTGGATGAAACGATAGAAAACGGCGGGGCTGAAAGAGAAGGAAGGGGAGCTTTCTTCTCCTTGGCCCGTCTGCGCACAGGTTGTGTGAAGAATGGAGGAAGTCATGAAGGGAAAGCCATTATATGAAAGAATTTATCTGGAGATATTAAATGACATACGGTCAGGGAAGTATGAGACCGGTGTGCGGCTCCCTTCTGAGAAAGAACTGTGTGGAATCTATAATGTGAGCAGGATAACAGGAAAAAAGGCGATGGATATGCTGGCGGAGCGGAACATTATCATCCGGATGCCGGGGAAGGGATCGTTTGTCAATGACTCCTGGGAGCAGGCGGCAGAGTCGCTTCCGCAGGAGACAAAGACGGATTCTCCGGTGATCGGTGTGATCATGGACGGTTTTGGCGGCAGCTACGGGTATAAGCTGATTCTGGGAATTGAGAAGACCTGCAGGGAACTGGGATATTACATGGTGCTTCACTGTACCAATGGCAGCAGGGAAGAGGAGAGCCGGGCAGTGGACCGGATGCTTTCCCTGGGCGCACAGGGAATCATCATCATGTGTGTGCACGGAGAGAATTTTAACTCGACTGTGCTGAAACTGGCGGTGGAGGAGTACCCCATCGTACTTTTAGACCGGAGGCTGAAAGGCGTTCCGGTATCGTACGTGGGGACGGACAACCAGAAAGCGGCCAGGGAACTGACGGACTGGCTCCTGGACCAGGGCCACCGGAATATCTGCTTTGCGTCCCACTGCGGAGTGGACACCCCTACGATCGCAGACCGTCATCTGGGCTTTCTGGACAGCCATTTAGAACACGGTCTGACCACGAATGAGTCCATGTGGCTGACGGATTTAAAGGCGACGCTGCCGTCCCACCGCACGGAGGAATCGCTCCGCGAGGACTATGATAAGGTGAAGGCATTTATCGGAAGCCATCCGGATATCACGGCATTTTTCGCGGTGGAATACGATATTGCCAGAATCATCCGGAGTTCTCTCGTGCAGCTGGGCGTGGAGGAGAAGTATACGATTGTATGCTTCGACGGCTATGACAATATAACCGGGGAAGAGGAATTTACCCATATCAGCCAGGACGAGATCGCCATGGGACAGACGAGTGTATCCCTTGTGAGAGATCAGTTAAATGGCAGCCGGAATATCGAGCCGGTGCTGATTCCGTATAAGATTATTCCTGCGAGCAGTTAGTACAGCGTTGCGTAATGCTGTACCAGGAATTTGACTGAGACAGTTTAGCAGCCACTAAGATGGGTGTAAGAAAATTTTCAAGAGCACTCACAGGCTGAATGGAGGAAAAATGATAGAGAGACCGGAAATACTGACAGAGACAGCTGACGAGCTGGAAAATTACTATAAGAAAGCGTACCCGCCGCTGGCGCCGCTTGTGAAACCATGTTTTTTAAATACCATTGATACGACAGTAAAGAAGCTGGGGGAAGAGGAGTATTTCGTAATCACCGGAGATATCGAGGCCATGTGGCTCCGCGACTCCTCTTTTCAGGTGATGCACTACGTGCCGTTTGCAGCAAAGGACGAGAAGCTGCGGGCAATTCTGCGTGGCATTATAGGAAAACAGGCGAGTCAGATTTTGACGGACCCGTATGCCAACGCGTTTAACGAGGTTCCGGACGGCAGAGGCCACCAGGATAAAACGCAGTTAAACGACTGGGTATGGGAGCGGAAATACGAGCTGGATTCCCTCTGTGCGCCCCTTTATCTGGCACATGCCTACTGGAAGGAGACTGGCTGCGCCGATATCTTTACAGAAGAATTTGAGCGGATGATGGCCGTACTCTTAACGGTGGTAAAAACCGAGCAGGACCATGATAATTCATCCTATACCTTTGAGCGGTCCGACTGCCCGGAGACCGACACCCTTCCGTGCGGCGGACTGGGGAATCCGGTGGGACGTACGGGAATGTCCTGGTCTGGCTTTCGCCCATCCGATGACTGCTGCACGTATGGCTATCTGATTCCTTCCAATATGATGGCAGTGGTTGCGCTGGGGTATGGGGAGGAGATTCTCCGGAAGGTATTAAAGAACATTTCCCTGGCAGAGGAATGTGCGAAGACGAGGAAGCAGATCCAGGAGGGAATTGAAGCGTTTGGAATGGTGGAGCATCCGCGCTGCGGGAAGATGTACGCCTACGAGACAGACGGACTGGGCCATTATAATTTGATGGATGACGCCAACTCTCCCAGCCTTTTAGCCATGCCGTACTTAAATTACTGCGGCTGTGAGGATGAATTTTATGTCAATACGAGAAAATTCATACTGTCCGGGGATAACCCGTTTTACTATCGCGGCGCCTGTGCGGATGGTGTGGGAAGCCCCCATACGCCGGAGGATTACATATGGCATATTGCCATCGTCATGCGCGCGCTGACCTCGGCTGACCGGGAGGAGATACTGGCCTGCCTGGAGCAGCTGGCCGGAACGCACGCGGGGCTGAACTTTATGCATGAGAGCTTCCACAAAGATGATCCCACCCAGTTTACCCGCTCCTGGTTTGCCTGGGCCAACAGCCTGTTTTCCGCGTTGATGCTGAAACTGAAGGAAGAAGAGTTTTTCGCGTTTGGAGAGAAATAGGATCGAAATATCAACAGAGTTAGTTCGTAAATGAATTGACACGCAGTTTCCCCAGAGAATCTTCTGGTAAAGGACGAAAGCCTTTGCGGTGTGATTGATTTCGGCATTATGGGGACAGGCGATCCCGCCTGTGATTACGCAATGGCCTGGACGTTTTTTGACAGCCGCAGCAGAAAGCGTTTTTTGCAGGGACTGCACAGCGATACGATTGACAGAGCGAGAGGATGGGCGCTGTGGAAGGCGCTTATCACCTTGAATGCAATTTTAGAGGAATAGATTCGCGGATGTTTTTATGAGGAGAGACCGGGACAAAGGCGGAGGCAGACCGGAATTTTGCGGCGAAGGCGTACAGATTTCAGCAATGGCTGGGAACGAAATCTGTGCGCTTTTCTGATTGACGCGGCGGCTTGTGCAGAGTGTGTGCGGGAGATCGTTAAAACTGTTTGACACTATTTATGGAGGGGAAAGATGGGATTATCAGTTGGAGAGGAAACGAGATTCGGAATGAATCACGCGGCCGAAGAGGGGCCGAAGGAGAGACGGAAAAATGTTATCTGGTTCATCAGCGACCAGCACAGGGGGCAGGCGATGGGAATTCACGGTGATCCCAATGTGTCAACGCCCAACATGGACTGGCTGGCCCGCACCGGCTGTGACTTTGAAATGGCGTATTCCGGCATGCCGCTGTGCAGCCCGTTTCGGGGTTCCATGCTGACAAGCCGCTATCCGCACCACTGTGTGCCGGGCCATGAATATCCGCTGGATCCGAAGCTGCCGACGGTTGCCAGTGTATTCCGGGAACATGGTTACGAGACTCTTTACCTGGGAAAATGGCATCTGGATGGATTTCACGAGAGCGAGGGCAGGGCGGCATTCCATCTCATCCCGAAAGAGCGGAGAGGCGGTTTTGAAAAGTGGCTGGGATATGAGAATAACAACAGTCCATGGGATTCCTATGTACACGGAGACATGGGGGAGGGCGAGGTGATGAAGAAGCTGGAGGGCTATGAGACCGACGCCCTTACGGCTCTTTTGCTCCAATATCTGGACGAAGACAGGGAACGGCCATTTTTTGCAGTGATCTCGGTTCAGCCGCCCCACGATCCATTTATTGCGCCGCCTGAATTTATGGGAGGCAGGAGCAGAGGAAGCGTTGAATTCAGGCAGAATGTACCGTCGCTGCAAAAGGTCAGGGACCGGGCGGCCGAAGATCTGGCCGGGTACTATGGAATGATTGAAAATGTGGACTGGAATCTGGGACGGGTGATCCGCAAGCTTCGTGACAGGAAGCTGTTGGAACAGACACATGTCATGTACTTCAGCGATCACGGAGACATGATGGGATCCCACGGACAGTTCCGAAAGATGACGCCTTACGAGGAAGCGGTGAGAATTCCGTTTTTGATTGGTGGAGAGATTCCGATGGATTACGGTACAAGGGGCTGCAAGGCGGTGAAGCGGGTGATGATAAACCATGTGGATATCGCCCCGACCACGCTGGGATTGTGCGGCATTGAGAAGCCAGACTGGATGGAGGGCTTTGATTACTCCTTCTGCCGGTTAAACCGGAGCGAAACGCACGACGATATTCCGGATTCCGTATATCTCCAGTCGGTGGCGCCCAACGGGGGACCGGACAGCGTGGATCAGCCGTGGCGTGGAATCGTGACCATGGATGGCTGGAAGTATGTGAGATTTCACGGAATGCCGTGGCTTCTGTACCACCTAACGGAAGATCCGCTGGAAGAGGTGAACCTGGCACACAACGGGGAATTTCGGGAAAAACGTCTGGAGCTGGAGGCACGGCTCCGGGAGTGGGAGGAAAAGACCGGGGATTTCGAGAGCTCCCGCATTGTAAGAGAGGAAAAAGTATGATATACTTTGGAGACAATTAAGAGACTGTTATAAGGGGGGACTGCGGACGCGGATTCCGCAGCATATACGGATGAAAAAATATATTGGAAACAGGGCTTTTTATCGGATGATACTTGCGATCGCGGTGCCGATCATGGTTCAGAACGGCATCACGAACTTTGTGGGGCTTCTGGATAATATTATGGTCGGAATGGTGGGAACGGAGCAGATGTCCGGCGTGGCCATCGTGAATCAGCTGATGTTTGTGTTTAATATCAGCATTTTCGGGGCGATTTCCGGCGCGGGTATTTTCAGCGCGCAGTTTTATGGCAGTGGAAATCATGAGGGCGTGCGCCATACGTTCCGCTTTAAGCTTATCTTCAGCGTCCTGATTATCATCGTGGCGGGCCTTCTGTTTCTGGTATGGGGAGAAGGTTTTATATCCATGTATCTTCACGGTGAAGAGGATGCGGCGGGGCTGGCTCTGGCGCTGGATCAGGGGCGCAAGTATATGCTGGTCATGATTCTGGGGATGATTCCGTTTGGCATCGAGCAGGTTTACACCAGCACCTTGAGGGAGTGCGGTGAGACGGTTATCCCCATGAAAGCGGGAATCGTGGCCGTTCTTGTGAATCTCGTCTTAAACTATATCCTTATTTTTGGAAAGCTCGGCGCACCGGTGCTGGGCGTAGTAGGCGCGGCGGTAGCTACCGTGATATCCAGATTTATCGAGGCAGGGATTGTCATTCGGTGGACGCACTGCCATAAAAAGAAGAATCCATTTATCACAGGGGCGTATCGCAGCCTGTACATACCCGGAAGTCTGGTGAGGCAGATCGTTATCAAGGGGATGCCCCTGATGGTCAACGAGGTTCTGTGGGCCGGCGGCATGGCGACGTTAATGCAGTGTTACTCTGTGCGCGGACTGGCGGCAGTGGCGGGAATCAATATTTCCTCCACCATCGGAAATGTATTCAATGTGGTGTATCTCGCCTTAGGCAACTCGGTGGCCATCATCATCGGCCAGCTGCTGGGGGCAGGAAAGATGGACGAAGCACGGGATACGGATACGAAGCTGATTGCATTTTCCGTGTGTCTCTGCCTTGGAATCGGCGCTGTGCTGGCGCTTCTGGCCCCTCTGTTCCCGATGATTTACAATACGACGGATGAAGTGAAGGCGCTGGCGACGGCATTTATCCGGGTGATTGCGCTGTATATGCCGATGGGGGCATTTCTGCACGCGTCGTATTTTACCCTGCGTTCCGGCGGGAAGACGATTGTGACCTTTGTCTTTGACAGCGTGTTCATGTGGGTGGTCAGCATTCCGTGCGCCTACGTGCTGAGCCGCTACACGGCGGTGCCGATCGTTCCCCTCTATTTCGCATGCCAGATGATCGAGATTATTAAATGCGTGATCGGGTATGTGCTGGTGAAAAAGGGGATATGGCTGCAGAATATTGTGGAGGCGTAGAGCGCGTCTAAAATTGCTTTCCGTCAGCTGCGCTCCAGGCTGAGGAGGCAGAAACGGCGTGCCGGACACGGTGCCCGGGTCAGGAGGTCAGGATGAAAAAGAGGAGAGGTGCGGTAACTTTAATCGGAAGCGGCAGGCCGGAAGTGAAGGTGTGCGATATCATAAATGGAATACCGAAGGTGAAACGGGTGGAAAAGGGGGAGTATATTGAGTTCCGTCTGAGGTATTCCCTGTTTCACAGAGAGATCAAGCGGTATGATAAGGAGACTTTTGAGGAAATAAAGAGGCGGTAGCGGTAGAGGCTATTGCAGAGCAAGTAATGCAGCTGGACGGTTTTCTGTCATTGGGACGGAGGGCGTTTGGCTGTTTTTTTCTTGACACGTGTGTGGGAGAGGGGGAGATAAAAATAAAAGGGGTTGACATAGTAAATAGTTATATGTTATAAATAACATAGATAAAAGGTAACATAGATGAAAGATAACATACAAATGGGATGATATATAAAGAGATGACATATAAAGAGATGACATATGGGAGCATTGATGGGTGAACCCAACAATACCCGTCCCCAACCCCAACGATAAGCGGCTAAAATGCCGAAAGACCGTTTCATCATCACAAAGGAGGCTTATTACCATGGTAACAATCGATTACACAATTTTAGGAATGCTGAGCTGGAAGCCGATGACTGGCTACGACATGAAGCGAATGATGCAGGATTCGCCGGTCATGTACTGGTCGGGGAATAACAATCAGATCTATAAAGCATTGGTACAGCTTCTTGATATGGGCTATGTTACAAACGAGCTACAGTACCAGGAAAGCGCGCCCAACAAGAAGGTTTATTCGATCACGGACAGTGGGAAGGCGGCCCTGGAAGCATGGATTCTGGAGACAGAGCCGGAAATTCCGGAGTTTAAGAAGGCGTTTCTGATTCAGATTTCCTGGGCCGGACTGATGGAAAAAGAAAAGATTGACCAACTGCTTGCCCGGTATGAGGAACAGGTCAGAGAGCAGATTGCAATGCGGCAGGAGGAGAAGCGGCGTCAGAAATATTTTCCAAACCGGTCTGAGCAGGAGCACTATGTATGGGACCAGATCTATGATAATCTCTGCCAGTCCTATGAGGCTGAACTTCAATGGACTGTCCAGTTCCGCGAAGGACTGAAGGCATTGAAATGACGACTGAAAAATGCGTGAAAATGAAGTAATGAGGAAAATACCAGGCCCCATCAGTTGTTTGTCAGGGAGTCAACCGTTATGTATCAAGTAGTTATCGGACAGTCGCTTCCGAAATAATTAATTACCTGGTAATAGATCTCTGCATTTAATGAACAAACAAGTAATGAATCACCACAATAAATCAAAAGAAAGGTAGAAATATGGTATGCAGACAGAAATTATAACGATGAATCAGGCAAAAGCCGCAGTCATTTACAGCGAAGAGTGCATTCTCAAGGACGCACAGTCGGCGTTGGACTTCATTATGAGTATCAAATATGAGACTGATTGTGAAAGGATTGCGCTGAATAAGAAGGCGATCGCAGAAGAATTTTTCATTCTCAGCACAGGGCTGGCAGGCGAAATCTTGCAGAAGTTTATAAATTATGGGATAAAGTTCGCGTTCTACGGAGATTTTTCCAGATATACAAGCAAGCCCCTGAAGGATTTCATATACGAGAGTAATCATGGAAAGGATGTGTTCTTTACCAGCGACCGGGAAGAGGCGGTAAAAAGGCTTACCGAAATACGGTAAGCCCGGAGAAGCCCGGTCTATCGGATTGCCTTTGCCGGAACGCCTGCAACAACCGCATGATCCGGAATATCCCGGATGACAACGGCGCCGGCCCCCACTATGGTTTCGGTCCCTACCCTGATATCGTCGATGATCGTACATCCGATCCCTAAATATGCTTTTCGGCCGATCTCTGTGTGCCCTGCCATGGCGGCTCTGGGACAGATATTGACAAAGTCTCCGATCACACAGTCGTGTTCGATGACAGCTCCGGTATTTACAATGCATCCGATGCCAACAGAAGCGTTTGTATTAATGACGGCTCCGGCCAGCACGGTACAGCCTTCCGAGATTACGGCGGAGGGACTGATCACCGCTGTGGGGTGGAGGAGGGATGCCGGGTGAAGCCCTAAAGAAGCCAGCTTCGCAAGCTTTGCCTCGCGAAGGTCATTGCTGCCGGTTGCGACGATCACTTCATTATAAGCGCTGAGAATATCAAAGAGATTCTCGTCTGTTTCCTCATAGATTTTGTGGCCGGGTATCTGCCGGGTTTCCTTTTCACGGATCGTTAAAAAATCAATCACGTCATATCGTTTCATTGCCAGAGCGCATTCTGCTGTTACCGTTCCCTGGTCTCCGGCTCCCCAAATCAATAATCTCTTCATTCCAAATCCCCCTTTGACGTCTGCCAGACAGCAGGAATACAGTTCTTAAGCGTCTGCGCAAATCTGGATTCACACTCTTTGCACCTGGTATCGGCCCAGGGGCTTATTCAAAATAACCATCTGTCCTATGTAGGTTATCGTTTGATTTTAGCAGTGATGGTAATAGATTTATACCTCATAATAGATTTACTATCTGAGTATATTTTACCATAAATAAAAGTAAAAAGCAAACAAATGTTTGACAATCGGCCGCTGTCTCTCTGAATTACTTTGGAATGGACCGGGGCATGGTCTGTGATCGATCGGATTTCAGGCTTGCAGCAGCCTGAAGATGGGATTTGTGGTCTGCAGCAAGGATCGGGATGCTTGTGCACGGTATGTGACGGTAAAATTTTAAGGATAATTGCAAGAATACCTCAAACTCAAACAAAACTGAAACAAAACTATGCTATAATAAGAAAAAAAGTCGGAAAAGGAGGATGAAGATGCGCATCCTGTACCAGTGGATTGGGGACGGAAGCCAGAGAATCAGGGAAAATTATAACGCGTCCGACAGCAGGTCCCTGCACATTACGGGGGCGGCGGGCGCTTTTTGCATGCTGCTGGGGCTGGGGAAAATTATCTCCGGCGCGCTGTCGCTTTCGGTGTTTGCCTGCATGAACGGCTGTTATACCCTGGGTATGACGGCAGCAAGGTACTGCGCCCTGGCAGGAACTGTGCGGTCTAAGGAACGGAAGAATCAGTATTTCTATTACCGTCTTGCCGGCGCCGCCATGGTAGCCGCCAGCCTGTTGTATGTTGCATATTCCCTTTGGACAATCCGCCATCCGAAAACAGTCAATTATGGAAAGATCACGGCTATCACCATTGCAACGATCACCTTTACGGAGATCGGTGTCAATGTATGGGGCGTAATAAAATACCGGAAGTACCATTCCCCTCTGCTTCACGCGCTGAAGATTATCAGCCTGGGGACTTCGCTGATCTCGCTGGTGCTGACCCAGTCAGCGATTCTTGCGTTTGCAGATGAGGCTCAGGATCCGTCGGTCAACGGTTTTCTGGGAACGGTAACCGGAATCTGTGCGGCCCTGCTCGGTGTTTATATGATCCGGCGCATCAACCGGATTGAGGCTGAGGACCTGTATAGAGAGGACTCTTATAAGGAAAACACTTATAATATGAAGGGAGACGATCTTTATGATTCACATACTGGTGGTAGATGATGACGAGAAACTGACGCAGAGTATCTGCAGTTACTTAAATAACTGCGGTTATGAGGCGAAAGGAATGCTGTCTGCGGAAAGTGCCTATGACGAGATGTACAGCAGTCTTTATGATCTGATTATTTCTGATATCATGATGCCTGGAACGGACGGCTTTGCATTTGCCGAAACGATTCGCAGGCTGAATAAAAGAATCCCAATTCTGTTTGTCAGTGCCAGAGACGATCTGTCCTTTAAACAGAGGGGGTTCGATCTGGGGATCGACGATTATATGGTCAAACCTCTGGACTTAAGCGAACTGCTGATGCGGGTGCGGGCGCTGCTCCGCAGGGCTAATATCGAGGCCAGCCGCAGACTGACGGTGGGAAGTCTGGTTCTGGACGCCGATGCCATGGAGATCACACAGGGCGAACAGGAGATTCCGGTGACCACGCGGGAGTTTAACATCATGTTCAAACTGCTGTCGTACCCCAATCATACATTTTCCCGCTCCCAGCTGATGGATGAGTTCTGGGGCGTGGACAGCGATACCAGTCTGCGGGCCGTGGATGTCTATATCACGAAGCTGCGGGACAAATTTTCCGCCTGCAATGAGTTTGAGATCAGGACGATCCGGGGGCTGGGGTATAAGGCGGTGCTGTTATGACGATAAACAATGGTACGGAGGATGCACGGGTCACCCGCCGTTATTTCTTTTTTCCCGCCTATGTTGCCCTGGTGTTTCTGCTGGCGGTTCTAATGATGCTGCCGACGATCTTCTACGGCGGCGCCCATCTCATACTGGAGGAATCAGGCCCCTATATAAAATGGTACTTTCTGTATTGTATTGTTCTTGCGGCTTTCGTATCCGGCGGGCTGGCCCTGCGGAAGTATCTGAATTTTGACCGCCCGATTAAGAAGCTGAGCGCTGCCGCCAGACAGGTGGCGGAGGGGGATTTTTCCGTCTACATTCCCAAGCGCCATACCTCCAATGACATGGACTATATTGACGCGTTGTTTGTGGACTTCAACAAGATGGTGGAGGAGCTGGGATCCATCGAGACGCTGAAAAATGATTTTGCGGCCAACGTTTCTCATGAGTTGAAGACGCCTTTGGCGGCCATCCAGAACTATGCGCAGCTTCTTGGCACCACGGAGCTGACGCCGATACAGCAGGAGTATACAGACCGGATTCTGTCGAGTACACAGCGCCTCACGTCGCTGATCTACAACATTCTGAAGCTGAACAAGCTGGAAAGCCAGAAAATACAGCCGAAGCCGGAGCCATACGATCTCTGCCGCCAACTCAGCGACTGTGCTATCGGCTTCGAGGCTATCTGGGAGCAGAAAAACATTAATTTTGAAGCGGACATGGAGGACCGTGCCGTAATCGAAGCAGATGAAGAGCTTATGGAGCTGGTATGGAACAACCTGCTGTCCAATGCCTTTAAGTTTACAAAAGCGGGGGGAACGGTGAGCCTGCACCAGTTTTCTGACGGAGAGCGCATCATCACAGAGGTGGGGGATACCGGATGCGGTATGACGCCGGAGATGATGAAGCATATGTTTGACAAATTTTATCAGGGGGATACGTCCCATTCCACAGAGGGAAACGGCCTTGGCCTGGCCCTGGTGCTGCGCGTCCTGGAGATGAGCGGCGGGACGATTACCGTGAACAGCACAGAGGGGAAGGGCACCGTCTTTACGGTCTCGCTGCCCCGCACAGCACTGGCACAGAAGGAGGAATCACAGACATCATGACAAGAATCAGAAAAGACGGCGCGGAATACGTGGGATATGAATACAAGGAAAAGTCTGTCCCGGCCTCATTTGCATCGCTGTATCTGGACAGTTATCCCTGTTTCGGATGGGAGGAAGATCCAAACGGTGTGAGCCGTAAAGAGAATGCGGAAACCGCGGGCCGTGCAGTTCTGCGCTTCCGGAGAGACAGAAAAATCTGCAACAGGGCGGAGCTGACCCGTCTGCAGAGGAACTTTGACAGCTGTGTCGCTGAGATCGACGCTCTGGAGCAGTCCAAACGCTCGGGCGCTGTCATAGGAGCCCTTGTTACCGGAATCATGGGAACCGCGTTTATGGCCGGTTCGGTGTTCGCTGTTACGGCTGAACCGCCGATGGTGGTTCTCTGTATTTTACTGGCGGTCCCCGGTTTTACCGGATGGATTCTTCCATACTTTTTATACCGGGCGCTGCTGAGGAAAAAGTCGGCAAAGGTATCGCCATTAATAGAAGACAAGTATGAAGAGATTTACGAAATTTGTGAAAAGGGCAGTGACCTTTTGATTTGAAACAGCATGAGCGGCAGCTTCTCCCGTAAAAGTAAATGATTACGTGAGAAGCTGCCGCTTTTTAATATTACAGAAACAAAAATCAAACAAGAAAGAAATACAGAGGGGCTATACTCTCTATATCCCATTGAGAAAGGCGGTGAATGATAATACACAGACGAAAGACAGGGCCTGTGAGTAAGAGCGATGACAGGCTGACTCTCATGCTGCTGTTTTATATTGCGGCTGTCTGCGGTTGGCTGTGGGAAGTACTGGTATACTGGGGCACAAGTGGATTTGCTGGTTCGCTGACGGAACTTTTAGTTTTTTACCGGGGTGTTCTGCATGGGCCATGGGCGCCGATCTATGGCACAGGCGGTATCCTGCTGGTTTTGCTTTACCGGGCAGTACAGGAGAGAAAGGGATATTTTTTTATTGCCGCCATGGCGGTTTGTACGGTGGTGGAATATGGAACCTCGTGGATTCTGGAAGTATTCTTCCACGCCAGGTGGTGGGATTATTCCGGGCAGTTTTTAAATCTGCACGGAAGGATCTGTTTCGTCAGCATTGTGGGCTTTTCCCTGATTGGACTGTGGGCGGTACAGGCCGTCGTGCCTGTCTGCGCCGGATGGATTCAAAAGCTGACGTATGAGACCAGAAAAAGGCTCTGTCTGTTGGTATCATTGCTGTTCTTTCTGGATGTAATTGTTTCTGTTTATAAACTCAGCATTTCATAATGAAAATGCACTGCTCATAACGGGTGTCATGGGAGATGTAGTTGCGTTAAGAGATACTGTATTTCGGAATCGGCGTATTGCCGGTCGGATCGTGAAAGGAGATTAAGATGGCTGAATATCGTTTAAAACCTGGTAAAGTCGGGGAAAAAGTAATAGGTGCTTATGAGAAGGTGGAGAAGAAATTTACGGATGCATTTCTGGAGGAGGATGCGGTTTCCGATTCAGGATACCGCTTGAAGACAGGAAAAACAGGAGAGTCGGTCAAAGGAGCGTACAAGAAAATCGAGGATGGCGTGGTGGGAGCGTATAAAAAGGTGGAAGATGCCTTTGTCGATGCGTTTCTGGAACGATGTGATGAGGAGGAGAGCGGGGAGGTGGACAAATGAATAAGATAGCGGTTGGTATGGTGATAACAGCCGGCGCCGCGGTTATGGCGGTTGTGGCTGCGGCTGCGGTCCTTCGCAGAAAAGGCAGTACGACACTGCATAAACTCCTGTGATGAAGCAGATATGTATTTTACTTACAAAGTATTCCGACTGGATTTCCAGTCTGGTTTACTACATCGGAGGACAGGGGTATACCCACAGTTCGATTGCGCTGGGAGGCCAGCCGACACAGTTTTACAGCTTTAATTACCGTGGCTTTGCCGTGGAAACAACGGAAAAACACAGGCGTCGGGGAGTCCGGTGCAGCCGCCTCTATCGCCTGAATGTTTCGGATACCGTCTATGAACGAATCGAGGAGAGAATCCGGTATTTTCTCGAAAACAGGGAGAACTACCGGTATACCCGTCTGGGAGTACTATGCTGTGTTCTCCGGCTGCCGTTGTACTGGAAGAATCATTATTTCTGTTCTCAGTTTGTGGCAGAACTCTTATCAGAGTCGAAAGCGCTGCGGCTGTCCCGCAAGCCGTGCTTCTACCTGCCCAATCATTTTATACGCCTGTTGGAGACACAGCCCTGCCTGGCAGGAATGGAACAGGATATTATTTAAAATAAAAATAGAATATTAAATAAAAATATTAAATATGGAGGTTCGATATGAAAAAAAGTAATTTCGTAGCATTGATTCTTGGCACCGTCGGTATTGTATTTTTTGCACTGGGAATGTGCATGGCACTGGTTGAAGAGTGGGGAATGTTCCAGAAAGGCATCATAGCCGGTGTGGCCGGCCTTATCATTCTTCTGATTACTGTAATTGTATGGCGCAGAATGGAAGGAAAGAGCCCCATCAGGCTGAATGCAAAGACCGTCGGATCGGTACTGGCCGGTGTGCTGGGGGCGCTGCTGCTGGGCGTTGGCATGTGCCTGTGCATGGTATTTGACAAAATGATTCCGGGTGTCATCATTGGCCTGGTGGGAATACTTGCACTTCTGATGCTGATTCCGATGACAAAGGGAATTCACGATTAAATGGATTACTGCAGCAGTTTTGCGTTCCGGCTCTTGCCCTGGGGCTTTGCCGAAACACGGAACTGCTGCGTATTTTTGTGCAGGTTTTAAAATAGAGATTGACATTTTCGTTTCTCTCTATTATGATATATCTAATAGATATATCTGTTAGATATATAGAAGCTTAATTCAGAAGGAGGAGCCATGCTCGAATCATTGATCCTGGGGATTGTATATGATGAAGATTTAACCGGATACGATATTAAGAAGAATATCGAGAAAAGCTTCGGAGTCTTTTATAAGGCCAGCTTTGGAAGTCTGTATCCCGCGCTCAAGCGGCTGACGGGCAAGGATTTTGTGACGACGTATGAACAGCCGCAGGGCGGCCGTCAGAAGATCTTTTATCACATAACGGAAGAGGGGAAATCCAGTTTTTT
This sequence comes from Hungatella sp. L36, assembly GCF_014288035.1. Taxonomy (NCBI): domain Bacteria; kingdom Bacillati; phylum Bacillota; class Clostridia; order Lachnospirales; family Lachnospiraceae; genus Hungatella; species Hungatella sp. L36. The sequence continues at coordinate 136,751 of NZ_JACOPC010000005.1, read as the reverse complement.
AGAATGGCTGTCGTCACCGATGAATATTCTGGACGGCACGAACCTTAATCTGGCGAAAGTATTCTTTTTCGACAGACTGCCGGCAGAGATCCGGGACACCCAGCTTCTTCTGTATGAGAACAACAATATAAGCTATCTGCGCGAACTGGAAGCCTTAGAGAAGAGCCTCAGTCATATGGATCATCTCGACAGCTGTTACTATAAAATGTCGACTCTTTATTACGGAATAAGTGTTACGGAGAAGACCATCGAGTGGTGCCGCCATATACGGGAAGGGAAAGTGCTGAAGGAACTGACTGCGAAATAGGAGCAGGCCAGCATGAATAAGCGAAAGTCCGGTGAGGCGGATCGGGAAATGGGGGAAACTTATGTCAGGAAAGTCACCGAGCGGTGCTTTAAGCCCTTACTATTACAAGGGCGGTTATTTTCACGGAATCCATTATGGAAGCTATTTTGACGATGCGGAGTCTCTGTATAAAATGATTGAGAAAGAAGAGCATTTTATCCTGGAATCTCCGGAACGGCGCAGGATTATGATTGATCTCTATGAGACTTCTTTAACGCCTGAAGTGCTGGAGGCTGTGATACGGCACATAGGCCGGCTGAGTCCCAGAATCGTAAAACTATCCATTGCCGCGGACAGGAAAAATCTGAGAGTCTTACGCTGTGCCATGAAAAAGGCGGGAGTATTGGACGACGGGCGATATTATCTGTGCACGGATATGGAGGAGGGGAAGACCTGGCTTGTCAGCGACCATTCATGAACAGAAGGATAGATGGAATCACTGTGTAAAACGCCGGGGCAGCCATCTGAAGTTTGCAGTAAACTGCATGGATGATTTTGAGGAGGCGAAAGGCTGGCTTTTATGATAACCAGATGGCCTGCTCCGGCGGATGGAGTGCAAAATAGAAAGAGCCGGTAATTCGAAGTTTTATAAACTTCTGAATTATCGGCTCTGCGTCTTTGCGTCTGGCTCTTTTATGATTGTTATTTGAAGCTGTTTTAGATCAATCAGACTTTCCTGTCTGCATTTGGGGCAGTACAGGGGGAAATTCTTTAGTTCGGTGTCATCTCTTACTTTCATTCGTGTCTTGTTCCCACAAATCGGACACAGTAACCACATGGCGTTCATCATTTACTATCACACTCCTAACCGGCAATTCCATGTCCGGATTATGCAAACATGGGTTCCACACATTCTTTTATGAAGTCCATTCTGTCCCCGGTATTTTCTTTGAAAAGAGAAGCGATGGCGATGACAAGCTTTTTCTCCCGGTTGACGTAAATTGTATTACCGCTGTCTCCCATGGCTGCAAATGCATTATCATCTGCGATCCACCACAGATATCCGTAGGGCAGATTTAACTCCTCCCACCGGCTGTGCTCCCTTGTGCTTTCGGCAATCCACTGGGCAGAGACGATCTGCTTCCCCTCCCATTTGCCGTCGTCTAAGTAAAGCTGGCCGATCTTCGCCATGTCCCTGGCTGTGAGCGTCAGCCCCCATCCCGCCGCATGAATCCCCTTCGAGTCCATCACCCAGCCGCTTACGTCTCTGGCATTCATAAAGGCGTAGTGTGCTTCTTCATTTTCCAGGGTTACATTGCCTTTCACCGTAATACCGAGCGGCGCGAAGAGATGTTCCGCCGCAAAATCGAGCACGGATTGTCCGGTTGCCTTTACCAGAATGCCGGACAGGATATCCGGGCCAATAAAGGGAGTGTAGCGGAATTTCCCTGCCTTTTCCGGTCCTCCCAATAATTCCAGTGCGGTGCTTACCCAGTTATCCCTTGTAAAATATTCCAGATACGGCTCTTCCTGATGCTTGTACGGGGCAGTCATTGTCATCAGATCCCGAAGCGTTATATCCCGTATCGTTGTTTCCCCTTCGTTGTAATTTTCAACCGGGAAGTCCGGGAAAAAGTCCAGCACCTTCTGGTTGACGCTCTGGATTTCCCCTCTGTCGGCGGCGATGCCGATCAGGATAGAAATAATACTTTTTGTTACCGAAAAAATGTTGATGCAGCTGGCGGCCGTGCATACGTTAAAATAGCCCTCGTACTGTGTTTCTCCATTCTTTAAAACAATCATGCCGGCAGTATTACTGTAACGATTATCAATGATCTCTTCCAATGCAGCGATCTTTTCCTGATTCATATTGTTCGTCTCCTTTGTCATTAGGCGCCGTTGTCGGGCAGCCATGATCAGGTACCTTTTATCAGATACCCATTTGTTGGTGTCGTTTCAGCCTGATTCTGCCTCCTCAAATGATGGGATTACCTCCTCATATCTATAGGGTAAATGCATTAAAAATGTTTTTCAACAACTTTTTTAAAAATTTTATGTTTAGTATCGTGAATAAAGAGGAAAAGGGCACACTTAGCTTTTTAACAGCAGGCATAAAGCCTGCTTCTAAAGAGGGCCGTTTCTCCCACCGTCTGATACCATTTGACACGTATTCCTTCAAAAGTTCAGGAGGAAACTGTGTCCCTCAAACGCCGATGATATCCGGCTGGAGGTTCGAAAGAACCAGGGAGATATGCGTCTGCCCCATATTCCAGACCAGGAGAGAGTATGAAATCTATACAGACAAAATTTATTACATTAATATTCAAGCCCGGTAGATGAATTACGGCTGTAGCGAGCCGGCGTGCGATGCGGAGGTCATGTTCTTCAGGATTGAACAGTCGGTCAAAACCCTGGCGGGCCGGAATTCACGGTTGTGGTGCTGGATATTAATAACCTGAAAATCATCAATGACCGCTAAGGCCTTGAGGACGAAACGCGTCACGGCAGAACCGGAAAGAGAGATATGGTTGTTATGGAAAATTTCAACATGAAAGAGATGTCCAAGCCGCTATTGTAGAAGGAGAGTGATTTTATGGCGAAGAAAGCTAATGAATTAAAAGTCAAGAAAAGCACTGAAAAATCGTGATTGACAGATAAATCAAAATTGGTTTATAATAAAGGTACAAAAAAGGCAGTTCACTCCAGCGAGTGGCTTCCAAAAAGTTATGTTTCTACAAAAATAGTCACATTTGCTTTGGACGGCGGGTGACTATTTTTTTGTACCTATAATCATAACGATAAGTACCCCAAACGCAATCATCAAAGAAAGTGTCTCATATGTACTCATGTTATACCACCCCCTTTCGGAGATGGAAGTCACCCAGCAGTAGGAACTGCCTGCGTTTATTATACGAAATGGAAATCCGCTTGTAAATGGTATAAGTACAAAGCTATACTTGTCCATGCTATATATTTATAGTAAGATTAACATATCAAAATTAAACGGAGATTTTATCAATGACTAACAAAAATGTTAATACTATCAAAATACTTTTCGTCTGCCACGGCAACATCTTGAAAAGTCCTGAAAAAGCCAGTAAAATCAATAGTTTCATGGCAGAGAAAGGCGTTTACTACACCACTACTACACCATTTTTGAAAGAGCCTTGATATGACAGGAAAAGCAAGTTAAAATATAATTATTATGGAAAATCGAGGTGACGTGATGGAAAAACATTTGACGCCATACCAATCAGTTATTACAGAAATTAAAAACATTATTTCTTCTGGACAAGAAGCAGCCTATAGTGCTTCCAGTAAGGCAATGCTGCTTACCTATTGGAATATTGGCAAACGAATTGTAGAACAGGAATTGGGTGGCAGCGAACGTGCAGCGTATGGTAGAAATCTGATTTCTGCATTGGCAGAAGATTTGACAAAAGAGTTTGGAAAAAATTATTCCAAAAGAAATTTGCATTATTATATCAAATTTTATCAGTGCTTTCCTGATGAGCAGATTGTGAACGCATGCGTTCACAATCTTAATTGGACGCATATTCGGAGCCTTCTTCGTGTTGCGGATGAAAATGCACGATATTGGTATATGAAAGAAGCAGTTGATGAAAGTTGGAGTTCAAGAACCTTAGACCGTAATATTAGTACACAATATTATCATAGACTTCTTCAAACCCCAAAAAAAGAAGCTGTAATTGAAGAAATGAAGCGGAAAACTGCGGAATTTCAAAAAAGTCAATTTGAATTAATAAAAAGTCCAGTGATTGCAGAATTCCTCGGATTTAAAAATGAGGACACTTACTTAGAGGGGGATTTAGAATCTGCTATTCTTTCACATATTAGAGATTTTTTGATGGAGTTGGGTAGAGGCTTTGCTTTTGTTGCTCGTCAGCAACATATTGTAACGGAAACTTCGGATTACTATTTAGATCTCGTTTTTTATAATATCGAACTTAAGTGTTATGTACTTATCGATTTAAAGATGGGGAAGATTACGCATCAAGATGTAGGACAGATTGACATGTATGTGCGCATGTATGATGATTTAAAGCGAGGGCAGGGAGATAACCCTACCATTGGGATTTTATTGTGTTCAGAAACGGATGAGGATATTGCCAGATATTCGGTGCTTCATGATAATGACCGATTGTTTATGTCAAAGTATCTGACTTATTTGCCTACGAAAGAGCAGTTGAGAGCAGAGATTGAGCGGCAGAAAGAAATATTCTCTATGCAACATCCAGACCTTTGAGAGAAATGGAGGTGGCAAAAATGATAAATACAGAGGTGTTTCCAGCCATTCAAATGAAAATTGACAGATTATTAAAGATTACAAATGAATATCAATTTTATGATCTCGTGAAGGCGATATACTGTATTAATTTGTGTATTAATAATAGATCTGTTTTGGAATCTTGTTTGGCATTAAATGCCTGCCTGATTGAATATGAAGAAAAAGGCAGTCAGAGAATTGAAACATTTGATGAATTCAAGAGTTTTTTTTGCAAAATATATGATGTTATGAAACCGGGAATGACGGATGATTATACAGTAGAAGATTTTGGAGAAGTACGGATTAGATATAACGATAAATTCTATCGTGTGATAATTGGAACTGGTCATAATAATGTTTTTGCTTGTCTTAATTTTTTGCCTACTTTAGCAAGAAAGATTTCGCATGAAGAAGAGCTTAGTCTGGCATTAGAGTATTCAGCGGGGGTTCTTGATTATTTTATTGAAGAGAATAAGAATGATGGTATTGTAGAAAAAAGGTTTGTTCTTCCACAAAAGGAATTATTTTATAAGGTGCAGAGATTCTTTAAGGAAGAGTGCAAGAAATACAACATTCTTGAACTTGATTCTTTGATAAAAAATGATAAAGCTACTATTGAAAAAAGTCATTTTGTGTGTAGAGAGGATAATATTTATCCTTTATACAATGTTTCTTTGCTAATTGATTTATATGATATATGGGAGAACGAAATTGATTTTAAAGAGAAGATTTCCATTGCAAATATTGGAATCATAGACAGGATTTATAGCCTGTTTGAAACGGATCGGTCAAATGGATGTTTAATGTTTGCACCAGCTATGATATTTCCGAATCAAAAATATGATTCAACTCAGAGAACGTATACCTTTATAGCAAAGGCGTCTCATGGAGTAGTTGTTGCAATTAATGCAGATGAATATGAAGAGGGGCAGTTAGAAGAGGAAATTGTATATATAGAGGAATATCATAAAAGTGGTACGCTGCAAATTGCGGAAATATATAATCGCTTTGAGAAAAATGGATTAAGAGGGCTTCATATTCCGGCCGATGTGCCAATAGAATATTTAATCTATAATAGTTTTATGAATCCGAATCAAATGTACATGTCTCTGGGAGAGGTAGGAAAGAAGGAAGGAAAAACTTGTACAGCATTGGATGTTATATATTATCTGAATTTTGCGGATGACGCAGATGAATTATTTGAGTACTTATCTTACTGTAAAGAGAGGGATTACGAAAGTTCATTTGGATTTGGAAGTGATGCTGCTTTGTATTTTACATGGAGAAATCAAGGACGGTATATTGCAAAAGGTGCAATTGTATTTAATATGCTTGATGTAGGATATGATACAGAAAATGAAGCCGTTGTTGACTATTTTAAAGAAGAATTGAAGGACTATCCATTCCACATAAAGGATTATCTTTTCCGGGAACCATTTTCGTGGAAAATTGAAAAAAGAGAATTCGGTTTATATGAATATACAGCTAAACACGGAATGGGATTTGGAGGCATATATTTCACCCTGCCTCAAAATAATTATGTTTTTTTGACAAACAATGTGGAGTTTTACAAAGATGTAAAAGATTTTGGGGAATATCGTCAGTGGATACAATTGTTGGAGGAAATTATAACAGAAGGATTTGTTTCGATAAAATGTATATTTGAGGACGATAGTGCAATCTGCAATACAGGAATACAAATAGCTTTTATGCCTATTGAGTATGCCATTCATGCGGGACATGAATCTTTTTTGCATGAAGACCGGATGTATGTGTATAGCGACGCTCAATATCATAACCATAAATGGATTATAAGATATGTTGTGAAAGATATAAAACGAATTTTTGAGGATATTCAAGCTGCGAAAGACAGAAGCGTAGAACTTAATATATTAAAAGAAATACTTCTGCCTCTGTTGGTTAGAATGCCTGCTTTAAATGAATTGTTTGAAACAAAAAAACAATTCATTTCTCTTGATAAAAAGAAGGTGGGAGTTTTTTCGGCTTCTGTAGAATACAAATGGGATAATAATGTACAGAATTTTTCTCCTGAGGATTATCACTATCACGAAGTTCGGAAAAGAATAGCAAATGTTTGTTATGGTAATATGATAAAACCGGGAATCTACCGTGGACAAGAGGCAAATAAAATTATACGCGCTATGCAAAAGGCTATAATTGAAGATTTCGAGAGTGAAGTATCAAAATATTCTTGGAGTGAATTACATTGCTCGTTGCTAGATTATCATTCAACATTACTGCATGATATAAATATTAACTGGAAAAGATATGGATCATATTCTGAATTAGATGAGAAGAAAGATAAAGAAGTCAGAGATCGTATTATTGACCAAAGAGAAAAAGCAAAGCATGATGATAGAAATGCACTTTACCTAATAGAAACAAATTTATACTTGCACCATGAATCAGAAACACTTGCAATCAGAGATGATATTAATCTTTTGTTAGCATATGCAAATTGGTTAGTTGTCTTAAATGATGTAGCAGATATGTGCTACTTTGCGGATAACGAAGCCTATATAGAAATAACAGATGAGTATGTAGTGGATACATTATCAGATGATCAAGATGCTGAAAAATTAAATGGTTTGCATCATAGGATATATTCATATTCAGAGGGGGTAAAGCGGAATCTTGAAACAGATTCTGAATATCTTGAGAAGGTGAAGGAAACATTTAAGGAAGATATGGGATTTACTTTCCCCGACTTTTTGGATATCTTATCGTATTTCAGTTATTCATTTTCTGAGGAAATCGTTAAAAAGGTTGGTAATAATGTATTCAGAGCACCTATGAAAGAATTGTTGAGTGATTTCCTCATGCAAATGAATGGTGTTATTACAGAAGAAGATGCGACTAATCTTTTTAACTATTTAGTAGTAACGTTTCAAAATCTTAAGACAGAAAATGGTAGGGTAGATTTTTATCTTCCAATTGGTAAAAGAAGAACAAGAGACACCAGGTTTGAATTAATGCCACTTGTAAGCATTAATGGAGATATTATATTTTCGCCTATTACAATGGATTATTTGAAAAAAGATTGGCTCAACGGAATAATGGATTTCGTTCTACCATATGAAGTTGGTATGAATAAAACTAAACAATTGATACTAAGGTGGAAAAATTTATACGAGAAACAGATAGTTTATGATATAGCAAATTCATTTAAGCAAAATAAATTTGATATTGTAAAGACAAATTTTGAATTGAGGAAATTAAACAAAGCTCATCCGCAGTGGCTTGGAGATTATGATGTGTTTGCTGTGGATGTTAAAAATAAGTCTATCTGGATTGTCGAATGCAAGGTGATTGAAAAAGTAGCCACTTTCTATGATATGTACCGTCAGCAGAACAGATTTTTTAATGAACATAAGGAAGATGAGAAGTTTCAAAAAAGAGTTGATTATTTACATGAAAAGGCTGATCAAGTTATCCAAGAACTGGGATGTTCAGAACATATGGGATATAAAGTGATGCCTTACATGTGTATGAATAAGGTGCTGGTTTCTAGATATAAAAAAGTAGCATTTCCTATTGTGTCATATCCAGAGTTGGTGGAACTTATTTCTGAAGTTACAAGGAAATGATGTATGCATACATAAAGGCTTTGTACAGACCAGTCATCCGACATTATCCTGTATGTTTTTCAATATACATTCTGTATAACTATGGAAAATATTGGTGTATTAGTACGCTGCAATATCTGATGAGGAATTTAGATGTGGGGGTTACACGGAATATTTCTAATTGTGCAAGGTATAACGAAGATATTGGAATGATGGCGAAAAACTATAGACTTTATCTAGTGTGACTGGAAATCCTATGTCAGAATATACGATTAAATGTGAGGACATTATGGTTATGTTCAAAAGTTTGGTTAGCAGTACTAGCCAAGGTAACGATAATTCCGTAGTTACCCACATCTTGAAAGTGATACAAAAAAGAACCAACGCTGTCTCAGAAAAAGATTGCGGATGTCATTGGAGAAAAGTATAGTACAGTGAAGTATAATATGGAATCGATGATAAAATCTGGAATTATAAAAAGAGAAGGTTCCAGTCAAAAAGAAAAGTGGATTATTTTATAGAAGATATTTTGATGCTCTCTGGTTTAGAGGAACACCAATTACTACACCATTTGCCTGGTAATTTACGCAGATTTATGTAGATATGCGTAGAGAGAGGCAAAAACAGAAAATCAAGAAAACGCCGAAAATTCAGTATTTACAGGCGTTCGAAGACTTATGAAGGAATATAAAATCATGATAAAAATACTATTTATCTGCCACGGCAACATCTGCCGCTCCCCCATGGCCGAGTTCATCATGAAGGACATGGTAGAAAAACGCCGTCAGGCCGACCGTTTTTATATTGCGTCCGCGGCTACCAGCCGCGAGGAAATCGGCAATCCGGTTCATCACGGAACGAGGAACAAACTGCGCCAGTACGGTATTTCCACAGAGGGAAAACGGGCAGTGCAGATGACGAAGGCCGATTATGACAAGTACGATTATCTCATCGGGATGGAGCAGTGGAACATTACCAACATGATGAGAATTCTGGGAAGCGACCCGGAGAGAAAAGTCTCGAGGCTTTTGGACTTTGGGCCGAATCCGAGGGATATCGACGACCCGTGGTATACTGGAGATTTTGATTCTACCTACCGGGATATCTGTGAAGGATGTGAGGCGCTGCTTGACTATATTGACAGATGTGAGCCTTTAAACCGCTGAAAATAGCAAGCCTCCTGTTTTCCGGAACTAAGCGGAAGGGAGACCTTTTATGAAGAGGGGATGCAAAATACCCCTCTATTTTCTTGTGAAAATATACTATCAGTTGTGATAGTTGTGGATATAAATTGTGCATTATATAATAAGAAAAAAGAAACGGAGTGAACAGCCTTGAATCAATATAAAGGGGAAGCGTGGCTGGGAGAAGAGCCACAGATCAGGGAAGAAACCATAACCGAAACAGTGTCCGCGGATATCATTGTGGTAGGCGGCGGTCTGGCCGGAGTGGCGGCCGTCAGGCAGGCGGCGGAGATGGGACAAAAGGTTCTTCTCTTTGAAAAATGCAGATGTGTTCAGGCCAGATCCGGAGACTTCGCCGTCATGGACAGCAAGGTGGCGAAGCGCTGGGGACGGGATCATCTGAATAAAACAGAGATTGTCAACAATCTGATGCACGACATGGCCTATAAGGCCAGTCAGAATATTTTGAAACGCTGGTCGGAGGAAGCTGGAAAGGCGTTCGACTGGTACCTGGAGGGGCTGGAAGATATTGCAGTTCTGGACCGTACCGATCAGGCCCCGCCAAAAGGCGTAAAATGCTATGTACAGCCGAGGCGTCTGCCTCTTCCGGAAGGTTTTGACAACGCCCAGGAGAATTTCAAATGCTACCAGGTGACTGCATGGATCCGTCCATCCCATATCGCCCTGTGCCGCGGTAATTTTGAACTGGCGGAGAAGACGGGAAATGTGACCTCCTTCTTCAATACACGGGTAAAAAAGCTATTGAAAAACGGTGACGGCCGGGTGGAAGGCGTGATCGCCGGGACCAGGGAAAGCGGCCTTATAAAGGCTTACGCCTCAAAGGGTGTCATTCTGGCTACGGGAGATTACATGAGCGATGAAGCAATGCTGAGACGGTTCCTGCCCGGAATGATGGAGACGCCGAAGCAGTGGACCAGCTACGACATGGACCGGCAGCCATCCAACACGGGTGACGGCCATAAGATGGCACTCTGGGCCGGAGCGAAGCTTCAGGACAGCCCACACGCGCCCTGCGCTCATCATATGGGGAGTGTATTCGGCGTAGCGGATTTCCTGCTTCTAAATACCCGTGGAAAACGGTTCGTCAATGAGGACGCGCCGGGACAGCAGATGGGCAGTCAGATCGAGAATCTGCCGGACAAAACGGCGTGGCAGATCGTGGACGGGAACTGGAGAAGCTATATACCGAAGGAGTATCCGAACCACGGCTCTGTGTGCTTCGTCATGGAAGATGAGGAGCTGGAGAGCGGGACGGTTTATGATAAGCTTTGCTTTATCGACAACTACATCGCACCGAAGTATGTCCGGAAAGCGGTGGAGGATGGCGTTCTTCTGGAAGCGGAGACGCTGGAGGAGCTGATTGTGAAAACGGGTCTTCCTGCGGATACGGCGCTTGCGTCGGTGGAACAGTACAACCGTCTCTGTGAGCAGGAAGAGGACACGGACTACGGCAAGAGAAAGGACCGGCTGTTTGCAGTAAAACAGGGGCCATTTTATGCAGCAAAATTTACACCGGCAGTCATGATTGCGGCTATGGGAGGAATCCAGAGTGATGAGGAGGCTCACTGCTACGACACAGAAGGAGCGATCATTCCCGGTCTATACGCTGCGGGAAATGTGCAGGGAAACCGGGTAGCCGTGGATTATCCTCTGACCGTGCCTGGCCTGAGCCATTCGCTGGCTCTGGTATACGGAAGAATCGCTGTAGAGAGCGCGGTAAGGGAGAGCCGGTAAAGCTCCAGATAAATAAGGCAGACAATAAATCAATATAAATATCAATTCAATATAAATATCAATTCAACATATATACCAAACCAACATAAATAGCAAAAACTGCGCAGCTGCGCATGAAAATGGAGGAAAAGGAATCATGAAAAAAGCAGGAAAAGCTGTGGTACTGATGACGGCTCTGGCGGTAACCGGAGCACTGCTGGGGGGCTGTGCGGGCGGCACGGCGGACAGCAAGACGGAAGCGGGGCAGACCGAAACGGGAAAGACGGAAGCTGGTAAGGGCGCAGAGGATTCCGCAAAGACGGAAGCAGCCGGGGGAGATGCTGCAGAAGGAACTGTAAAAGAAGATATCCGTGTCGTCACGTATTTCGCAGGTTCCGATGCCTACGCGCCGGTCTGGAAAGAGGTGTGTGCCGATTACATGAAGGACCATCCGGGCATCACCATCGTTGACGAGTCCCAGCCGACTTCAGGAAGCAACGATTTATTCAAGACGAAGGTTCAGGCCGATCTGGCAGCAGGCAATCCGGCGGATCTGGTACTTTACTATACAGGCGAGGCTTATACGAAGACCTTCGAGGACTCAGGGCTGTTCGTGGATTTCGGAGACATTTTGAAGGCAGACCCGGAATGGGCAGGAAACTTCAAGGAGTCCCCGCTGGAAAATGTTCAGTATCAGGGAAAGCAGTACGCACTTCCCTTCATCGGATATTATGAAGGAATGTTCTACAACAAGGCGCTGTTTGAACAGTATGGACTGGAAGAGCCGACCACATGGGAAAATATCATGAAGGCAAACGAAGTATTTTCCCAGAACGATATCGTGACGCTGTCCATGTCCCTGGGAATGCCGTATATCACCACGGAAAACTTCATTATGGGCGCTTCAGGCAAGGAAAACCACAGAAATTACTTTGACGACAGCTGGGGCATTGCCATCGACTGCATTGCAGAGCTTTACCAGAAAGGCGGACTGCCGAAGGACACCTTCACCATCTCAGAGGATGATGTAAGACTGCTCTTCTCAGAAGGAAAAGCGGCTATGATGATCAATGGCTCCTGGTGTACAGAGAGCCTTCAGGGCAATCCGGACATGAGAATCATCTCCATGCCGACGCTTCCGGGCGGTACAGGCGGTGAAAACTGTGCGATTGCAGGATTTTCCTCCGGATGGCATATGACAAAAGCGGCCAATGAGAGAAGCGGAGAGACTTTAAAATTCTTAAAATATATGACATCACCGGAGACCATGGCCAGATTCATCGCCTACGGCGGAAGCCCTGCCATCGTCTGCGACGCACCGGAGAATTCCAGCGAACTCTTAAAGAGCGCAGTAACCATGCTGGAGAAGGCGCAGTACCAGGATGCGGCTCTCGACTCTCAGGTGAATCATGAGGCGTATGAGACCTTAAACAATGGAATCCAGTACGTCTGCGAAGGCCAGATGACGAGCGCGGAGGTGCTCAAACAGGCCAAACAGCTGAATGAGTCCGGTCAGTAAGGCAGACGGGAAAGACAGTGATGAAAGCCGGGGGTTGTGCTCGAACGGGTACAGCCTCCGTGTGCTCATAGCAAGGAGGAAAAAACGTGGCACTGAAAGGTAAAAAATATGTTTGGATCTGCATCGCGCCGGCCATGATCCTGATTATGGCGTTTTTGATCTATCCACTCATAAAGACGGTAATATACAGCTTTTCTTCCTGGTATAATTTTGCGCTTACCAGTGAATGGATTGGTCTCGACAATTATAAGCGGATCTTCTCGGACATGGTCATGCCCGTGGCATTTAAAAATACGGCGATTCTGATCGCGGGCGTGCTGATTTTCCAGGTGGGATTTGCGCTTTTGCTGGCGATCATGGTGGACAGCGCCCATCACGGATTTAAACTGTTCCGGACGGTTTACTTCTTCCCGATCGTCATTTCCGGTACGGCGATCGGCCTGATGTTCACTCTGATTTACAAGTATGAATACGGACTTTTAAATTACTTTGTCACACTTCTGGGATATGACAAGCAGGTGTGGATCACGCCTAAGACCGCGATCTATCTGGCCCTGATCCCTGTTTTGTGGCAGTATATTGGCTTCTATTTCGTGATTTTCTTAACCGGTATCTCCAAGATTCCGGAGGACATCTACGAATCCGCCATGCTGGATGGCATAACCCCGGTGAAGAAGATTTTCTATATTACGATCCCGATGTTGAAAGATGTGCTGGTATCCACCGTGGTGCTCGTCGTATCCGGGTGTTTCCGCGTATTTGACACCATCTACGTGATCACCAAGGGCGGCCCCATGAATTCCAGCCAGCTGCTAAGCACCTATATGTACCAGACTGCTTTTGAGAAATACAACGGCGGATACGCCAGCGCCATCGCGGTGGTGATGATCATCATCGGCGTATTGCTGACCATCGGGCTTCGGAAGCTTTTGAAGGCCGATGTCGAAGAGTAAGGAGAGACGGCATGGGAAATAAAAAACTAAAAATCAGCAGTATCCTGTTATACGCGGTTCTCATTTTCTGGCTTCTGATCACCGTGATTCCCATTCTGTGGGTATTTGAAAATTCGTTTAAGCCTTCGGAAGAAATTCTGTTAAATGGAGTAGCCTTTCCGAAAAGCCTGGATTTTTCCAATTACCGTTCCATCTTTTCGTATCCGGATGTGAATATGTTCCGCTCCTTCTTTAACAGCTTCCTGATATCCGGAGGCGTGGTGGCGGGAGTGGTCTGTTTCGGAGGCCTGGCTGCATTTGGTCTGGGACGGTTCGATTCGGGAGTCGGAAAGGTGGTGGAGGCCGGCATGGTAGCCTGTCTTCTGGTTCCGGCATTTGCAACTATGATCCCCAACTTCGTTACGGTAAGCCGCCTTCCGATCCGGGAAACGTACCTGGCGGTTATCGTCCCCCAGGTGGCAGGCAATCTCTGTTTCGCCATCATGCTTCTGTCGTCCTATATGCGCTCCCTTCCAAACGAACTGGATGAGGCGGCCATCATCGACGGCGCGGGACCGTTTCAGGTCTTAAAGCACATCACGGTGCCGCTGTCGAAGCCCATGTTTGCAACCGTGGGAATCATGGTATTTATCTGGTCCTACAATGACCTGATTACGTCCCTGGTCTACATATCCGATCAGAAGCTGAAGCCTGTCTGCGTGATACTGACTATGGTCAGCAACATGCACGGCACGGATTACGGCGCCATGATGGCGGCTATCTTTATCACGGTGATCCCGGTTCTCATCCTCTATATGATGTCCCAGGAAATGGTCATCAAGGGGCTGACCGCGGGTGCGGTAAAAGGATAAAACGGTACTGCAGTGAAAAAAGGAGAGTTTGGATGAGAGTATTTGTCAATCATATTGGATTCGACGAGACGGATTATAAAACAGCAGTTCTGGAGCTGGAACAGGAGGCGGCGGAGATAACCGCCTGGCTGGAAGCGGATAACGGGGAACGGCATCACGCGGCGGTGAGCGGCCCGGAACGGATCCCGGACTGGTCGGAGGGCTGCTACTGCGTCCTGGACTTTTCCGATGTCAGACGGGAGGGGACGTACCGGCTTGCCGGATATGCCGGTGGAAAGGCATTTCGATCGGAGATCATCACGGTCACCGGCGATTTCCTGAACCTTCGCATGGTGAATGCATCCAGAGCTTATCTAAAGGGGGAGCGGTCTTCCGGTGAGTGGATGAAGGCCGACCGGAACGTGCCGTTTGCGGGGGCGAGGGAGGGGACTCTGGATTTACACGGAGGCTGGTATGACGCCACCGGTGACTTTGGAATCCATCTGACCCAGCTGTCCCACACGGCTGTCTATAACCCCATGCAGTCCCTTCTGCCTTCCTATGTCTGTTTCGATATTGCGGACCGGATGGAAAAAGAGGAGCTAAGAGACTGCAGAATCTTAAAGAAGGAGCTTCTCGACGAGGCGTACTGGGGCGCGGATTATGCGATGAGACTTCACCGCGAAGGCGGCGGATTTATCCGATCGGTGGACCGGGGGGAGGCGTTTTCCGAGGAACAGCGCCGTTCGGTGGACTATGAGTATTTCCGGTTCAGCGGGCATGAAGAGGATGAAAGCTACCTGGCAGAGACCATTGAAGAGAAGCATTATGAGACGTGTATGCGAAGCGGAGCCGGACTGGCGGCCGCGATATTGGCCTCCGCTGCCCGGCATAACGGTGCTTCGGGGGAGTATCCCTGCGGCCGGTATCTGCAGGCGGCGGAAGAGTCCTTTCAGTATATGACGGAGCACAACGAACAGTATTCCAGCGACGGAACCTGGAATTTCCTGGACCGGTACTGTGCCCTGGCGGCGGCAGCCGAGCTGTATGAGGCCACGTGCTCTGAGAAATACTTAGAGGAGTGCAGACGATTTTTCCGCGGGATGAAGGACAGCGCTGTCTCTATGGAGCAGGGCGTCTGGTTCACGGCCAGGGAGGGAGAACTGTATTTCCATCCTTCTGATGAGGGATTTCCTCTCATTGCCATGATGAAATACGGTAGTCTGGAACCGGAGGAAATGCGGAGAAAAGAGGCGATGGACCTGGTGGCACAGGCGTTTGTCCATGTGCTTTCCATCAGTGGGAAACCGTTTGGATACGCGGCATTTACACAGAAGATGGGGGAGACAGAGACCAGCCGGTACTTCTTTCCTCACGATACGAAGGCGGCGCCCTGGTGGCAGGGGGAAAATGCCAGAATCGCATCTCTGGCCGCGGCGGCACTCCGTTTTTCCTGGCAGAAGGAAGCGGGGGAAATGTCCGGTGCGCTCCGTAAGTTTGCCGGGCACCAGCTGGACTGGATCATGGGATGCAATCCCTTCGACAGCTGTATGATCGACGGCTTTGGCAGAAACAACATTCAGTATTTCTTCCGGAACCAGTATGATTTCATGAACAGTCCGGGGGGAATCTGTAACGGAATCACGTCGCGGGAAGCGGATGACAAGGGGCTTGAGTTTATCATGGTCCCCACCGCGGAATGTGACGACAACTGGAGATGGGCGGAGCAGTGGCTTCCCCATGCCTGCTGGTATTTAAATGCCATGGGCTGGAAACTGAAACGGGTGAAATGATATGGCTTCCAAATATATTGAACGCAAACGAATATTAGTGAAAATGGAGAATATCGAGAGGTATCCTCTTTCCATCGTTCACGCCCCCATGGGATATGGAAAGACTGTGGCGGTGCGGGAGTATTTAGACACCACTGAGGCGGACTGCGTCTGGGTCTCCCTGGCAGGCTCGGAGGGGGAAGCCGACTATTTGTGGGCGAGACTGTGCGATGCCTTAAACGAGGTGAATGAGGACCTGGCGGCGCGGTTTTCTGCCATCGGATTTCCCTATGACTGCTTTAAAACCGACGCGCTCTTAGACGTTCTCATGGACTATGATTATAAAAATCATCTGATTCTCGTATTCGATGATTTTCACACAATTGAGGAAAACAGCGTATTTGATCTGATAAAGGCCATCGTCCGGGAGCGGCTTTCCGGCCTTCATATCGTGCTCATCACCAGGGAACTGGCAAAACTGGATGCGGCGGATTTATACCAGAAGCAGCTGTGCTTCACTATCACGGAGAAATCCTTAAAATTCAACCGGGAAGAGGTGTTCCAGTACCTGGATTTCATGGAATGCCGGATGAGCGAGGAAGAACGGGAGCGGGTCTACCAGATTACCGACGGATGGGAATCCATGCTTTATATCACCGCAAAGGGAATCAAGCAGGGACTTCCCGTGGGCAAGAGTGCCACTGCAGATGACATCATTGAACAGAACTTCTACCATGACTTAAGCCCGGCGGAAAAGGAGGTTCTGTGGCGGCTGTCGGTCCTGTCATCCTTTACGAAGCGCATGGCGGCCGCAGTGCTGGATAATTCGGAGCTTTACGACGCCTTCGAAATGCTCATCAGCAAGAGTGTATTTTTCGTCTTTCATGAACCCGGCCACACGTACCGGCTGAGAAATATATTAAGAGACTACATCTACGAGCGCGCCCTGATCGACCGGGTGGATTTTACGGAGGTTTACAGAAAGAGCGGGCAGTGGCTGCTGGCCGACGGCCAGTACTCCAAAGCCTTTGAATGCCTGTACCGGGCGGGAGAGCTGGAGGAGATTCTCTCCATTTTAAACCAGGATACCCAGAACGACAAGGGAATCTGGAGCAGCGGAAATATCCGCCAGGTGTTTGAAAAGGCCGGCAAGGAGCTGTGCTACCGGTATCCGTTCGCCTATTTAAAATACCTGCTGGCCTGTGCCATGGACAGGAAGCGCAACTACATTCCCCGGGTAAAGCTCTGCCTCGACCGGCTGGAGGAATACTGCCGCGGTTCTGAGTGCAGGGATGAGATGCGGGAAATGGTTCTGGGAGAAATCTGCATGGTGCGGAGCCGGATTTCCTTTAACGACATCGCGGTCATGGCGGAATATGCCAGAAAGGGCGCGGAATATTTCGGCGGCGGCTGTTCCTGCATCGTGACCAAGGAGACGGAATTTACCTACGGGCTTCCCTGTATGCTGATGGGATACGTGAAGGAGCAGGGAAGTGTGGCGGAGGTGCGGGACGCCTTTTGCACCCAGGGGATGAGCTTTGCGGAATCCACCGACGGCTGCGGAATTGGCTGCGACTCCCTGGCTGCGTCCGAGGCTGCGCTGGAGACGGGAGCATGGGAGC
Source organism: Hungatella sp. L36 (assembly GCF_014288035.1). Classification (NCBI taxonomy): domain Bacteria; kingdom Bacillati; phylum Bacillota; class Clostridia; order Lachnospirales; family Lachnospiraceae; genus Hungatella; species Hungatella sp. L36. Next base: position 118,976 of record NZ_JACOPC010000005.1, on the reverse strand, counting down.
AGGCGGAGCTTCACGCCTATAAGGCGTATTTTAAGGCGAAGGCGGCGGAGCAGCTGGGCATCATGATTTCTTCCAAGCTGGTGCTGGACCGTCTGAATCTGATACAGGGGAGCAGCAGGGACCGGATCCTTTCGAACAGTACGTTAAAGGACGAGGTGATCGCGGCCAACAACCCGGTTTTAAACACCACCTTTGATTTGTGCGGCGCCTATATTAACGGATGCTTAGGAAGGGTGGACAGCATTCCGGAGTGGATCAGGAAAGGGGATATCGAAAAGGGAAATTTCCTCTTTCAGGGAACCGGATTTTTCTATGTGGTCTATGGAAAATGCCTCCTGCTGGGAAAAAAATACATTGAACTGGACTCCCTCTGCGAATCCTTTTCCACCTTCCTAAAGCCGTTCCAGTACCACCTGATCCGGATTTATTTCATGATTTATGAGTCTGTGACGAAGAGCTATTTAGAGAGCCGCCCCAGGGGCGGGGAGATCTTGAAAGAGGCGCTTAAGCTGGCGGAGAAAGACCATCTCATCATGCCTTTTGCCGAGAATACGGGCCATGTCAGGCTGATGCTGGAGGCGCTGTTAAAACGGGAAGAGAATCCCTATATCCGGGAGGTGCTGGAGGCCTGCAGGCGGTACAGCAGCCAGCTGAAGCTTTTTCACGCCTGCGAGGTATCGCTGACGGACCGGGAGCTGGAGATTTTAAAGCTGCTGGACGAGGGCTATACCCACGAGGAAATCGCCGGTGAGATCTATATTTCCATCGCCACGGTGCGGTACCACGTCAAAAATATCTACCAGAAAATGGATGTGAACAACAAAATACTGGCGTTAAGAAAAGCGAAAGATCTAAATCTTATTTAATAAAGGAGAAACCCATTATGGAGAGCAATGCGCATATTGTAGAATACTGGAAGACACAGCCGGAGGTCCTGGAGGCGTGTTTAAAGAACAGCCTGCCGCTTACGGAGAACTTCGTAAAGCTGTATAAGGAGGTCAGCCCGACCCACTTATATCTGGTGGGAAGCGGCACTTCCTTAAATGCGGAGGAAACGGCAGTCTCCTTTATGAAAGAGATGCTGGATATCGATGTGATTTCCATGCCGTCGTCCTACGTACATAATATCCGCGGAGAACGGCCGCTGCTGGTGTTTCTGTCTCAGGGCGGTTCCTCGACCAACACCTTAAAGGCGATGGAGGAGATGGCGGCATATCCGTATATTACGGTTACGGGGGAAGAGACGTGTGAGATCGCGGCGCGAAGCCCTCACCACATGATTATCGGATGCGGGGAAGAGCCGGTAGGACCGAAGACCGTGGGCTATACGGCGTCGGTCATGATCCTGTACTTGATGGCCATGGAGGCGGCGAGGGCCGTCGGGATCATCGGGGAAGAGAGATACGCTGCTGTCCGCACCGGACTTTTAGCAGGGATATCCCATATGCGGTACAATATGGAGGCCATTTCCGGATGGGCGGCCGATCATAAGGAGAAGCTTAAGGAGATTGAAAAGTACATCTTTATCGGCCATGGAACGGGAGCGGCCGCATTAAAGGAAGGCTGCTTAAAGGTTCTGGAAACCATTAAATATCCCGCATTCAGCTATGAGTTTGAGGAGTATTTACACGGCCCGATCCTCGCGGTGGACGATCACACGGGAGCATTTCTCTTTCTCTCAGGAAAGCTGGGAGAGCGGGAGCGTTTCAAGCGGCTGGCAGAGTGTCAGAGCAAGTACTCCGAATACACCTTCCTGATTACCGACGAGGAGGGGGATTCAGACGAAAAGACGTTAAGGATCAAAAAGACGGGAGCCATGTACACGGAAGTCTTCGAAATCGTGGTGATTCCCCAGTACCTTGCCGCTGTGGTCCAGGGATATCTAGGCATTGTGGATGGGTCGCCCCTGTACGACGAGTATACAGCGCTCTGTCCAACAAAATACAGGAATGGTAAATAAGGTGACGATATGGATTACGTATTAGGAATTGACTCTGGGGGAACAAAATTTCTCGTGAAAGCGGTGGGAATGGACGGAAAGGAACTGGCGGAGTACGAAGGGCATCCGGCGGGGCTGTACCGTTTTTCCAGAAATGAGGCGGTTCGCACCATTCAGGACAATTTGGAATGGTGCATCGGTCAGGCCGGGCTGGCGAAACCGGACTGCCGGGCGATCGTCTGCGGGACCACCGGCATTGACAGCGAAGAGGACCGGCAGGAGGTGGAGGAGATCTACCGGCTGCTTCCGGGATTTTCCTGTCCTGCCCTGTGTGTCAATGATGCCGAGGTGGCCCTCTATGCGGTGACCGGAGGAACGGGCGTCGTAGTGATCTCAGGAACCGGCTCCATCGCATTTGGGCGGAATGGCGGCGGCAGGACGGAGCGCAGCGGCGGATGGCCTCCCTGCATCTTCGGGGACGAGGGCTCCGGCTCATGGCTTAATCTGAAAGCGCTGGAGTACATGAGCCGCGTCCTGGATGGAAGGAAAGAGCGAACGCTGCTCTACGACCTGCTGAATCAGGAGCTTGGAATCAGCGGGCCCAAGGATTTAATCCGCATCTGCCAGAGAATCGAACGGGAGAACACCGGCTTTTTAAAACTGGGACCGGTCGTGATGAAGGCACTGCGGGAAGGCGATGAAAATGCCGGGGAAATCACCCGCACCGAGGCGGAGCTGACCTTTGAACTGGCGGATTCGGTGGTGCAGAAGCTTGAAATCTGGCGGGAACCGGAGTTTACAGTCGGGGCATGGGGGAGCGCTATCGTGAAAAATCCGTATCATTTTGAACTCTTTAAGGAACGGTTTCTGGAGAAATACTCTAATGTGACGGTGACTGTGGCGGTTCGTGACGCGGCATACGGGGCATGCAGGATCGCCCTCGATATTCTGGGCGGTGAAACCGGAATCTACCGGTTTTAGGAGGCGGCTATGAAGAAGAATCCATGGTTTCGTTTTCTGATCCTCCAGTGCTGCGCCGTGACTGTCAGTGTGTCCCAGCTAAAGGTCTCGGCAGTTATGGAGCAGGTGGCCCAGGGCTTTTCCATCTCCATGGGCGCTGCTGCCAGACTGATGTCATTTTTCACGGTCGCCGGCATCGTGCTGGCGATACCCGGAGCGGCTCTGATGGAGCGGATGGGAGCAAAGCGTCTCCTGCTCCTTTTAATGGCCTGTCTGTTTGCCGGAAATGCAGTGGGGGCCGTGGCAGGGGCCTATCCCCTGCTGATGGCCGGAAGGCTGCTGGAAGGTGTGGCTTACGCCATGATCATCATGGTTGGCATCGATCTGATTAACACCTGGTTTCCCCACGGCGGCGCAGGAACCGCCACGGGAATTTTCAATACGTTTGCAGCAGTCGGCAATTTTATCACGCTGAACGGCGCTCTGATGGTAGTTAAGAGATGGAATGTGAGGACGCTGTGGTGGATCGGCGCGGCGCTGGCGGCTGTAGATCTTATTCTGGTTTTGGCGTTTATCCCCGCGAGCAACGAGCCAAACGGACACGCTGGCGCGTCCATTTGGCGACTGCCGCGAGGGTCAAAAACTCCGCTGCTCGCAGTGGGGGTTTTGACTCTGGAGGAAAAGCCAATTCCGGACCGAAGCAGGAACCGGGAGAACGATGGTAATACGGCCGCGTCTTCCACGGGAGCTATGGTGCGTGAAGCGTTTCGGGACAAGCGTCTCATGAGCCTGGGCGCGGCTCAGATGCTTATGGCGTTTATCCTGTTTGGATTTATCACCTGTTATCCGCTGCTTTTTACCGGCTACTACCATCTGGCGCCGGAGAAGGCCAACTTCTATTCCAGCCTGAATGGCCTGTTTGGCATTCCGGCCTGTATCGTATGCGGAATTCTGGCGGAAAAGACCGGAAATCCCTGCCGTGCGGCCATGGTTGGAGCCGTGGGAACCGTTATTGCCGGACTCACCATGCTGATCCTGACACCCGGAACGTACGTGGTTCATGTGCTGGCCAGCGCTGTATTCCCAGGCGGACTTGTGATGACCTCCATCTTCTGCATGGTGCCCGCCATCGCAAAGCGAAAGGAGTCAGTTGGCTACTATATGGCGGTTGTAAACCTGCTGTACTACACGGGGGTATTTTTTGCAACGCCGGTTATGGTGAAACTCATGGAAGTATCATGGCCGGCGGCAGCCGGAACCGTTGCGGTCATGGCGGCGGCATCGCTCGTTTTTTTATTTCACAGTAAGGTACAGCCTGCGAAATAAAAACCCTCCGGGGGATGCGCACTTCGCGCTGTGCGGCGGAAGAAAGGGCGGCAGGAAGATCCTGAAATAGAGTTGACAGCTGATTCTGTATACGATTATAATAAGTGCAGAAAAAGGTTCATTTCGGAAACGTGAAATGAAGTTGGAAATTGTAACAGTTCAGACGGCGGATGTCTGAACTGTTACGGAAAATCAACAAAAATAGTCACTGAGCCTGCCGGCGGGTGGCTATTTTTTTAGGAGGTATACCATGGAATGGAGTACACTGTTATGTGAGGACAGAATCAGGAGTCTGGTGAAGAGACCGACGGGAACGGATTTAAGGACGGAGTTTGAAAAGGATTACCACCGCATCATCGGAAGCGCGTCATTTCGCCGCCTGCAGGATAAGACGCAGGTATTTCCGCTGGACCGCAGCGACTTTATCAGGACCAGACTGACACATTCGCTGGAGGTATCGTCATTTGCAAAGTCGCTGGGGCAGAATATCTCCGCCAGCATCCGGACCGTGATTAAGGATGAGTCGTTTCTGCCGGAGCACGCACTGGCCATGTGCGATATTTTACAGTGTGCCGGGCTGATTCACGATATTGGTAATCCGCCTTTCGGTCACTTTGGAGAGACCGCCATTCAGGACTGGTTTAAGAGGAGACTTCCCGAGCTGCGCTTTCAGAGGAGCGGGGAGGAGGAGGCGCGGCCGCTTGACGAGGTGCTGAACCGCCAGATGGTGGAAGATTTCTATCATTTTGAGGGAAATACCCAGGCGCTCCGGGTGGTGACCAAGCTGCATTTCCTGGTGGACGAGCACGGCATGAATCTAACAAAGGCGCTTCTGGCTTCTATCATTAAGTATCCGGGATCGTCTCTGGAGGTGGATAAGCACAGCGGAAACATCAAGACGAAGAAGATGGGGTATTTCTATGCTGACCGGGAGGCATTTGACGATATTCAGGCTTCCTGCGGGACGAACGGGGCCAGGCATCCGCTGGCATTTATTCTGGAGGCGGCCGACGATATCGCCTATGCCACTGCGGATATTGAGGATGCGGTGAAGAAGAACTGCCTGACCTTCGAGCAGCTGGTCCGGGAACTGACGGAGTATAAAAAAGAGAGTCAGAATGAACGGTATCGTGATATGGTGTCATGGCTGACGGACAAATACAACCGGGCCGTGAGTAAGGGCTACAGCCGCCCGGATTTATATGCGGTCCAGAACTGGGTGGTCACCATGCAGGGGCAGATGATCGGCGGGGCCACGGAAGGCTTTACCAACAATTATCAAGAGATTATGGCGGGAACGTATAAGAAGGAGCTGACCGCGGGTACGGATGCGCAGCTTCTCATGGAGGCGCTGGGAGACATCGCCTACCGGTATGCGTTCGTATCCAAACCGATCCTGAAGCTGGAAATTGCGGCGGAGACTATTTTCAATTTCCTTCTGGATAAGTTTGTGGATGCAGTGCTTTATTTCGATACGGGAAGAAAACAGAGCGCGGTACAGGAGAAACTGGTCTCGCTCATCTCCGATAATTACAAGAAGCTGTATTTTATCTGTTCGGATGGGAAGAGCGAGGAGGAGAAGTTGTATCTGAGACTTCTGCTGGTTACCGATTATGTGTGCGGGATGACGGACAGTTATGCGAAGGACTTGTATCAGGAGTTGAATGGGATTGCGTAAAAAGCAGGGAGTAAAGCAGGGACTGAATCCAAAAAGTCCTTGCTTTTTCCCATCATATCATGTATGATAAAAAAAATAATTCTTAAAAAAGAAGATTAGAAGGAGTGTAGTGCATGTTATCGGTAGAAAAGGCAGCTTTCCTCTAAAACAGAATACGGCGGAGCGCAGCAGGAAACCGGAGAGAATACCGGTGTTTTGTGGCGTGATCCACTACCTTTCGTGAATACTGTCGCGCTGTGCGCTTTGCAGGACACGTCTGGCGTGTCTTTTTTTGTACCCATTTTTAAACGGGCGGCATGACAGAATAATCCCGCGGAGACAGACTGGAAGGTTTGTTTCCGCGGGATTTTTGCGTCTGTTTTGAGGAAAGTAATGAGCATCAGAAGGAGAAAAAACAATGAGAGAGAATGGATTTTTTTATGAGAAACGAAGTAATACGGAGGCTGACAGAAATGAATATAGAACAATATGGATACCAGAAAGCGGATACGATTGACTGCGGGACAGGAATTCCTGCCAGAGTGACAGCAGTTCACCGCTCCCATTTTGAAATCGTCTGTGACAGGGGAACGGGACTGGCTCGTTTAAAGACGGGAGAATACTACGGCGGTAATGAGAATGTCCCCGCCACAGGGGATTTTGTGCTTGTAAACTGGCAGGAGGGCAGTGAAAGTCTGATATTAAAGACGCTTCCGCGAAAGACGTATTTTGCGCGTCTGGATCCGTCCTCGTCGGGATACGGGGAACAGGCCGTTGCAGCCAACTTTGATTATGTCTTTATCATGCAGGCTTTGGACCGGGATTTTAATCCGCGGAGGCTGGAACGGTATTTGACACTGGCATGGCAGTCGGGAGCGACCCCTGCGGTGATTCTCACGAAGGCGGACGAAGCAAAAGACCCGGCTGTCCACGTGCTTGCGGCTGAAAAAATAGCCGCCGGTGCCGATGTATATGCGGTCAGTGCGAAAACTGGCCAGGGGATTTCCGAACTTTCAAAATATATGAAGCCGGGCCGGACCACAGTCTTCCTTGGTTCCTCCGGGGTGGGAAAGTCGACGCTGGTCAATGCCCTCGCCGGAGAAACGATTATGGAAACGGGAGCGATCCGGGAAAAAGACGGGCGCGGCAGACATACGACCAGTCACCGGCAGCTGGTCCTTTTAAAGAATGGAGCTATAATTATTGATACACCGGGGATGCGGGAACTTGGCATGTGGGATGTCAGCGAAGGGCTGGGGCAGAGCTTCGCCGATGTGGAACAGTATCTAGGACGCTGCAGATTCAATGACTGCCGCCATCAAAGGGAACCGGGCTGTGCAGTCAAGGCGGCCATCCAAAGCGGCGAACTTCCTGCAAAACGGTGGGAGAGCTATTTGAAGCTGCTTACGGAAGCGAGGTTTGCCGACGATAAGGCCGGCTATCTGAAGGAAAAACGCCAGTGGCACAAGAGCATCTCGAAAATGCAGAAGTCAGGAAGAAATGCAGATTACAGAATTGAACCGTGCACGGAGACATTTACCTGCCGGGCCTGCAAAAGGCTGATCGCGCCGGAAGACGCGGGAAGCAGCCACCGCAACCACTGTCCGTACTGCCTGACCAGCATTCATGCCGATAACCAGCCGGGAGACAGGGCGTCGCTCTGTAAGGGAATGATGGAGCCTGTCAGTGTGTGGGTGAAAAAGAACGGCGAATGGGCGGTCATTCACAAATGCAGATCCTGCGGAACCCTAAGCTCGAACCGGATAGCCGCGGATGATAACATGTATCTGCTGATGGAGATTGCAATGAAGCCATTGTATGCGCCGCTTTGCCGGCCGGGTGAGGCGGAAGAAGAGGGAACGAAAAGCGCAGAATCAGCAGCAAAGGCAAACAGCCGCTGTCAGGTATGCGGCTCCCCAGTGAACCTGGACAGAGAAAAACGCAGGCATTGTCCTGACTGCCTGTCCGGCGTTCACACCGATGAGGACCGGCCGGGAGATGGGGCATCGCTATGCAGAGGTGTTCTGGAGCCAGCCGGTGTGTGGGCGAGAGAGGATGGACGGTGGGAGATCATTCACCGCTGCCGATCTTGTGGTACCTTATCATCTGATCCGGTGGCCGCCGCCGATAACACAACGCTGCTCCTGTCCATCGCAATGCGGCCGCTGGCATCGCCGCCGTTTCCTTTATGGCAGCTGAGAAAAGAACCGGCGGACTGATCGGAGGCCAGGGCGTCGAGGCGAATAAATTCCGTGAGTTGAGACGAATATATTTCGTGCATTGAGGCCAATATATTCCGTAGATCAAGGCGAGTAAGCCATTGCAGCCAGTCGTAGGATTCCGATCCATGCAGATACAGATATGATAAAGATTGTCAGAAAAATATCAAAAACATTATTGCAGGTATAAGGTTTATTTTGTATAATAAAGATAGATCACGGCGTAATTTTTAAATAAGGATTGTGAAAAATGATAAAACTGACAAATCTGGATGTGAAAAAGATGACGATTGGCCAGATGGCCAGAATGAACCATATTTCGGAGCAGACGCTGCGGCTTTACGACCGGGAGGGCCTGCTCTCACCTCTGGGACGGGACGAAAAAAACGGCTACCGCTATTATGACATCCGCCAGAGCGCCCAGCTGGATATGATCCAGTATATGAAGGCTCTGGGGATGCCGCTGAAGGAAATCCGGGTCCATATGAAAAAATGGGACACCGGGCGTTTAAAACAGCTGCTGGTGGAAAACCGGGATGCCATTGACCGCAGAATCGAGGAGCTGAATTTACAGAAAAGGGCGATTGAGCGGACTCTGGACAGTTACGAGCGGTATGAGGCGGCTCCGCCTGACGGTTCGATCGTGCTGGAATATATTCCAAAGCGCCAGATGTACGTAAAGAACACGAATGTGAACTTTTATGACTATGAAATTGATGAGTATGAGCGTATTCTTCGGGATTTGAAAGAGGATATGGCCGCACACGCCATCTCGCCGTTCTTCTTCGCCAACGCGGGTACCATCCTGCGGAGAGAGAATTTCATGAAGCGGCGTCTCTATTCTGCGGAGGTATTCGTGTTTGTAGACCGGGAGTACGTGGACGAGGAGCTCATAACGGTGATCCCGCCCAGCCCCTATCTCTGCATCTACTGTGACCGGTTTGAGAAGGAAAAGGAGTACATCGACCGGCTGCTGGTAGAGATCGAAGAGAAGCATTATACCGTGACCGGAGACTATATCTGCGAGGTGATTGTAGAAATGCCTCTGGATTACACGGAGCGCGGGATGTTTCTGCGCCTCCAGGTGCCGATCCGGATGGGGTAAGACTGCGGAAACTGCGCATGAATCCGGCATTTCAGCCAGATCCGATTTGGTGATACTGCTCAATTGACCTGATACCGTATATAAGCCTTATAATGAAACCAACAAATGGGGCATGGCCCTGAAACTGTCGACTTTTTATAAGAAAGGAAGCGTTTTTATGATGAATTATGAGAAGATTCGTGTAGTACAGTATGGCTGCGGCAAGATGGCAAAATACATCCTGCGTTATTTATACGAGAAGGGCGCGGAAATCGTAGGTGCTATCGATGTGAATCCGGCAGTAGTTGGAATGGATGTCGGCGAATTCGCAGAACTGGGATTTAAGATTGGTGTGACAATCAGAGACGATGCGGATGCGGTTTTAGACGAGTGCGACGCTGATATCGCGATAGTGACGCTTTTCAGTTTCATGGATGACTGTTATTCTCATTTTGAAAAGTGTGTTTCCAGAGGCATTAACGTTGTGACTACGTGTGAAGAAGCGATCTACCCGTGGACAACCGCTTCCTCCATTACCAATAAACTGGACCTGCTTGCAAAAGAAAACGGCTGCACCATCGTAGGCGCCGGTATGCAGGATATTTACTGGATCAACATGATCGGCTGTGTAGCAGGCGGCGTGCACCGCATCGATAAGATCGAGGGCGCGGTGAGCTATAACGTGGAAGATTACGGTCTGGCCCTGGCGGAAGCTCACGGAGCAGGACTTACACCGGAAGAGTTTGAAGCCCAGATCGCACACCCGACGACGCTGGAACCGGCTTACGTATGGAACTCCAACGAGGCGCTGTGCAACAAGATGGGCTGGACCATCAAATCCCAGAGCCAGAAATGTGTACCGTATTTCTATGATACCGACCTTTATTCCGCAACACTTGGAAAGACGATTCCGAAGGGCAACTGCATCGGCATGAGCGCAGTCGTTACCACAGAAACCTTCCAGGGACCGGTGATTGAGACACAGTGTATCGGCAAGGTTTACGGACCAGATGACGGAGATATGTGTGACTGGAAGATCATCGGTGAGCCGGATACCACATTCTATGTAACAAAACCGGCGACTGTGGAGCATACGTGTGCAACCGTGGTCAACAGAATTCCTACTATATTAAATGCACCGGCCGGATATGTAACGGTGGAGAAGCTGGAAGAATTACGGTATCTTTCCTATCCGATGCAGATGTATCTTGATAATTAACAGAATAACGGTATGAATACATGGGGTCTGCCGCACGGAAAGAAAGTGCGGCAGATCCCTTTTTAATTACGCTATACGTTATACTAGACATGGCGGAACAGAATTTTCGGTCAGGGGCCGGATCAGATGGCTGGGATTTAACAGATGCCTTATGATGGACAATGGAAATGAACTTATGTATAATGGAATCTGTATGGTCAGAAACGACAGAAAGCTCCTTTTTGTTTTAGAAGCATCCCCGTGCCGGGAAAGCAAAAAGCATATTTCTGACAGTAGAATATATATAAATTTTACCGCAGGCAGAGTGTGGAGAAGACGCAATACATACTATTCCGCAGGGGGAAGAACGTTTTTGGTGAGTAGGATGAAGGAGGAAAATTATGAAGACAATATTTCTGTTGATGGATTCCCTGAACCGGCATTATCTTAATTCGTATGGCTTTGATAAGGTGAAAACTCCGAATATTGACCGGCTTGCCAGCCGTGGTATCGTATTTGACAGCCACTATGCGGGTTCCCTGCCGTGTATGCCGGCCCGCAGAGAGTTAATGACTGGGCGGCTTAATTTCCTGGAGACACCGTGGGGGCCTGTTGAGCCGTGGGATACCTGTATGCCGGTAGAGCTTCGTGAGCAAAAGGGGACGTACTGTCACATGGTAACCGATCATTACCACTATTTTCATAGCGGCGGCGAGGCGTATCATACCTTGTTTGACAGCTGGGAGCTTGAGCGGGGGCAGGAGGGGGACCGATGGCATCCGCTGGTAAAGGAGCCGGAGGTTCCGGAATTTAAAGGTAAAAACCGCAGGGCATACTGGGTAAACCGGGAGTTTTATGACCGGGAGGATGAAACCCAATACCCTACGCCGAGATGCTTTATGAGAGGTATGGAATTCCTGGAAAATAACTGCCGGGAGGATAACTGGCATCTCCACCTGGAAGTGTTTGATCCTCACGAGCCCTTTGTGTGTCCGAAAAAATATACCGATCTGTATGGTGACCAGTGGGAAGGGGAGTATCACTTCGACTGGCCTCCGTACCAGGAGACAGAGGAAGGACCGGAGGCCATAGAGCATATCCGCAGGAGTTACGCAGGTGTTTTGACTATGGCGGATGTCTGGCTTGGTAAATTCTTAGATAAGATGGATGAGCTGGATCTGTGGAAGGATACCGCGGTGATCTTCACCACCGATCATGGCCATCTGTTGGGGGAGCACGGTTACTGGGGGAAAAACTATATGTTTGATTATCAGGAATTAGCGCATATTCCACTGATTATCTGCACACCGGAAACTGCATATTGCCATCGGCGGGTGCCTGCATTGACGGCGACAATGGATTTGATGCCGACGATCATGGAACTGCATGGAGCCCAGATACCGCCTGATGTACACGGAAGCTCCCTGCTCCCGCTGTTGGACGGCAGCGAGGAGCGGCTGCGGGACAGTGTGCTGTATGGGTATTTTGGAAAAGATATCAACTTATTTGACGGGCGTTACAGCTATTGCCGCCAACCGGCGGAGGGATCGAAGCTGTATCATCACACATTGATGCCGCGCAGCTTTAACGATTTTCTGTCCCCGGAGCAGCTCACAAAAGCAGAGCTTGGATTTTATATTGAGAATCAGAAGGCCATTCCGCAGCTGCGCATAGAGGCAGAATCCTACAGACATAAAAACGCAGGGGAGTCCAACCTGATCTACGATATTCAGATGGATCCTGGGCAGGAACATCCGATTGTGGACAGCGAACTGGAGAATAAGCTTGCAGAGAAAATGGTACGTCTTTTGATAAAATACGATGCTCCCGAATGCCAGTATCAGAGAACCGGTTTGGAGCATTTGCGCTCTTTGGGATTCAGTGTTCCATGACACACAGAAGGAGAATAAAAATGAAGTTTTTAGAAAAGCATCCCATGATTATGATTGTGATCGGCATCATCGGCATATCCCTGTCGGCGATCTTTGTGAAATATTCGGAGGCACCGTCGGTGGTAACAGCGGCTTACCGGCTGCTCTGGACGGTGGCGCTTATGACTCCGGTGGTATTGGGAAAGAAGGAGATCAGGCGGGAACTGGCGGGATCGGATAAGAAGACGGTGGCACTCTGCGCGGTCAGCGGTATTTTCCTGGCACTGCATTTTACATCCTGGTTCGAGTCGTTAAACCAGACGTCGGTAGCCAGTTCCACGGCGATCGTCTGCACCGAGGTCATATGGGTGGCACTCGGCTTCTGCGTGTTCTTAAAAGGCCGGCTTTCAAAGGCCGCGGTGGGAAGTATTGCGGTTACGGTAGCGGGAAGCCTGCTCATTGCACTGTCTGATTATTCCGCAGGCGGAAATCATCTGGCCGGCGACGGGCTGGCTCTGGCGGCGGCCGTGTTCTCCGCTGTCTACACACTGATCGGCAGAGAGGCGAGAAAGCATATGTCTACGACCGTTTATACGTATATTGTATATGTGTTCTGTGCGCTGGTGCTCTGCATTTCCACGGCGGTCAGCGGCCTTTCCTTTACGGGGTACGGCGCGGCTTCCGTGGTGGTGGGACTTTTACTGGCGGTATTTTCCACGCTTCTTGGGCACAGTATTTTCAGCTGGTGTCTAAAATTCCTGTCCCCGTCCTTCGTATCAGCATCCAAGCTGTGTGAACCGGTGGTGGCGGCCGTATTCGCAGCGGTTTTATTTGCCGAGATTCCGACGATTCTGGCTGTGGCAGGCGGATTCGTGACGATTGGCGGTGTGCTGCTTTATTCCCGCGAGCAACGAGCCCAACGGACACGCTGGCGCGTCCATTTGGCGATTGCCGCGAGGGTCAAAAATCCCGCCGATTGCGGCGGGGTTTTTGACTCGAGAGTTGAATCGCACAGTGAAGCACAGGAGAAAACGTGATATGTGACTTTATCACGGAAATGATTTTGTATCCCCGCTATAATTACCTCATGATAAAAACAGAGAGGTGAACCATGTGATGGGAAATAAAACAGTAATTATCGGAGGTGTGGCGGGCGGAGCCACGACGGCGGCCCGCTTAAGAAGGCGTGATGAAAAGCGGCAGATCATTCTGCTGGAGCGCGGGGAGTACATCTCTTACGCGAACTGCGGACTTCCTTACTATATAGGCGATGTGATAAAAAACAGGGATTCCCTTCTTTTACAGAAGCCGGAGGTCATGAAAGCCCGGTTCGATATCGATGTGAGGACTTCGAGCGAGGTGACGGCCATCCATACAGACAGAAAATCCATTGAAATCAAGGATAAGAAGACAGGAGAGACGTACGAGGAATCGTACGATGATCTTGTCATAGCCACGGGATCATCACCGCTGGTACCGCCCATTCCGGGGATTGACGGACCGGATATTCACACTCTGTGGACCATACCGGACACGGATCAGATCAAGCAGGTGCTGGTGGAAAAGAAGCCGCGGCGTGCCGCTGTCATCGGAGGAGGCTTTATCGGCCTGGAGATGGCGGAAAACCTGGTCCATGCAGGGGTGGAAGTGACGCTGATCGAGATGCAGAACCAGGTGATGGCGCCTCTCGACCCTGAGATGGCGGAACTGCTTCATGAGAATCTGACCGCAAACGGAGTCAGACTGGTTCTGGGAGACGGTGTGTCCTCGTTTGAGCGGGAAAACGGCCATACGGTCATCAGACTGGGAAGCGGCAAAACCGTAGAAGCGGATCTGGTGCTTTTATCCATCGGTGTACGCCCCAACAGCAGCCTGGCGAAAGAGGCCGGGATTACCTTAAATCAGCGCGGCGGCATTGTGGTGGACTCTCATTTGAGAACTTCTGCGGATCATGTCTATGCAGTGGGAGATGTGATCGAGGTGGAGCACTACGTTCTCGGAACAAAGACGATGATTCCGTTAGCGGGGCCGGCCAACAAGGAAGCGAGAATCTGCGCCGATATTCTGGTGGGAGACGAGAAGGAATACAAAGGAACCATGGGAACCTCGGTCGCCAGAATCTTTGACTATACGGCGGCGCTCACCGGAGTGAACGAAAAGACGCTTAGATCCATGGGAAAGGTGAAAGGGACGGATTATGAAACCGTGCTGATTAACCAGAAATCCCATGCGGGCTACTATCCGGGAGCCGTTTCCCTGATCCTGAAGCTGATATTTGGAATGAACGGAGAGATTTACGGCGCGCAGATCGTGGGGCAGGAGGGGGCTGACAAGCGGATTGATACCATTGCCTCGGTCATGAGGATGAAAGGATCTGTCAGCGATTTAGAGGAGTTGGAGCTGGCCTACGCGCCGCCCTATTCTTCGGCCAAGGATCCGGTCAACATGCTGGGATTCACAGCAGAAAATGTTTTAAATCATTACGTATCATTTATGAGCTGTGACGAGCTGGACCGCTTATCAGCCTCTGAGGCGGAGGGTGACCGTCCGCTGGTCCTCGACGTGGCCGAGGAGGTGGAGCGGATGGTGTACCATATACCGGGTTCGTACCACATTCCGCTGGGGCAGCTTCGGAAACGCCTGGGAGAGCTGGACCGGGAGAAGCAGATTGTCGTATACTGCGCCATTGGAGTCAGATCCTATAACGCGGCGAGAATCCTTTCACAGAATGGATTTGAAAATGTGAAGGTTTTGGAAGGCGGTATTTCCTTCTATAAGTCCATGCATCACCGTGATTTCGAGGAAAAGGACCGGGAAGAACCGGATCAGGGAGAGCAGGTGGAAGAGAGGGAAGTGATGAGAAAATCCGTGAAAATTGTAGACTGCTGCGGCCTTCAATGCCCAGGCCCGATCATGAAGGTTCATGAATCGATCGGTGAAATGGAAGATGGCGATATTCTGGAGGTCTCCGCCACAGATATGGGATTTTCCCGCGATATCGCATCCTGGTGCAGACAGACCGGCAACACCCTGGTGGGGACAGAACGGAAGGGGCAGGAGAGCATCGTTCTGATCCGTAAGGGAATGGAGAACCGGGAAGCTGAGCAGGAGACGAATCCCGCCGCTTTTCCCGCACCTAAGGGAAAAACGATGGTAGTATTTGACGGCGATATGGATAAGGCGCTGGCTGCATTTATCATTGCCAACGGCGCAGTCGCCATGGGAAGTCCGGTCACCATGTTCTTTACCTTCTGGGGGCTTAATATCTTAAGAAAACCGGAGAAACGCAAAGTGGAGAAGTCTCTGATTGAAAAGATGTTCGGAGCCATGATGCCGCGGGGCGCCGGAAAGCTGAAGCTTTCTAAGATGAACATGGGCGGTATGGGAACCAGAATGATGAAGAAGGTCATGGCAGATAAAAACGTGGATTCCCTTGAAAAACTGATGAACCAGGCCATGAAAAACGGCGTAAAGCTGGTGGCGTGCACCATGTCCATGGATGTCATGGGAATCCGGAAGGAAGAAATCATCGACGGCGTGGAGTTTGCCGGTGTGGCGACGTATCTGGGCGATGCGGAAAACTCGAATGTGAACCTCTTTATTTAACAAAACTTTGGTTGACTGCAAAAGGATCCCGTGAAGGCATGGAACAGGCCTCACGGGATCCCTTTGCAGTTTTTAAACAGTATCCTTTACTTCTCATTTCTCCCATTTCCACTCATCATAAGAGCAGCGAAGCTTTTTCTCTATCTCCGCAGCTTCCCGTGTACCTGCCAGATTAAATTGTTCTTTCGGATCTTTGTTTAAATCAAACAGCAGATAAATCTCCTCCGCCTGATTAAATACTGCTTTAAATGAATCTTCCAACAGCATCGTCTCACCGAAGAGCTGTGATATCACACGCTTTTTGGCATTTCCGGTGCCGCTCATAAGCGGCAGCAGGGAGCTGGAATGTCCTGTTTCCTGGGAAATTCCCAGTAAATCGCAGAGCGTAGCTCCTAAATCCATCAGCTCGACCGGAGTATGGATGCTCTGGCCATTTTCTGAGGGAATGGAAATCATCAACGGTATCCTCACGGAGGTTTCCAAAAAGGTTTGTTTAAAAAGAAGTCCGTAATCGCCGTTTTGTTCTCCATGATCAGCGGTAAATACAATCACTGTATTTTCCAGAAGTCCGCGCTTTTCCAGGCAGCCGATGATCCGTCTGATCTGGCCGTCAATCAGTGTGACATGGCCATAGTAGCTGCGGCGCAGTCCAATGATATCCTGCTCCGTCATATTCCGCACATCTTCAGTGAGGCCGGGATCGTATTTTCCATTTAAAATCTCATCATATACTCCCTTCGGACGATTGGGATTTAAGGAATACGGTGCTTTTAAGGGCGCCGGCGGCGTCATATTCCGATAGAGATCCGCATATTCTTTCGGCGTATCCCAGGGATCATGCGGTCCTCCGAAGCCAACGGTGCAGAACCAGGGGCTTTCCTTTGAAACCTGTTCCAGGTACTCGACCGCACGGTCCGCGATATACACGTCTGCATAATCGGTTACCTCCAAAGGTGTTGGACTGCAGTCATATACGTGGCCTTTTTCATACCGTTTCTCCATGTCCCTGCAATAGCACTCGAGCAGCCCCTTTTCCTTCAGGTAATCGTAGTAGCTGGATTTTTTAATCCCATATGTACGCGGCCCCGGCAGCTCATCTACGATGTCGTAGCCATACCCTTTCGTCTGCCATTCCATGTCTCTTAAATCAGAGGCAAATTTATGAAGATGCGCTTTTCCGAAAAGAGAGGTCTCATATCCTGTATCCCGAATCTTCTGCATCCAGGTCTTCGATTCCGGCGTCAGACCGGCACAGAAATTGTCATCAATCCCCAGCTCTCCGGGATAGAGGCCCGTCGCCAGCGACGCCCGTGCCGGCATACACAAAGGTGCGTTTGTATAACAGTTCGTAAACCGTATGGATTCTTTTGCCAATTGATTGAGACAGGGCGTCCGGATGCCTGGAGTTATGTAACCCAGTGCATCGTAGGCAAACTGGTCTGCCATCAGGAATAACAAATTTTTTCTCATCTAATGTCTCCTTGTCAAAGATTCTGCCAGCCGTTCAAAACTTCTCCCGGCCGCTGTCTCTCAACAATTCCTCTCTTTTAAGAACGCCCCGTTCCGTATAATAAGGGATATCCAGCTCTTCCAGCTTCACGACGCTTTCATGAGCCACCGCCCGTTTTACTTCCTCCTCCAGGCTCATATAGTCACCTTCCTGTCTCTTGGAAAACAGCGGCGGGTTATTTTCATGATACTTGAACCGCTTGAATTCCTCCTGTTCCACAAACTGGCCATTTTCGACGTAACCTTTCAGTCCATACTGCGCCTCAAATGCGGTCAGCTGAGATTTTAACTTCTCTTTGACCACGAGCGTTTCGGCGTCCGGGTCATGATAAAGCAGATTTGTCGTTTCATCCGGATCAGTTTCCAGATCAAACAGTTCTTCTTGACCGCCTCCATAGTAGTAATTGTATTTATAGTTCTTCGTTATAAGGCTTATCCAGCGCAGCTTTCCGTGGCTGTGTTCCACATATTCCACCGTTCTGTCCTTTCTCCCATCCTCAGCGAAAATCGATTCGCCCGGCAATCTCTCAGGATTTGGATAGGAAACTCCCGCCACGTCCAGAACAGTAGGAAGAATATCGTTGATATCAACGAATCTGTCGTCATTACTTCCGGCTTTTATCTTGTCCGGATACCTCATAATCCATGGAATCCTTACAGAGCCGTCATACGGAAGCATCTTCTGGAAGGTTCCGTGATCCCCTAACATTTCTCCGTGATCGCTTGTAAAGAGAATCAGGGTGTTATCATATTCTCCCATATCCTTCAGCTGCTGAATGATTTTACCGATATTATAATCTACAAATGAGACAGACGCATAATAGAGTTCTCTTGCTCTTCGAAGATAAGATTCCCTGGGATAGTCTGCAACATACTTTTTCCATTCTGCAATCTCGGAAATCGGAGTTTTCGACTCCTTTAACGGAGGAAGCTCTTTTCCTTTATAGAGATCCGCCCATTTTTCCGGTACATCAAAGGGCGGATGAGGCGCTATAAAGCTGCTCCACAGGAAAAATGGTCTCTTTCCCGCATTTTCCTGCAGATGGTAAATACTCCTTTTTGCCACCCATGTGCTGCCGTGATGCTCTTCCGGAATCAGGGACCTCTGAGGCAGCATATATAACAGATGGCGCACTCCATGGGGACTCTGCAAATGTCCATACCCGTTTTCTTTTAAATACTTCGTGTATTCATCATCCTCTAAGTATCGCGGGATTTCTTCCATCAGCTCCATTTTCGTAAATCCGTTATGCCTTCTGCACGGCTGAAAATGCATCTTTCCTATCGCAATCGTATCATAACCTGCATCGGACAGCAATTGCGGAAGCGTCGGGAGATCGTAAGGGATCATCTTTGGATCACTTTCAAAATAGTTGTCGTCAAATCCGTGATACCTGGCCGTCAGGCCTGTGATGATCTGGTGCCTGGCCGCCATACAGACGGGATTGCTGGAAAATGCATTGGGATAGCAGCAGCCTTCCGCGGCCAGCAGATCTAAGTTGGGGGTCTCCATAAAATCATATCCCATGGCGCAGATGGTATCGTATCTCTGCTGATCTGTGGTAATCAGTAATATATTTGGTCTTTTCATCCGTTGTCTCCTCTTTATAACTGTGCCCGTTCGTCTAAAGCGTGCCTGATTTCCATGTTTCTCTCATCTGTCAGCTCGTAGAAGTGCATCGAAAGCAGCGACGCAATATATCCTAGAATCGGGATTCCGAATCTTAAGACAACGATGATAAACAATACGGTCTGTGTCTGTTCCTGATTCGCGGCAAATCCAAATATACCAAGCAGGTAGCTGGCCAGAAACGCGCCTATGGCGCCGCAGAATTTATTCATAAATGAAAATGTGGATGACACAACGCCATTTCCTTTGACACCGGTGATATACTCCGCATAATCCACACAGTCAGGAAGCATGGCCCAGGCCAGCGCACTCGGAACCGTGGAAATAAGGCCAAACAGGGTGATCAGCACGATCAATGCAGCGCTGGGAACCACTGGTTTTAGCAAAAGGACAGCCAGCGGGACGATGGAGAAAAGACTTCCATACCAGTAAAGTCTCTTTTTTCCAACCTTTTTTGTTAAAAACGGGATCGCCAGGTTGGACAGGACGCCTGTCACGGTCAATGCCACGGAAGTGATGGGAACTAAATCCACTCTTCCCAGGACGTATTTAAAATAGTACATATTGACTGCTAAAAGTGCGGAGTTTGCAATCATATCCGTACCAAAAGCCGACATCAGCATGAGCAGCGGTTTGTTTTTGGTAATCAGCTGCGTCTCTTTCAGCAGATTGACCTTTGGCCTTTCAATTTTTAAATCGATGGTATCATATGGCTTCAGCCCCCACGCGACACACCAGAAGCACAGGGTAATGAGAACGCCCACCAATGCTCCGAATCGCCCCCAGCCGGTGGCTCCGCCGCCAAACACCTCGACTAACGGTAAGGCGAACGTTGTAATGAAAAAACGGCCCACCTGAATCATGACATTTTTCCATGATACGACCATGGTTCTCTCCGTAGAGTCCTTCGCCAGAACCGGAACCAGTGAGGTAAACGGAACTCCGACTACGGTGAAGGCCAGTGAATACAGTATGTAGACTACGTAAATAAATACCACTTTCATGGTGGAAGAAAGCTCCGGCGCACTGAACAGCAAATAGATCAGCGCTCCCAGAACCGGCGCTCCATAGATCAAGTATGGCCGGTACCGTCCCTGCTTCGTCCTGGTCTGATCCGCAAGAAAGCCCATGATCGGATCTGTTATGGCATCAATGCCCTTGGTAACAAGCATGAGACCTGCCACCGTCAAAGAACTGATACCGAAAATGTCGGTACAGAAGAACGTGAGATATACCATTACGATTTGATTGGTCATACTAAATCCGATGCCGCCTGCCGCGTATTTTCCGAAATTGAAATAATCCGGCCTTCCAAATTTCTTACTCCCTGCATGTTTCCCCATTAAAATATCCTCCTCTTACCTTTCCACTACTGTGTAATTGCTTTTGCTGAAACCCATTTTATAGGATTTTTCCGGGCAGTTATGATGCCATTTGGCACACTGGGAATATATTGTGTATATTGTGTAATCTGAGAAGTTGAAATTGTGCACTTTTACTATATGGTGGCCTCTTTGCTGCACGATTCTGCAATCGATGATTGCGGTCACGTTTTTCGACAGAAAGTGCTATAATGATTATAACAAACATTTTCAAGGAGTGAAGACGCTATGATTAATACGACCGAAAATACTCTGTATCAAATCATGCAGTTCGTACAGGAACAGCACAGACTGGGGAATCCGCTGACCAGTGATATTATAAATCCATTTCTCAATCGTATGCTCACCGTACGTATGGTTCCGAAAGACGGATATATCACTACGGTCCATACACCGATAAAAAAAGTCTACTACGTCATGTCGGGGTCTTTCTCCATGATAAGAAGCTCTGTTGACGGAAAAAACACGATTCGGATTCAAAAGGCCCCAACATTTTTAGGGGTTGACTTTACCGTACTGTCCCTTACCGGTTATTTTGCGGACAATCTTGCACTGGAGGACTGCCTGGTCCTTGATATCGATCAGAAATATTTTTTAGAGAGTGTGAAACAAAACGGCGAGATGTGTTATGAGGTCTTATACTCGATCTGCAGCAAGTTTTTTCAAACGTCTTTCCGCTATGACCATACGCTCTTCTACGATCCATGCACGAAGCTTATGATCTATATCATGGATCACTGGATTACCAATCACAGACAGCAGACAAAGTACACGATAGCGGTTCCCAATACCCGCATTGCCGATGAGATCGGCGTCAGCATAAGGACGTATTACCGTGCGGTCGGCAAACTGAAAACAGACCATTTCATCTCCATAGCTGCCGGCAATATCTGCGTTACCTATGAGCAAATACAACAGATCAGGTCCTATCTGCAAAATGCAAAGGCGGTCACAGCGCTGCCGGCCTTCCTTGAAAATAGTACGCTCGTGTAAATGATTGAGATTTTATCCTGAAAAATGTACCCTTGGCCATAACAGTGTGATACAATTTATAGAAATGAAACAGAATCTATTTGTATACAAAGGAGAGAGCGGATATGGCGGAGGTAACACTGGGAAGAACCATGATTACGGTGAACAAGAACGGCTTCGGTGCGCTGCCGGTTCAGAGGGTTTCGGTGGAAGAGGCGGGGAGGCTGTTAAAAAAGGCGTTTGATCATGGAATTACATTTTTCGATACGGCCAGGGCCTACAGTGACAGTGAGGAAAAGCTGGGACTGGCTTTTGAGGGGATTCGTGAAAAGATATTCATTGCCACGAAGACAGCGGCAAAAACGGCGGAGGAGTTCCGGCGGGATTTAGAGGAGAGCCGGCGGCTTCTGAAGACGGATTACATAGATCTTTACCAGTTTCATAATCCGGCAGTCTGTCCGAAGCCGGGAGACGGCAGCGGTCTTTACGAGGCGATGCTGGAGGCAAGGGAGAACGGGAAGATCCGTCACATCGGCATTACCAACCACAGGCTGAATGTGGCGGCCGAGGCTGTCGCATCGGGTCTTTATGAGACGCTGCAGTTTCCATTTTCCTATCTGGCATCTGAAAAGGAACTGGAGCTGGTGGAAGCGTGCAGGATGGCGGACATGGGATTTATCGCGATGAAGGCGCTGTCAGGAGGACTCATCACCAATTCCGCCGCGGCCTATGCCTATCTGGCAAAGTTCGATCATGTGCTGCCTATCTGGGGAATCCAGCGGGAAAATGAACTCGATGAATTTCTGTCCTACATCGGGAATCCGCCAGTAATGACAGCGGAACTGGAGGCGGTAATCGAACACGACAGAAAGGAACTGCTCGGGGAGTTCTGCCGCGGCTGCGGATACTGTATGCCGTGTCCCGCTGAGATCGAGATCAACACATGCGCCCGGATGTCGCTCCTGATCCGCCGGTCGCCATCCGCGGGCCATTTAACGGAGGCGTCACAGAATATGATGATGAAGATCAAGGACTGCCTGCACTGCGGCCAATGCAGCAGCAAATGTCCCTATGGCCTGGATACGCCGTCCCTTCTGGAGCGGAATCTAAAGGATTATGAGGAGATTCTGGGCGGAAAGGCTTACTAGTACCGCATTGCGTAATTAACTGTGATAAAACACCCGCTATCTACGCCAGAGGCGTGTCTGCAAAGCTAGTCGTAGGGTCCACTACGCCGTCGCTTTGCAGACACGCCTCTGACGCAGATATCAGGCATTTTATTCACAATTAATTACGCTATGCAGTACTAGGACACAAGAAATTCATTTGATATTTTTCTTATACGGCTTTATAATATGATACGTTAGCAGAGAACACGATATTATGACAGGAGAGATGGATTATGAAAAAACGTATCATGCTGCTCATGGTTCTGACAGCGGCCGTACTGGCCGGATGTTCCGGAAAAGCGGGCGCGGCAGACCAGACAAAATCCTCCGCCGCCACAGAGACATCTGCGGAGGAGACAAAAACAGACGAAGGTACAGCAGAAGGTACTGCGGAGACAAAAACGGACGCCGGTACAGCGGACGGCACAGGGGAAGCAGCGAAGCATCATGTAAAGATTCAGGTAAAGGACTACGGTACCATTTCAGTGGAACTCGACCCGACGTACGCCCCGATTACCGTCGAGAATTTTCTGTCTCTGGCGAAGTCCGGCTTCTATGACGGACTGACGTTTCACCGCATCATCGACGGCTTTATGATTCAGGGAGGAGATCCGCTGGGTACAGGGCTGGGCGGTTCCGATACCACCATCAAGGGTGAATTTTCCAGCAACGGAGTGGATAACCCGCTTTCCCATACACGCGGAGCCATTTCCATGGCGCGTTCCCAGGATAAGAACAGCGCAAGCTCCCAGTTCTTTATCGTACATCAGGACAGCCCCCACCTCGACGGTGATTACGCGGTGTTTGGCTACGTGACGGACGGGATGGATATCGTTGATAAGATCTGTGAGGACACGAAAGTGACAGACAGAAACGGAACGGTGGCAAAGGAAAATCAGCCGGTGATTGAGAGCATTGAAGTGGTAGACTGAGATGTAATTGGCAGAGTAAGACTCAAGCAGCAGGGAAGCCTTAAATTCGTTTGGCTTCCCTGCTGCTTTTTCAGATGAATACTCCCTTCAGAGCCATTTAATTGTCTGGATTCCATGGTTTCATGCCAAATCTGGGTACACAGCAGGCGAAAATCCGCAATTCTACTGACAGTCGGTTGCTATATTTCCCCAAATTTTGTACACTTCACTTGCTGGATCACGACTGGAATATGGTTAAGGCCGGCTGCACTCCGCGGATCTGGCGTACAGCATTGTTCAGGCATGTTCTGATAAAGCAGGAAAAGAGGGAATTTATGGATAATGAGAAATTCGGACAGTTCGTGCGGTCCATGCGAAAAGAGAGACAGATGACACAGCAGCAGTTAGCGGAACGCCTCCATCTGACGGATAAAGCGGTATCCAAATGGGAGCGGGGAGTTTCCCAAACAAAAGGATATTAAGGAATAACCTGTGTTTACCTGCTTGCGAATAAAAGAATAATGCTGTTAAGTTAGAGATACTGCATAAATGTGCTGGTATCTCTTTTTCGTTGGCTTGAAACAACAGACTATTTCATTTCTGCTTGATTACTCTAAACTTATCGGGATATGATTTGTCAAGGGCTTGTTGCGTAAGCAATGCTTAGCACCCTTTACAAATTATGGACGGATAAGTAGCTTTTCAAAAGCAGAAAAAATAGTAGTCTTAAGATTTTGAAACATTGTAGCAGGTATTGGAAAATGGTATAATGTAAATACAGAGAAACATATAAATTGAAATTTATTAAGGGGGAGTGGAAAAATGGTCTTATTGGTTGTAGATACACAAAAGGCACTTGTTAATGATGAATTATATAATTACAATGAGTTTATTGATAATATTCAACTGTTAATTAAAAAAGCACGAGAAAACAATGTTGAAGTCATTTATGTTGTACATGATGATGGCATTGGGAGCGGTTTAACAAAAGGTACTGATGGTTTTGAAGTATTTGAAAAATTTAAGCCATTATCTAATGAGAAATTGTTTGTTAAAAGTGTGAACAGTGCATTTAAAGATACTGGTTTAGTTGAGTATTTAGCAGAAAATAATGAAAAAGACATAATTATTGTTGGACTTCAAACCGATAAATGTATCAATGCAACAGTAATAAGCGGATTTGAATATGGCTTTAATTTGATT
This sequence comes from Hungatella sp. L36, assembly GCF_014288035.1. Lineage (NCBI taxonomy): Bacteria > Bacillati > Bacillota > Clostridia > Lachnospirales > Lachnospiraceae > Hungatella > Hungatella sp. L36. Next base: position 94,340 of record NZ_JACOPC010000005.1, on the reverse strand, counting down.
GTACCTGCATTTGCAAATTCGACGATAAACAATAATTATATGGATAGCCAAAAAAGTTACCGATATTATAACGAATTTATGTGGCATGAACGTTATGCTGAATGTATTTCCATAGAGGAAACTATAAAAAGAATGAACAGCTAAATTAGAATTTGAAAGGATGTTAAAAATATGGTAGATGAAGTGGTATTAGGGAATGTTATGGTTGATTGTGATGATGAAAGAAAATTGCAAAGATTCTATGGAGAATTATTAGGTTGGGAAATGTGTGAACTATTTGCAAGACCGGCTGTCAGTAGTTCTTCGGGGATTGTTTTTTTGTTTATTGAGGAAAAAGATTATGTTCCTCCTGTATGGCCAGAAGATACAGGAAAACAACAAAAACAGATGCATTTTGATTTTCAGGTTGATAATGTTGCAGAAATGGTTAAGAAAGCGGAATCATTGGGAGCCAAGAAAGCGGAAAGTCAATTTGGAGGAAATGATTTTGTAACCATGTTTGATCCGGCAGGACATCCGTTTTGTTTATGCCGGAAGTGACAATTCCAGTTTATAGAACTAAGAAAAGTGGAATTTATCGGGGAGAAAATATATGAAGAAAAAAATTAAAATTCTGATTGCGCTGATAGTTGGATTTGCTCTTGCAATGCTATTGATGAGCGTCGCAATTTACTTTGGATATACTAACGCATATAGTACAGATGTAAATACACTAACTGTTAAAATACTCGGAATACCTATTTACGAACTTACAAAGTCTGGAACAGAGTATATTGGCAAATCAATAGGAGTTTATATGGGGGCAGTATGTGGTATTTGTATGGCACTCAGTGTTATTGCTGAAGAACTTATCAGCAAAGCAAGACACAAATAAATCCCAGATTGGAGAGTAATAAAATTATGGAAGAAAATAAAACAACAATAGTACAAAAAACTGTTAAATCAGGTATTACATTCGGTAGTGCTTTAGCTATGGTCATAAGTTATACAACATGGAAATCAGTTGGGTGGGCAATTTTTCATGGCTTGCTTAGTTGGGTATATGTAATTTATTTTGTTTTACGCTATTAAATTTCAGGTTATACAAAGATAAGTTTAAAAATTTGCAAACCGACGGAGTGATCCAGACACGGTGGCGGTCGAAGACATAGAGCCACGCCAGCTTGCTGGCGAGTGTCTGGTTCACTTTGGCGGTTGGGCGAGCGTTAGCGAGCCGTTCAAAGCCCCCGTTATCTAACAGGGGGGTACTATTACAAAAGACAAGAGCAAAAACAAATACAAAACTGCTGATATGCAACGATTTATAAGGTTATAAGAACTTATTTCACTTCACACCCTATTTTTTCTACCCGACAGGTCTAAAACAGCATATCAATAGAAAATAAATATAAGATACAAGGTGTATGCTCCTATGAGTATATGCCTTTTTTTGATTGGAGGAATAAAGCATGAATGATATAAAATTTATTGAAACATTAAAGCAAAAGAGAAATGCCTGTGATTACTCGCAATCACGACTGGCACAGGAACTACAAATCAGCAGGCAGAACTTAAATGAAATTGAAAACGGAAAAACAAAAGCCAGTAAAGAAATGAAACATATACTTTTGCATTATCTTGATTATTGTAATTGTACTCAGCCTTTCACTTTAACGATTGACTATCTGCGTGTTCGTTTTCCTACCACAGACGCATTGGAAATTATAAAAAATATACTGGCAATGAAGAGCGAATATTTTATCCATGAAGATTATGGAATGTATGGTTATGAAGAACAGTATGTCTATGGGGATATTAGTGTAAATGCTTCTAAAGATAGTTCTATGGGTGTTTTATTGGAATTAAGAGGTATGGGGTGTCGGAACTTGGAATATGTTTTACAGGCAAGAGGGATAGACTGGTATTGCTTTTTAAGCTGTTGTATAGATTATCAAGGTGTTTTTAAACGCATAGATTTGGCAGTCAATGATATGGGTGGATTGCTGGATATAGAAATTCTAAGAGAACGCTATTATGCCAACAAGGTATGGAAACGTTCAAGAACCCATGAAGCAGTAGACAGCGGAAAATTATCGGGTACAAATGGAGATACTGCAAAAACTTTTTATATCGGTTCAAAGAATAGTTCTATCTACTTTTGCCTATATGAAAAAGAAAAGGAACAAAAAAGCAAAGGCATAAAAACAGACATTAAGAACCGCTTTGAAATTCGTTTGAAAAATGAAAAAGCAGGACAAACGATAGAACAATTTGTTTTTTCAAGAAATCCCGAACAGACCATAGCGAACCTTATTCTCACACAGATAGATTTTCCCGATTATATTTTATGGGATATATTTTTAGATAATGTAATGACTTCACTTCCATTTGTTATGACACCTGTCGCAGTCAATATGGATAAAACAAAACGCTGGTTAGAAAGACAGGTAATGCCCTCTTTATTGATGATAAAAGAGATTGAAAAGAAAACAGGGGCAAATTATCTGGAAGAAATCGACAGACATACAAGACTAACAGAAAAGCAGGAATTAAAAATCAAACAAATGACAACAGACATAGCAGATATGATTGAGAAAGATACCGCTGTTCCACAAGGGAATGACGGTATTTTTTAATTTCTTCAAAAAATCTGCAACAAAACGGTTACTTGCGTACAGATATGGTGCAAGGAAAGGAAATCTGACTTTTTTTGAAAACAGGTCATTAAATCGGTGGTTGCTGTCCCTATATGATGTGAAAGAAGAAACGATTTTCAATTTCAACTTAACAATCCGTAGTTTCCGTTCCCTATATGGAGCAAAGAAAATCTTTCATTCCATAGTTGGTAGTAATAGTGTTGCATGGGTAGTTAGGGTGTGAAAAGAAAATCAGATTTTTTCATCACCAACTTAGCAGAATGACACTTTCTTTCCCTATATGGTGCAGGAAAAGAGAAAAGTTTTGAAGATTGGTTACGCTTCTGCTCTTTTCCAACGCGGTATATTAGGAAAGACGATTTTCTTCTTTCATGTTCTTTGACAACTGAATAAAGCAATTTAATACGTTTGACAGACAGCGAGCCGTTGAAACAGATACGCCATGACCTTTTCCCTGCTAAAGTGAGCGAGCCTTATCTGTGTTCCTGTAAGAAACTTGTCCTTTCCTACCGCCATGACCTGTCCTGTCTGATAATGATACTCCCGTACAGCCACAGCTTGAGCGTTCAGAGCGTCGCACGCAATGGGTACGGCTACATAAGAACTATGCAGAGGTGGAACTCCTGTGGGCTATGACAAAAGCCGTTGAATTGCTTAGAAAAGATTTTTACAGAAAGGGGGTATGTGTTATTGCTGATATTGTAAAAACAAGGCAGGAAAAGACAGATAATAAGCGTGGCATTGGCAACAGAGGAAAAACAAAGATTGTTGTAAAAGAGCATTTTTCCGAAAAGGGAAAGACAATGGAAGAACTTCTGACGGATGTTATGCTGGAAAAAGCAAAGCAGACAATCGCATAAAATCGGTGCAGTTGTAAGAAATAGATTGAATGACAAAAAGTACCCGTGTTATACTTTACTTGCAAGCAGGTATTGTAAACACGGGTTAGTTATAAAGGAGGATAACTGACAATGAAACAACAGATTTACAATACTGCACTTTATCTTAGGTTAAGCCGAGATGATGAATTACAGGGCGAAAGTTCCAGCATTACCACACAAAGAAGTATGTTGCGTCTATATGCAAAAGAACATCATTTGAATGTGATTGATGAGTATATTGATGACGGCTGGTCGGGAACAAATTTTGAAAGACCGAGTTTCCAGAGAATGATTGAAGATATAGAGGCAGGAAAAATCAACTGTGTTGTAACGAAAGACCTTTCCCGACTTGGCAGAAATTATATTATGACAGGACAATATACAGAATTGTATTTTCCCAGCCATAATGTCCGTTACATAGCGATTGACGACGGTGTAGACAGCGAAAAAGGCGAAAGTGAGATTGCACCATTTAAGAATATCATCAATGAATGGGTGGCAAGAGATACAAGCCGTAAAGTGAAATCTGCATTTAAGACAAAATTTGCAGAGGGTGCGTATTATGGGGCTTATGCTCCGTTAGGATATAAGAAACACCCCGACATCAAAGGAAAACTGCTGGTTGATGAGGAAACAAAATGGATTGTTGAAAAAATCTTCTCCCTAGCCTATCAAGGTTACGGTAGTGCCAAAATCACAAAGGTACTGCGAGAAGAAAAAGTTCCGACAGCGTCTTGGCTGAATTTTACAAGGTATGGTACTTTTGCACATATCTTTGAGGGAAAGCCCGACAGCAAGCGTTATGAATGGACGATTGCTCATGTTAAGGCAATTTTAAAAAGTGAAGTCTATATCGGCAACAGCGTTCATAATCGACAGTCAACTATTTCTTTCAAAAGCAAGAAGAAAGTACGAAAACCCGAAAGTGAATGGTTTCGAGTAGAAAACACGCATGAGCCGATTATTGACAAAGAAGTATTCTATCGTGTGCAGGAACAGATAAAATCAAGGCGTAGACAGACAAAGGAAAAAGCAACGCCGATATTTGCAGGGCTTGTCAAGTGTGCGGATTGTGGCTGGTCTATGCGGTTTGCGACAAATAAGGCAAATAAAACGCCTTACAGTTATTATGCTTGCAGTTACTACGGACAGTTTGGAAAAGGTACTTGTTCTATGCACTATATCCGTTATGATGTGTTGTATCAAGCAGTATTGGAACGATTGCAATATTGGACTAAGGCAGTACAGCAGGACGAAGAAAAGGTGGTGAATAAGATACAAAAGGCTGGCAATGCAGAGCGAATACGGGCAAAGAAGAAAAAGGCAAGTGCTTTGAAGAAAGCCGAGAACCGACAAAATGAGATTGACCGCTTGTTTGCGAAAATGTATGAAGATAGAGCCTGTGAGAAGATAACGGAACGAAACTTCATCATGCTGTCGGGGAAATATCAAAAGGAGCAGATAGAACTGGAACAGCAGATAACCAACCTAAGAGAAGAATTAAGTAAAATGGAACAGGATATGATAGGTGCTGAAAAGTGGATTGAGTTAATCAAGGAGTATTCCGTACCAAAGGAACTGACAGCACCGTTATTAAATGCAATGATAGAAAAAATCCTTATTCACGAAGCAACAACGAATGAGGACAATGAAAGAATACAGGAAATAGAGATATACTACCGATTTATTGGAAAAGTAGACTGATAAATAGGGTTCATATCTTTAACTAAGGGAAACTGGGCTGAGCCTTCCGGATATATCGATGCTGGAGCAGTTGGCGAGGGAGCTTGACGTCAGCGTGGTGGAACTTCTCTGTGGGGAGAGGAAGGAGGAGAATATCCGGAAAGACGCCGTGGAAGAGCTTCTGGTGGACACTATGAGCGATTCCCTGAGAAAAGAGAAAAGGGTGCGAAGGCGCTGTTTGATTCTTTTGGGCACCGTGATTGTTCTGGCTGTTCTGACTGTTTTCTATGGAAGGACCGTGATCAACTTTGCGCTGGACCGGTTTTCAGAAAAATACGAGACGTCGTACCATACCAGCGAGTTCGAGATTGTGAGGAAGAGAGAACAGAAACCGGAGGGCTGTTTTATTTATAAAGAGCCTGCCGGACAGTTCAGGAACAACTATCATGTGATGGAGATCACAACCGACGGAAGTATCCGGGAGTTGTTTGTATTGGAAGAGACGGGGATGGATTTGGACCGGGCGCCTCTTCTTAAAATGGACGACGACTGCCTTTACGTCCTGTTTGACGGCATGGACAACGAGGACCGGACGGAGCGGGTCTATCAGGGGGCTATCGGGGCGGATCCCCAGGGATTTCTGCCGCGGCTGTTCCGGTACGATTTTCAGTCGGGGCAGGTGAAGGCGGTGCCTTTGCCCGATGAGAAGCACTCACTTCTCATAGATGCATTTACGTATCAAGGAGAACCTGTGGCCGTCACGCAGAAGTTCAAGGGGCTGCTGTTCGGCATCAATCTGGGATTTTATAAAGGAGACCGGCTCTGTATATCGGCAATGGACGCCGCGGATGGGCAGCAGGGGACCTCTGTACAGTGGAACCAGTACTTTGAAAATCTGACAAAAGACGGCGGGATCCGGTCAGCCGGATGGCTGGATGGGGACTCCTACTATCTCGCGGCTCCAGACGGAATCAGGGAGCTGGATCTCAAGTCAGGAGGTACAAAACTGGTGAAGGAGATGGATCTGCGGCTCTGCGGGCGCGCGGAGCTTAAGAAGACGGCGCTGCCGGAAGGCCCGGAATGGGCGGTTGTATGTTCCGTGGCGGAAACGGTGGGGGAGTATGGCTATCCGCAGGAATGGAAGACGGTTGTCCTGGGGTTGGACGAGTCTTTTGAATCTATGGGCCAGGTGGAACTGCCCCTGTATGCGTCTGCCGTGGAATGGGGGAAAACCAGCGTAATGATATCCGACGGAGGAGAGGAGTTTCAGAGTATACTGGTGGACTTAAAGTCCATGACGGGCCAGGATGCGGTCCGCGCCGGACGCGGGGAACTGAAGAGCAGCCTGTATGGAGCATCCTGGCAGCAGAGGAATCCGTACCGGACAGATGCGCTGGAGGAAAGTACCATTCAGTGGGTCTATTTGGAGGGCAGCGGGGAGTACCGCCTGTCCGGGACGGAAAAGGGAATAAAAGAGAAATAAAATATTAAGTAATTCTTACATTTAAAAAAGGGGTTGTACTTTTACCCTATATGGTGTTAAGGTATAGAAAGAGCAGACGGCGGTAGTTTTAAACCGGACGGCACTCAATTCTTAAAAGGTTTTAAGGTAAGGTGAATGAGTATCAGAATGAAGAAAACAGGAATGCTTGTAAGAAGTGCCCTGCTGGCGGCAGTATTTATCATAATGTCGGCGCAGGCTGTACTGGCAGATGACACGACCAGATTCGTACCAGGAACCAGGGTAAACGGCATCGGGATCGGCGGACTTACCGTGGATGAAGCGAAAACACAGATAGAAGGCTTTTACAGTGCAGAATACAAGTTGACGATAAAGGAGAGAGACGGGAAGACTGAGACTTTAAAGGGCAGTGATGTCGGATATAAAGCGGCGGCACCGGAAGGGCTTTCGGCCATTCTCGACGAACAGAATGCCTCGGGCCGTGTGTCCGGGCCTTCGGCGGATAATTCCCACAGCGTGAATATGAGCGTACAGTTCGATGAGAGTGCTGTGATGAACGCGGTGAACGGACTTTCCTGTATCAGCGGGTCGGATATTGTAGTGACCCAGGATGCCCATATTACGGCATATCAGGAGGGAACCCCCTTTACGATTATCCCGGAGGTGCAGGGCAACAACGTGGATAAGGACAAGGCGGCGGCTCTCATAAAGGAAGCTGTGAAATCAGGCAGCAGTGAAGTGGATCTCGTGGCCTCCGGCTGTTATGTGACTGTCGGCGTGACCGCGGAGGATGCGGCTCTTAAGGATCTCTGCGACACCATGAACCGGTGCAGGGACATGGTTATTACGTATCAGTTTGGAGAGCAGACAATAAAGCTCGAAGGTGAAACTATCTGTACCTGGATTCTCGGAAGCACCCAGGATGGGCTTGTGGATGTGAATTACGACAAGGCCGCGGCGTTTGTAAAATCCATGGCAGATCAGTATGATACGGCCGGAAAGACGCGGGCGTTCCATACGACAACGGGAAAAGATTTGAATCTGACCGGTCCCTATGGATGGCAGATTGACCAGGCGGGCGAGACGGCATCACTGATCGCCATGATCCGGACCGGACAGAGCCAGCTGAGGGAACCGTTATACAGCAAGAAGGCTCAGGACCGGACCACGGACTGGGGAAAGACGTATGTGGAGATTGATTTGACGAACCAGCATGTCTACATGTATCAGGATGGGAATCTGGCCTGGGATGCGCCCTGTGTGACGGGGAATGTATCCAAGAATTACACGACTCCGGAGGGGATCTACAGTCTGACCTATAAGCAGACAGACAGAGTGCTCCGCGGCGAGAAGAAGGCAGATGGCACATATGAGTATGAGAGCCATGTGGATTACTGGATGCCGTTTAACGGAGGCATCGGACTCCATGACGCCAGCTGGCGAAGCAAATTCGGCGGCACCATTTACCAGTACGGCGGAAGCCATGGCTGTATCAATCTGCCTTCGGGAAAGGCGCAGACTCTTTACGATATGGTTTACACCGGCATACCGGTTATCTGTTATAATTAATTGAGCAGAATATTTTTTTAGAATATTAAAAAGTCCGGGCCATCCGGACACGCTGACGGTCGGCGTGTCCGGATGGCCCGGATTCTTTATTCTGCCTCGCGGCATTCCGCCGAACGCAGGTAAATGGATCTCAAAAAATGAACTGTCTTGTCAGCTGCCGTTTTGATTGACAAGACAGATGGATTATGGTAAATTTAAACAAAAGGGCAGTACTGTTTTTGGCGAAAGTGTCAGAGAGATAAAGGAAGTACAGCCCTTTCTGAACGTGATAACAGAAAACAGAAATGAGAAATAAGAAGGGAGATGGGAACATGGATGAGATCATGCCTCATATCAGGCTGTCAAGGGAACAGGCCGCGGACTATGTGCTTCTGCCCGGGGATCCGCAGAGGCTGGACCGGATTGCGGAGTGCCTTGAAGAGGTGGAAGAACTGGCTTATAACAGGGAATACCGGAGCCTGAGAGGTGTCTACAAGGGCGTTTCGGTCATGGCGGTATCCACGGGGATCGGCGGAGCGTCCACCACCATAGCGGTGGAGGAGCTGGCGAGAATCGGTGCGAAGGCGATGATCCGGATCGGAAGCTGCGGCGCTTTAAAAAAGGGGATCCGGCTGGGGGACTTAATTCTCGTAAACGGCGCCGTGCGGGATGACGGTGCCTCGGTCACGTATGTGGACAGTATTTACCCGGCCATACCGGACACGGAACTGTTAGTGGCATGTATGGAGAGCGCAGAGGAGCTGGGGGCGAAAACCCATGTGGGAATCGCCAGGAGCCATGACAGCTTCTATATCGACGACGAGGAGGCGGTCAGCACCTACTGGGGAGAGAGGGGCGTGCTCGGCTCCGATATGGAGACGGCGGCGCTGTTTGTTGTTGGAAGGCTGCGGGGCGTGAGGACGGCCTCGATCTTAAACACGGTCGTGGAGTGGGAGGATTCTCTGGAGGAGAACATTAACAGCTATACAGGCGGAGAGTCCGCCATGATGCAGGGGGAACGGATGGAGATTCTTACAGCGCTTGAAGCGTTTGTACGAATAGATAAAAACAAACAGGGAGGCAATTCGTATGAGTAATATTTTTAAAACCAAATTGAATGCAGCATGTATCGTTCTGATTCCGGCCTGTATCGGAATCAACTATTTAGGGAAGCTGTTCGCGTCAGTCCTGAAGCTGCCGTTATGGCTGGATTCCATCGGAACCTGTATCGGCGCGGTGCTGGGCGGTCCGATCATCGGAGGAATCTGCGGCGCGGCGAACAACTTAATCTATGGCTTTACCACAGGCGATTCCATCACCCTGGTCTATGCGCTGACCAGCCTCGGTATCGGCATTGCAGTCGGAATCATGGCAAGGCTCGGACGCATGAAGAAGCTTTCCGGCGCTGTTTTAACGGCATGCGTGGCCGGATTTGTGGCAGTTCTCATCTCCACACCGCTCAACATCCTGTTCTGGGGCGGTACTACCGGCAACCTCTGGGGCGACGCGGTATTCGCATGGTCTCAGGCTTCCGGCCTTCCGGTAGCGTTGGGCTCCTTCCTGGACGAGGTGATCGTCGATGTCCCGGATAAGCTGATCACACTGTTAATTGTGTTTGCCATCATCAAGGGACTGCCGAAGAAGCTGACCTCCCTCTATGAGATGGGCGATGAGGTGGAAAGCCTCGATTAATCATGAAATTTTAAATGAAGGATGGAGCGTTTTATGAAAAGTATCAGCCTTTTTGTGGACAAAGATACGTATTTGACCAGGCTGCATCCCTTTGCCAAGATGCTTTACATCGTGGCGGCCATCAGTGTGCCCTTAATCACGGGCACACTGTGGATGTTCGGCGTGTTTATCGCAGTCAGCCTGGGACTGCTCATCAGCGGAAAAATCATTAAAAAGGTCTTTCCGCTGATCGCTTTTTCGTTTACCATCATCATCACGGTCTTTCTGATCCACGGTCTGTTCAACCGGGAGAATCAGAATGTCCTGGCGGCCTTAGGGCCGCTTAAGTTCTATAAGGAAGGGCTTCTCTACGCTTCCAGGATCGGGCTTAACATTTTAAACATGCTTCTGGCGTTCGCCATGTTTGTGCTGACTACGAAGCCGGCCACCCTGGTGGATGATTTAGAGCAGGCGGGCTTTTCCCCGCGTTTCGGATATATGATCAGTTCCGTGTTTCAGATTATTCCGCAGATGATGGGAACGATGAATACCATCATGGATGCACAGCGGAGCAGAGGGATGGAGACGGAAGGAAGCCTGTTCGTGAGGGCGAAGGCATTTATCCCGCTGATCTCTCCGGTGGTAAGCAGCTCCCTCATCAATACCAGGGAGAGGGCCATCGCGCTGGAGGTGCGGGGCTTTGATTCGAAGACAAAGAAGACGTTTTTAAGCGATCACAAGATCAAGGGGCGCGACAGGGCATTTATGGTTCTGATGGTCCTCCTGATTGCAGGTTCTATCGTATGGAGGGTGATAAGATGGCTCTGATTGAAGTGACAAATTTGAAATACCGTTACCCCCATACGGAAAAGCTGGCGCTGGACGGCCTTGATTTTTTAGTGGAAAAGGGCAGCTTTATCGGGATTGTAGGTGAAAACAAGGCTGGAAAGAGCACGCTCTGTCAGGCTCTCGTCGGCCTGGTGCCCACGATGTTTAAGGGGGCTTATGGCGGAAAGATCGTGATCGACGGGCAGGAAGCGGCCAAAACACCGGTGGCGCTGCTCTGTCAGAAGGTGGGACTGATCTTTCAGAATCCATTTAACCAGCTTTCCGGGGCGAAGGATACGGTATTTGGAGAAATTGCCTTCGGCCTGCAGAATTTAGGCGTGCCGCGGGAGGAGATCGTGCGCCGGGTGGAAGAGAATTTAAGGCTGCTCGACATTGAACAGTACCGCGACAGGAACCCCTTCGATTTATCGGGAGGACAGACGCAGAGAGTCGCTATCGCCAGCATTCTGGCCATGCAGCCGGAGATTATCGTGCTCGACGAACCGACCTCCCAGCTGGATCCTCAGGGAAGCGAGGAGGTGTTCCGGGTGGTGGATAAGCTGTCCAAAACCGGAATTACCATCATTATGGTGGAGCATAAGATGGAAAAACTGGCCTCCTACTGCGATAAAATCCTGCTTCTCCACGATGGGAAACAGATTGCGTACGATACGCCGGAGAAGATATTCTCCAGAGATGATTTAGAAGAACTGGGCGTGGAAGCGCCTGTGTTTACAAGAGTCTGCCGGAAGCTTTCCGTGTGCAGAAAAGAGGAGGGAAAGCGCCTCTATCCGGTGACGATGGAGCAGACCATGGCCTTGCGGGATCAGTTTCCGGCGGGGTTAAGCGGAAAGAGAGTGGGGGCAGAAGGGCTGCCAGCTGCCGCCGACAGAATGTCAGGGGAAATCTTCCGTATAAAGGACCTGTCGTTCCACTATCTGGAGCATGTGCCTGTTTTGGAAGGCCTTGCCATGGAGCTGGATACGAGACCCACTGCGGTGATCGGCCAGAACGGTGCCGGCAAGACGACGCTGGTCAAGCTGTTAAAGGGGCTTTTGAAGCCGGTTTCCGGGTCAATCCTGTTTGGTAATGAGGATATCTCGGAGCGGACGGTGGCGCAGCTGGCCGGCAGTGTGGGGTATGTATTTCAGAATCCGGATGACCAGATTTTTAAAAACCGTGTGATGGACGAAGTCATGGTGGGCCCCCTTAATATCGGCATGAGCCGGGAGGCGGCAGAAAAGCGGGCCAGAGAAGCCCTTTCCATGGTAGGACTCTTAGATGCGGCGGAAGAAAATCCCTATGATCTGGATTTATCGGAGCGGAAGATGGTGGCAATCGCGTCTGTTGTGGCCATGGATACACAGGTTCTGATTCTGGATGAGCCGACCATTGCCCAGGATGCCAGAGGACGCGCAGTCATAGGATCAATTGTAAGAAAACTGAGTGATTCCGGAAAGTTTGTGCTGGCGATTCTCCATGATATGGATTTCGTGGCGGAGTATTTTGAGCGGGTCATCGTGATGGCACACGGAAAGGTGCTGGCCGATGGACCGAAGGAGTCCGTATTTTATGAGGTAGACGCCCTGGCGGCTGCAAAGCTGGAACAGCCCCACATGGCGGCCCTCTGCCGGAAACTGGGGTATGAGGGGGCATTTATGACAGTGAATGATATAAACGACAGAAAAGATGGGACTGCGGAACAGGAGTGATGGATCGAGTGGACGGAGATAAGAGAAGACAGCAGATCATGGAGATACTGAATCAGGAGACGTCTCCCGTGTCCGGAGCGGAGCTGGCGAAGCGGGCGGGAGTGAGCCGTCAGGTCGTGGTTCAGGATATCGCCCTTCTGCGGGCCGAGAATAAGGAGATCATGTCCACAAATAAGGGCTATGTTCTCTATAAACCCCAGCAGGGGGCAGAGAAGGCGCGCGTCCGCGTCTTCCGGGTGAATCACGATACGGAGCACATGCTGGACGAGCTTCAGACGATCGTGGATTACGGAGGAAGAATTCTGGACGTATCTATTGAACACGCACTCTACGGCCAGATCAGTGTGGATTTAATTATCAACAACCGGCTGGATGCGCTGGAATTCGTGAATCAGATGGCGATGAGCAGGGATCAGCCGTTAAAGGCCCTGACCGGCGGCTGCCATTACCACACGGTGGCCGCGGATTCGGAAAAGAATCTGGATATGATAGAGATGGAGCTCCAAAGAAAGGGATATCTGGTCTAGACCGGATATCCCTTTTTGACGGCCGGCGGCAGCCTTCAGGCTATTCGCTGCAGAATACAATGATCTTTTCCGGCGTGGTCATGGCCGGGATGCTGCGCGTGGTGGTACTGTAGAGTACCAGCAGGTAGTGATTCGCCGGTGTGCCGTAGTAGATCTGTCCGTTGGCCATAAGTACTTCGGTCCCGCCTCTTTCCGACAGGTTTAATTTGAGCGTCGCATCTGAATTAACCAGATTTTCGTCAAAATAGTCGAAGGCGGCAAAGAGACCGTCATCCGTCTCTGCAATCAGGACTGCGTGATAGCGGGGCGGATAAATGAGTGGGGTGGGGACTGAACTGTCATAGAATGCGACAATGGGGTCTCCTGGCTTTAACGTCTCCTGGCCTTCCACATAGGTGAGGGGGGTGACAGTAAAGGTAACAGGGCCGATATCCTGCGTCATGACGAAAAATAAAAGGGTGCAGTCCTGCGTGCCGTCTGCTGTCTGCATGGGGGTGATGGAGGTGATGGTTCCATAAACCGGTGTAAACTGTGCCATGTGATATTCCTTATGCATACACTTTCTATTTATCATATGAAAGGGGACGGCGATGCGTGAAACGGAATAAATATGAAAAATTTTAAGGTTACAAAAATATTTAGAAAATGGCTAAAAATGGCGAAAAGTGACTAGAATTTTGTCAGATATCGAGCAAATTACAATGGACAGGTTGTGATAGGTTTAGTATAATGGAAGTGTCGCGTAAATATTTTCAGTCTTTTTGTGAGATGCGTGACAGCTGTATACGGAGGAGAGGAGAATCAGACATGGAAAACAGCAGGTTTGCAGTGATCAGTGACAGCTCCTGTGATTTACCCGGTGAGCTGACTGCAGCGAAGGAGATCACGGTGGTGCCGTTCTATGTTTCTTTTGACGGAGAAACCTATAAAAAAGAGGGCACGGAAATCGGCATCCGCGAATTTTACCGGGAGATGGTGGAGCAGCCCGGTGTATATCCCAAATCTTCCATGCCGTCGATCCAGGATTATGTCGACGTATTTCAGCCGTTTGCGCAGGCGCACATTCCTGTTCTGTGTATCTGCATCACGACGAAATTCAGCGGTTCCATGCAGTCCGCGCTGAATGCGAAGGAGATGGTGCTGAGCCAGTATGAGGATGCGCAGATTGAAGTGATAGACGCAACCGTGAACACCGTACTTCAGGGGCTTTTTGTGCTGGAGGCCGTCTCGATGAGAGAGGAAGGGATGACCCTTTCGGAGGCCGTGGCGGCACTCGACGAGATCAAGGAGAGCGGCCGGATTTTCTTTACGATCGGAAGCATGGATTATCTGCAGCACGGCGGAAGAATCGGGAAAGTGGCCGGAGCCGCGGCTTCTGTGCTGGGGATCAGGCCCATCATTACCCTGAAGCAGGGAGAGATATTTCCAAGCGGAATATCGAGGAGCAGGAGAAAATCGATCGATAAGGTGATCGCTCTTCTGCTCGATTATTTGAAGGAAAACGGGCGGCCCATGAGCAGCTACCGGTTTACCATAGGCTTTGGCTATGACCGTGAAGAGGCGGTTTTATTTAAGGAACAGGTGCTTGCAGCGCTCAGAACCGGGGGGTATGAGATGGAAGATGCCTGGATCAACCAGATTGGTGCGACGATTGCCGTTCACACGGGGCCGTATCCGCTGGGAATCGGAATTATCAGACGTCATAAAAAAGAAAGGCAGGGAGAATGAGTTATCTTGCAGCAGGCGTGATTGCTTTTGGTATGTTTTTACTCTATGATCTGAACAGCTTTACCTGGAAAAACCGCATTCTGCACACCTTTTTCCTGATCGGGAACGTGATTCTGCTGGCGTCTACGGCCGCCTGTTTCGTCACACTGATCCGGGCGTACGGAGCGCCGGTCTGGAGAATTGTGATTTTTGGTGCGCTGGCCGTGAGCCAGGCAGCACTGCTGATCTACACACTGTTTTTTGCATTGCCGTTTGAGAAAACGTATACCAGGCTGGAAGAAAATCCGCCAGTGTACACAGAGGGCGTTTATTCCCTCTGCAGACACCCGGGGGTGGTGTGGTTTTTCTTTCTGTATCTCTTTCTCGCCCTTTTAACCGGGCAGAGACTGATGATGGCTGTGTGTATCTGTTACAGTGGGCTCAATGTTTTGTATGTCTGGTTTCAGGACCGGGTTACATTTAAAAGGACGCTTTCAGGCTATGAGGCGTATCAGAGGGAAACGCCATTTCTGATACCCACCGGAAAGAGTGTCCGCAAATGTGTCGGGTACTTCCGGACAATGGAGGAGGACGGGGATGAAATTTGAAGAAAAACTGAAGGAGCGTAAGGATTGGGAGCTCTGGAAGGAATACTGCGGTTTTCTGGATTTAACCATAGATGAGTTTATGGCGATTCAGAACCGGCTTATGCTGGAACAGATTCGTAAATGGAGGGCCAGCGGGATCGGTAAGACGATTTTGAAGGGCAGGAATCCGGAGACGATCGAAGAGTTCCGGAAAATGGTGCCATTAACCTCTTATGAAGACTATGCGGACAGTCTGTCCTTAAAGGACAAATCCATACTTCCGGATGATCCTGTGGTCTGGATTCAGACGACGTGGGAGGGCGGAAGGCATACGATCAAGCTGGCTCCCTATACCCGGAGCATGCTGGAGACGTACCAGAATAACATGCTTGGCTGTCTGATGCTGTCCACCAGCAGCGGGCGGGGAGACTTCGATGTCAATCCGAAGGATACCATTCTCTACGCGCTTGCACCACTTCCCTATGCGACGGGAATCTTCCCTCTGCTTCTCAACGATGCGATCAGCATCGAATTTCTTCCACCGGTCAAGGAAGCCCAGAAGATGTCATTCAGTGAACGGAATAAAAAGGGCTTTAAAATGGGCTTAAAGAAAGGGATTGACTTCTTTTTTGGCGTTGGAAGCGTCACGTATTACGTCAGTCTCAGCATCGCGTCTCTCGGTTCCGGACATAAAAGCGGAAGTGGTTCGGCAAGCGGAGACGGCAAAAAGAAGATTTCCATCAGTCCGGCTATGGTGGTCCGGCTGCTTAAGGCAAAGCATCTATGCAGAAAAGAGGGGAGAGACTTACTTCCAAAGGATTTGTTCCGTCTGAAGGGCTTTATGTGCGCCGGAACGGACAACCGCCTCTACCGTGACGATTTGGAGAAGCTGTGGGGCGTGCGCCCCATGGAGATATTTGCCGGAACGGAGCCGACGTGTATCGGAACGGAGATCTGGAGCCGGGATGGCATGTACTTCTTCCCGGATGCCTGCTTTTATGAGTTCATCCCGGAAAAGGAGATGGAGCGGAGTCTGGCGGATCCCTCCTATGAACCGCGCACCTGCCTCATGAATGAGGTGGAGGAGGGCGAGAAGTACGAACTTGTGATCTCGGTGCTGAAGGGCGGCGTCTTCATGCGTTACCGTGTGGGGGATGTCTATCGATGCATCGCCCTGGAAAATGAGCGGGATCAGGTTCGATTCCCCAGATTCGAATACATAGACCGGATTCCAACGGTGATCGATATTGCCGGATTTACAAGAATTACGGAGAATTCCATCGGCCGGGTCATCGGATTGTCAGGACTGAAGGTGAAGGACTGGGCGGCGGCTAAGGAGATTACGGAGAATAAGCGGCCATTTCTGCACATGTATGTGGAGATGGAGCCGGAGTGCCTGTTTTCATCTGCCGTAACCGTCAACATATTAAAGGAGCACATGGGGGTCTATTTCAAATACGTCGACGAGGACTATAAGGACTTGAAGAAGATACTCGGAATCGACCCTCTGGAGATCACGATCCTGCGGTGCGGTACGTTTGACACGTATTACCGCGGGGGCAAGGAGAAGATGCGGCGGATCAACCCCACCCAGTATGAGATCGGAGAGCTTTTAAAGAGTCAGGAACTGGTTTCCGCTTTTGGAAGGAGGCCTGAGAGAAGTGTATAACTACTCATTTATCTCTGTGACGGCTCTGTTTTGCTACATGATCTTATTTGTGGCGTTCATGGCCGCGCAGAAGACGAAAATCATCCACTCATTCCTGGTAGTGCTGGCCGCGTTTTTACTGTGGACAGGCGGTTCCCTCGCCATGCGTATGGAGCTGTGGCCGGAAGTGGAATTCTGGTTCCATTTTTCCATAGTGGGCCTGATTATTCTGCCCTTTACGTTTTTTAACTTTATCTATGCGCTGGTGGATTCGGATGACACCATCCTGTGGTGGTCGTGGCTCATACTGGCAGTGATCAATAATGTAGCCAACATCAAATGGGGCTTCTATATTCCATGCCCGGAAGTGATAAGGCTGGCTAACGGATCAGCCGGATTCGTGTACCATATCGGCTGGCCGATTATTATCCTGTTTATCACCATGTCGTTTCCGATCATCCATATGTTTTACCTGGTGCATAAGTCGTACAGGAAGAACACGGTGGAACGAAATCAGCTGAAGCCGATCTTTGCAGGAATCGTCATTCTGTTTATCGGCCATGCCGGAACTCTGGTGCCGGTGTTCCGCGGATTCCCGACAGATGTCCTTTCAGGCATCATTAACGCGGGATTCATGTTCTATGCATTATATAAAAAGCATTTATTCCGGCTGACACTCCTGGTTTCCAGGGGAGTGGTCTACGGAATCAGCACGTTGCTGGTGGCACTGCTGTTTGCCAATTACATCAATCCGATCCAGGAGTTTATTCAGAGGAATATGCCGGTATTTGCGGGAAGCAGCCTTCTGATCGTGGCGGTGAGCTTCGCGCTGGTTACGTTCTTACTGTCTTCGGTGGTGAAGACATTTATCGATATTCTGTTTACTAAGGGGGAACTGGTCCAGACGGAGAATTTAAAGAAATTCAGTACAGCAGTGTCTAAGAGCCTTGAGGTGGCTGATATCGTGGAGGAGATCTCGACGGTTATCCAGGAGACGCTGGCGGTAGAGACTATCTATATCTGTCTGGCCGACCAGGCGGGAGAGAATTATGAGACGGCGCACCGGTCCCGTCCCATCAGCGGCGTAAACATTACCATACGGGGGGACAACCCGATGGTGGAGTGGATGCGCCAGAACAGGCGGTGTATCCAGATATCGGAATTCCGCAGGACCGTCCTTTTTAAGTCCATGTGGGAGGAGGAGAAGCAGCTGATCCGGGAACTGGGAATCCAGTGCATGCTTCCGCTGCAGGACGAGGAAAGCCTGGCTGGAATCGTGCTTCTGGCTTCGAAAAAGAAGGGGAAATCCTACGGCTACGATGATTTGAATTTCCTGGAATCAGTCAGTTCCATCGCGTCTATCGCGGTCCGCAATTCCAGGCTGTATGAGAAGGCCTGCATGGAGGCCCGGACGGATGAGCTGACCGGACTTTTAAACCGGAAGTATTTCTATGAGCTTTTGAATCAGCAGTATGAGAAGAAGCCGAACAAGGAGCTGGCCCTGATCATCATCAACATCGATGATTTTAAGCTGTATAACCAGCTCTACGGCATGAAGGAGGGGGACGCTGCCCTTCAGAATGCGGCGAAGATTATCAGCGCCACGGTGGGAGAGCGCGGTTATGTGGCCCGCTACAGCGGAAAGGAATTCGCGGCGGCGCTGCCTGATTTCGATGTGCTGGCGGCCAGGAATATCGCGGAATCCATACGGATGCAGATTTTAAATATGAACAAGAGGGCCACGGATTACGCCTTAAAGGTGCTGACCGTGAGCTGCGGGATCTGTACCATCCCATATTCAGCCAGCAATATCAAGCAGCTGGTGGAGAACGCAGACATGGCTGTATTTTCCGTGAAGCGGAAGGGGAAAAACGGCGTCATGGTCTATGACATCGGATCCCATATAGACGGAAATGCAAAGGGCGGTGAACCGCTGGTGAGAGAGGATGTCTATACCTCGTACCAGTCCACCATCTATGCGCTGACTGCGGCCATCGACGCCAAGGACCACTATACCTTCAGCCATTCCAGGCATGTGGCGGAGTACGCGGGGATTCTGGCGGAAGAGTACGGCATGAGTGAAGACTTCATCGAGCTGGTGAGGGAGGCCGGGCTTCTCCATGATATCGGAAAGATCGGGATCCCGGAACATATTTTAAACAAGCCCGGAAGGCTGGAGCCGGAGGAGTATGAGACCATGAAGGGCCATGTGGAAGCGGCCATCGGCATCATCCGGAACCTGCCGTCTCTGGACTATGTAATACCGGCCGTTATCGGCCACCATGAGCGGTATGACGGCAAGGGCTACCCAAGGGGAATCGCGGGAGAAGATATACCGCTCTCCGCAAGAATTCTCTGCATTGCAGATTCCTTTGACGCTATGATATCAAAAAGGTCCTACAAGGACCGCTGCTCCCTGGAATTTGCCATGGAGGAGATCTTGAAACAGGCCGGTAGGCAGTTTGATCCGCAGCTGGCGCCGCTGTTCGTGGAGGCGGTCAGGAAGGGGAAAATCAAACCCGAAGAGGAGTAAGGGTGGCTTCGCGCACAGAAAGGTTCTTCCCCGCCTCCGGGTGCGTCCCGGCACAGGGGGAGTTGATATCCCGTGTCCGCCTTGCTTCCTACTCGCCATAAAAATGAACGTGACTGACGGACACATAATGCGTGTGTTCGCCAGTCACGTTCATTTTTATGACTAGTGCCTCCCGGCGTAAATATGTCGGTATATAGCATCTGATATCCGCGTCAGGTGTGCGTCTGCGAAGCGACGGCGTAGTGGGCGCTACGACTAGCTTCGCAGGCGTGCACCTGGCGTGTAGAGCGGGTGCTATATGCTGGCGTATTTACGTCGGGAGGCACTGGTATCCAGATGGCGGCACACTGGGATATCAACTCCCCCTGTGCCGGGACGCACCTGGAGGCGGGGAAGAACCTTTCTGTGCGCGAAGCTTTGAATTTAGAAAAAGCGAAAAGCGAAAAGCGAAAAGCGAAAAGACGAAAAAGCGAAAAGACGAAAAAGCGAAAAGCGAAAAAAGTAAAAGTTGGAAGCGGGGGATTGAAAATAAAATTTGTTTTTATATGAGAGAGGATCGTAATAAAAATGTCATAAAATCTTATCAGAAAAGGGTTGGACATCATGCATGGCCATGCGTTATAATAAACACATTAACTAATTGCTAGTAAAGAGGTAGGAATTAAATGGAAAGAGAAAAACCACGCAGCAGAAAGAAAAAGCGGCTGGGCGTAAAGTTCTGGGCAGCTGTCTGCGGCGGTATCGCAGTGGCCGCGGCCGCCACGGTTACCGTGTTGTACATACAGACGGGAAAGCAGTATCGTACTGTGTTTTTCCCAAATACGACTATTAACGGCATTGATGCGTCGAAGAAGACTGTGGATGAAGTGAAGCAGCTGATTGCTTCGGGCATCGACGGATATACGTTGACCATCAAGGAGCGGGGCGGCGCAGAGGAAGTGATATCGGGCGATGAGATCGGCCTGGAATCGGTGTTTGACGGCAGCCTTGAGAGGCTTCTGGAGGAACAGGAGCCCAACGACTGGTTCCGCCATCGGAAGGCGACTCAGACTTTTGAGATTGATACTATGATCCAGTTTAGTGATGAGAAGCTTACGGGCGTGGTGGCTGCGCTGAACTGCTTTGATGAGGCGCAGGTGGTGAAACCACAGGATGCGGTGATGTCAGAGTATGTGTCAGGCCAGGGATATAGTGTGATTCCTGCAGTAGAGGGAAGCGAACTGGATAGAGAGAAGGTGATGGCCGGTATCGCGGAGGCGGTAAACGGCTTACAGAGAGAGCTGTCCCTGGAGGAACTGGATGCCTACGTGAAGCCGGGAGTTCCCAGTGACGACGCAGAGCTCCTTGCCCGCGTGCAGGCGCTTAATAAATTTGTGAATGTCAGAGTGACATATACCTTTGGAGACAGCCGGGAGGTGCTGAGCGGCGATACCATCAAGGACTGGATCGGCATCGGTGACGATGGAAACGCTTATGTCAGCAGCGGAGCGGTCACGGAGTATGTGAAGAGTCTGGCCTCCAAATACGATACCTATAATAAGGCAAAAACTCTTAATACCTCCTACGGAAAGACCGTTAGGATTACGGGTGGAAGCTATGGCTGGAGAATCGATCAGTCCGCGGAGGCGGATGAACTGGCAGCCATAATCCGTTCAGGCGAGAGTCAGACGAGAGAACCGGTCTACAAGCAGAAGGCGGTCAGCCATGGGGCCAATGATTATGGCAGCACCTATGTGGAGATCAACTTGACGGCGCAGCACCTTTTCTATTATAAGGACGGCAGTCTTGTGGTGGAATCTGACTTTGTGTCGGGCAATGAAGCCAAGGGCTGGGCGACTCCGGCGGGAGTTTATCCGCTGACCTATAAGCAGAAGGACGCGGTTTTAAAGGGCGAAGATTATAAGACGCCGGTGGATTACTGGATGCCGTTTAACGGCGGGATCGGTCTCCATGATGCGACATGGCGTTCCAGCTTTGGAGGCACGCTGTATAAGAACGGCGGATCTCACGGCTGCGTCAACCTGCCGCATTCCGTAGCACAGAAGATATTTGAGAACATCTCGGCGGGGACTCCGGTACTCTGTTACCATCTGGAGGGAACCGAGTCGAAGACCACCTCAACACCGGCGGGCAAGCCAATACAGCCGACGACCGCGGCACCGGAGACAACGGCGGCCACCACTCCGGCGGCTACTACCCCGGCAGCTACGACGGCGTCTCCCGAGACCACGGCCCCGTCTGAAGCTCCTGCGCCCAAGCCAACAGAGAGCCAGACTGCGGCCCCTACAAAGGCCCCGGAGACGGAAGCCTCGACTACGGCGGCTTCACCGGAGAGCGGAGAGAAGGGACCTGGAGTACCAACTGGGAGTTCAGGGAATAAAGAGATTGGACCGGGCGTCTCATGACGCCTGGCGGAAGATACGACAAAGGGATTTATGCTGTGAAAACTGTCAGAGCATGAAGAATGGACCGTAGCACGAATGTTACTTGATTATTCGTGCGGCGGTCCATTTTTTGGGTAATCCGGCATTTGTGTCTGGGATCATGATTTGCGGGTAAAAGCAGGTCATGATGCAGATATGGCAGGTAATCACAAGGATTGCCTGCCATTTAAAAAATCGGTATCTTTTTGTATTATTCCCACTCAATCGTAGCCGTAGGCTTCGGACTCAGATCATAGCACACACGGTTTACATTCTTCACTTCTTTTAAGATCCTGTCTGTAATCTTTAACAGCACGGCGTAGTCGATCTGTTCAATCGATGCGCTCATGGCGTCGATGGTGTTGACGGCGCGGAGGATGACCGGATAATCGAAGCATCTGGCGTTGTCGCGGACGCCGACGGATTTGAAATCAGGTACGACGGTGAAATACTGCCATACGGTCTTGTCCAGTCCGGCATTGGCAAATTCTTCGCGCAGGATGGCGTCGGATTCGCGGACTGCTTCCAGACGCTCTTTTGTGATGGCTCCGAGACAGCGCACGCCCAGACCAGGACCCGGGAACGGCTGGCGGTATACCATCTCTGCTGGAAGTCCCAGTTCTACGCCGCAGGCGCGGACCTCATCCTTGAACAGCTGACGCAGCGGTTCTACCAGCTGGAACTGTAAATCTTCCGGGAGACCGCCTACGTTGTGATGGGATTTGACCATCTTCGCCGTCTTGGTTCCGCTCTCCACGATATCGGGATAGATCGTTCCCTGTGCCAGGAATTCGATTCCCTCCAGTTTTCTGGCTTCTTCCTCGAAAACGCGGATAAATTCCGCACCGATAATCTTTCTTTTCTGCTCCGGATCGGCAACACCGGCCAGCTTGCCAAGGAAACGATCGACAGCGTCCACGTAGACTAAATTAGCGTCAAGCTGATGCTTGAATACGTCGATAACGGACTCAGACTCTCCCTTGCGCATCAGGCCGTGATTGACATGGACGCAGGTGAGCTGTTTGCCGATGGCCTTGATTAAAAGGGCGGCTACAACGGAGCTGTCCACACCGCCGGAGAGTGCAAGAAGAACCTTCTTATCGCCTACCTGGCTGCGGATCAGTTCTACCTGGTCGGCAATGAAATTCGTCATGTTCCAGTTGGCCTGCGCATGGCAGGTGTTAAATACAAATTCTCTTACCAGTGATACTCTTGTCTCTTCGTCCTCTGGCCATTCGGTTACGCTGTTCTCACAGGCTGCCGGTTCGTGGCCGGCGGCCATGACTGGATAACCCGCCTCGTAGATTTCCGGCAGTACGTCGATCCGTACGCCGTCCACGATATGGTTAGGTCCTCCGTTTATGATCACGCCCTTGACATTGGGAAGTTTTTTGAGCTCTTCCGCGGTAATGTCATGGGGATAAATTTCGCTGTAGACGCCGACCGCACGGATTTCCCGCGCCAGCCTTGTATTATCTGTACTTCCCAAATCCAGAATGACTATCATATCCTGTTTCATAAGTGCCTCCTTTAACCTTCTCTGATGTATTCCTTTTCATAACATAACTTGTAATGCTGTGATTGTAATTCTGTAATTGCAATCCTGTAATATAGTGTAGCAGAAAATGAATCGAAGGTAAATGAATTTTTCATGATTTTGGCAGACTTTCAGTAGACAAATGCAGAAATTAGCCGTATAGTATATGATGAATTGTTGCGATTGCAACAGTTGAAACTGCAAGTGAAGAGATGGAGGCAGACATGTTTCGAAGATTCTACGGTTACATGAAGGATTACCGGAAATACGGGCTTTTCAGCTGTGCCTGTGTGGCGCTGGAGGTCATGTTCGAACTGGTGATTCCGCTCGTTATGGCGGATATCATCGATGTCGGCGTGGCAAACGGAGACAGAAGGTATATTATTACAAAGGGAATCGAGATGTGCATACTGGCGCTTATAGCGCTGGGGCTTGGCGCCGCGTATTCCAGATTTGCGGCGCTGTGCGGCCAGGGGCTGGGAGCGGAGCTTCGGAAGGCGGAATATCAGAAGATCCAGAGCTTCTCTTTTTCCAATACAGACCATTTCACCACATCGTCTCTCGTTACGAGGCTTACCAGCGATGTGACGGTAATTCAGAACGCGGTAACTACCGGCCTCCGGCCCATTGTGCGTGCACCTGTGATGATGGTGACGGCTCTCTGCCTGTCATTTTCCATCAATGCCAGGCTGGCGCTGATCTTCCTGGTGGCGGCTCCGCTTCTGGGGATTATCCTGTTTCTCATCATCAGCCATGTGAGGCCTCTGTACTCCCGGCTGCAGAAGAGCATCGACCTGGTCAACCGGATCGTGCAGGAGAATTTAACGGCGGTCCGCGTGGTCAAGGCCTATGTCAGGGAAGGCCACGAGATGGAGAAATTCGACGCGGTCAACTCGGAACTGCAGACCGTATCGGAGAGGGCCTTTGGCCTGGCATGTATGAACATGCCCGCCATGCAGTACGTGATGTATGCGACCATCGTGTCCATTCTGTGGTTTGGCGGCAACCTGATTTTTATCGGAGGAATGCAGGTGGGGGAACTCACCGGATTCTTAAGCTATGTGCTTCAGGTCCTCAATTCCCTGATGATGATCTCCAATGTCTTCATGATGGTGACCCGGTCCATGGCCTCCGGAAAACGTATTCTGGAAGTCCTGGATGAGGAAATTGAGATTCAGGATGAGAGCAGAGAATCACTTACCGTGGAAGAAGGCGGAATTACCTTCGATCACGTGTCATTTAAATATAAGAAGAATGCGAAGGAGTACGTCCTGTCCGATGTCAGTCTCGACATCAAACCGGGGCAGACCGTGGGGATTATCGGCGGCACCGGTTCGGCCAAGACGACGCTGGTCCAGCTGATTCCGAGGCTTTATGAAGCCACGGAGGGGGAAGTACTCATCGATGGAAAGCCGGTGAAAGCGTATCCGCTGGAGCATCTGCGGGACGCGGTAGCCGTGGTATTGCAGAAAAATACCCTGTTTACCGGGACGATTGAAGATAATCTGCGATGGGGAAAAGAGGATGCCACGAAAGAGGAAATTGCATGGGCGTGTGATATCGCCGGGGCGGCCGAGTTCGTGGAACGTTTCCCGGAGGGTTACGATACGTATCTCGATCAGGGCGGCGTGAACTTATCGGGAGGCCAGAAGCAGCGTCTCTGTATCGCAAGGGCTGTCTTAAAGCGGCCGAAGATCCTGATTCTCGACGATTCTACCAGCGCCGTGGACACGGCTACTGAGGCGGGAATCCGGAGCGGTCTTAAGGAGAGCCTTCCTGACATGACGAAGATCATCATAGCCCAGCGGATCACCTCCGTCTCGGGAGCAGATCAGATCATTATCATGGACGACGGAAAGGTACACGCATCAGGCAGTCACGAGGAGCTGCTGGCGAAAGATCCCATTTACCAGGAAATCTATTATTCTCAGCAGGAAGGGGTGGGCTTATAATGGCGAAATACATCGGTTACAAGAAACCGAGGAACACGAAAAGGACGCTGCTGCGGCTCATTTCCTATATGGGAAGACATAAATTTTCCATGTTTGTCGTGGGACTCCTGGTGATTGTCAGCAGTCTTGCCAGCGTATTCGGTACGTATATGCTGAAGCCGATTATCAACCAGTACATCATCCCGAAGGATATTCCGGGACTTGTGAAGGCACTGCTCTTCATGGGGATCCTGTATGCGGTGGGAGCATCGGCCACGCTGGGGTATAACCGGCTGATGGTGAAAACGTCACAGAAGATCGTAAAGGAGATACGAAAGGATCTTTTCAATCACACGCAGACGCTGCCGCTGGCGTATTTTGATGCCCATACTCATGGAGAGCTGATGAGCCATTTCACCAACGATGTGGATACGATTGCCGAGGCACTGAACAACAGCTTCACACTGCTGATCCAGAGCTTTATCACGACGGTCGGCACCATGGTGATGATCGTGATCTTAAGCTTCCGTCTGTCTCTTATCGTGCTGGGCTGTATGGCGCTCATGTTCCTGTTTATCCGCTTCAATGGGAAACGGAGCCGGAAATATTTCATGGAACAGCAGAAGTATTTGGGCGAGATCAACGGATTTATCGAGGAGATGGTGGCAGGACAGAAGGTGGAGAAGGTCTTCAACCATGAGAAGAAGGATTTTGAAGAATTCTGCAGGAGAAATGAGCGGCTTCGTCAGGCGTCCACCAATGCGATGGCGTATTCCGGCCTGATGGTGCCGGTAGTCGTCAGTATTTCCTATTTAAATTATGCTGTGTCGGCCTGCGTGGGCGGTTTATTCGCACTGGCAGGACTCATGGACATCGGAAGCCTGGCTTCCTACCTGGTCTATGTCCGGCAGAGCGCCATGCCGATCAATCAATGCACCCAGCAGGTGAATTTCATCCTGGCCGCATTGTCCGGCGCGGAGCGCATCTTTGAAATGATGGACGAGGAGCCGGAGGTGGATGAGGGAACCGTGACGCTGTGCCGTGTGGAGGAGAAGCCGGATGGCAGCCTCTGCGAATGCAGCCGGAAGAGCGGCCTCTGGGCCTGGAAGATGCCGGACGAAGAAGGAAGAGACAACACCCTTATCCCCTTGACGGGCGACGTTCGTTTTGAGCATGTGGTGTTCGGCTACAATTATAAGAAAAAGATTCTTGATGACATCAGCCTCTTTGCCAAGCCGGGGCAGAAGATCGCATTTGTGGGTTCCACGGGAGCCGGGAAGACGACCATTATCAATCTGATCAACCGGTTTTATGAGATTTCAGGCGGCGTGATCACCTATGACGGAATCGATATCACAAAGATCCGGAAGGCGGACCTGCGCCGCTCCCTGGGATTTGTCCTCCAGGATACCCACTTATTTACCGGGACCATCGAGGAGAATATCCGCTACGGAAACCTGGAAGCTGCAGAGGAGGACGTGATCAATGCGGCGAAGATCGCCAATGCGCATTCCTTTATCCGGCGTCTGCCCGAGGGGTACCAGACGGTTCTGGAAAGCGACGGCGCGAATCTGTCCCAGGGCCAGAGGCAGCTTCTGGCTATCGCCCGGGCCGCGGTGGCTTCTCCGCCTGTGCTGGTACTGGATGAGGCAACCAGCTCCATCGACACGAGGACGGAGTACCTGATTGAGAAGGGCATGGACGCGCTGATGGAAGACAGAACGGTGTTCGTCATCGCGCACCGCCTTTCCACGGTGCGTAATTCCAAGGCCATCATGGTCCTGGAGCACGGGAAGATCATGGAGCGCGGAAGCCACGAGGAGCTGTTGGAACAGGGCGGACGGTATTACCGGCTCTATACGGGCCAGTTTGAACTGGAATGAGCGGCCTGCCGGGATCCGGCCGTGCTCCGGGCAGTAACTGCTTTACATGGATTTTACAAAAAAATATGGATAAAATCTTGAAATCCGGCGAGAAAAAAGGCATAATAAGTGGCGTTGGATTGTGATCGATAAGAAAGGCGGTAACAGAGAAAATGGACCGAAAGCAGGAGGTCAGGGACTTAATGTTCCGTACCGAGATGGCCAGGAAGAGGCGGATCCATCCGGTATGGACCGATATGGGGCTGATCGCGGGACAGCCCAGGGTGTTAAGCCAGCTGTTCATCAAAGATAAAATCACACAGAAAGAGCTTGCAGAGGCGTGCTGTATCGAGCCGGCCACGCTGTCACGTGCGCTGGACCGTCTGGAAGCCATGGGATATATTATCAGAAACGACAATCCGCAGTGCCGTCGTTCCTTCTTAATTTCCCTGACAGAGGCTGGGAAGAAGATGGCGGTAAAGGTAAAAGAGACCTTCGAGGGACTGGAGGAAGAGATGATGGAAGGCATTTCCGATGAAGAGATGGATACGATCATCTCCCTGGTCTCCAGAATTTACGATAATCTGCGAAATGAAGAAGAAAGCGGGGGCATTTAACGTATGGGAGCATTAAAAAAGGAAACATTTGTGCCGATGGCCTTCTTCAAGAAAGAGGCCTACACAGGCAGCTTTAAGGGAATGCGTTACCGCGTAGTAAAAGCCGATGACCAGTTCGAGGCAGTCGTCTACCCGGAACCCTACTGTTTCGAAGCAACCCCGGACGAGAACAAGGTAAAGAACACCTTCCCCTTTACCGAAGAAGGCAGAGAATCCGTCGTAAACTGGTTAAACGACCAATACGACTCCCGCAAATCAGAATGGGACGCTGCCGCCCGCTATTGATTAGAGGCAGTAGAACACGCTGCAGCCTTTCTCCCATATAAAGCCAGTACACAGCCCCAGTGATTGCGGAGAGGGCGAGGAGGCCGGGGAGGAGGAGTGTACAGCTTCCTTTTCCGAGGTTCGCAGGAACTTAAGCGGGAAGGCAGGAAAAATGGGTGGCGAAAGTTGGCCTCCAAGCCGACTTTCGAGGGCACACGGAGGAAAAATCCTTCAGGATTTCTTCCGTAGTTTGCCCGATCCGCCCATTTTTCCTGCCTTCCCGCTTTAGTTCCTGCCACCGAGGAAACAAGAAGCTGTACGCTCCTCCTCCCCGGCCTCCTCGCCCTCTCCGCAATCACTGGGGCGTACCCCCCACAAAATTCTCATTCCCCCTTTCCTATTTCTCCCAAATATGATATGATACCATATTATTGGGACTATTTATATGGAGGAAACAAGATGGAAGAAAACAGAGAAGTATTAGAAACTGCGGAAAAAGAAGAGGTTGTTTCTAAAAACTTTATCGAGCAGGAGATAGATAAGGATCTGGCAGAGGGCGTTTATAATCACGTTCAGACCAGATTCCCACCGGAACCTAATGGATATCTGCATATCGGACATGCAAAGTCCATTCTTTTAAACGATGGACTGGCTAAGAAGTATGGCGGAAAGTTTAACCTTCGTTTTGATGATACGAATCCGACGAAAGAGAAGACGGAATTCGTGGAGTCCATTATCGAGGATGTGAAGTGGCTGGGCGCTGATTTTGAGGACAGGCTGTTTTTTGCCTCCAATTACTTCGAGCAGATGTATGAGTGCGCGGTCTTCTTAATCAAGAAGGGCAAAGCATTTGTCTGTGATTTAACCGCGGAGGAGATTCGCGAATACCGGGGCGATTTTAAGACACCGGGTAAGGAAAGCCCTTACCGGAACCGGAGCATTGAAGAGAACTTAAAGCTCTTTGAGGAGATGAAGGAAGGAAAGTATCAGGACGGAGAGAAGGTGCTCCGCGCCAAGATCGATATGGCTTCCCCGAATATCAACATGCGTGATCCGGTTATCTACCGGGTGGCCCGTATGAGTCATCACAACACAGGCGATAAGTGGTGCATCTATCCGATGTATGATTTTGCCCATCCGATCGAGGATGCGGTTGAGCATATCACACATTCGATCTGTACGCTGGAATTTGAGGACCACAGACCGCTGTATGACTGGGTAGTGAGAGAATGTGAATTTGAGAACCCGCCCCGCCAGATTGAGTTTGCCAAGCTGTACTTGACGAATGTGGTTACCGGCAAGCGCTATATCAAGAAGCTGGTGGAAGACAGGATAGTGGACGGCTGGGATGACCCGCGTCTCGTATCCATCGCCGCTCTGAGAAGAAGAGGCTATACGCCGGAAGCCATCCGCATGTTTGTGGATCTGGTAGGTGTGTCTAAGGCGAACAGCTCCGTGGATTACGCCATGCTGGAATACTGTATCCGCGAGGACTTAAAGCTGAAGAAGCCGAGAATGATGGCTATTTTAGATCCGGTGAAGCTGGTAATCGATAATTATCCGGATGACACGATAGAATATCTTGATGCTCCTAACAATTTAGAGAATCCGGAGCTGGGAGAGAGAAAACTGCCCTTTGGAAAAGAACTCTACATCGAGCGGGAAGATTTCATGGAAGAGCCGGTTAAGAAGTATTTCCGTCTGTTCCCGGGCAACGAGGTCCGTCTGATGAACGCCTATTTCGTGACCTGTACCGGATGCGAGAAGGATGAGAACGGTAATGTAACCGTGGTTCACTGTACGTACGACCCGGAGACGAAGAGCGGTTCCGGATTCACAGCCAGAAAGGTAAAGGGAACCATTCACTGGGTAGCCGCCAGGACTGCCGTTACAGTAGAGTGCCGTCTCTATGAGAACATCGTGGATGAGGAAAAGGGCAAGTTAAATGAGGACGGAAGCCTGAACCTGAATCCGAATTCTCTTACCATTATAAAGAACTGCTATGTGGAACCGGCGCTGGCCGAGGCGAAGCCGTACGACAGCTACCAGTTTGTGAGAAATGGCTTTTTCTGTGCCGACTGCAAGGACAGCACTCCGGAGCATCTGGTATTTAACCGGATCGTGTCCTTAAAGAGTTCCTTTAAGATTGCGAAATAAAGGTTTCGCTGTTTGATACCATTTTGATAAACAGGCAATTAGAAATGCCGCGGGGGATATAATGTTTGACCTGGCCGGACCGTTCTGCGGTGACGGGCTGGAAGAACCTGATCCCGCGGCACTTTTTATACCTGCGATATGCTTTACCAGTACGCTGGCGTGTGTTTGGCCATTGGGTCCGCACACCAGTCTTAAGGAGGCGGAGACGTGGAACTGATGATCCCTCTGGACAGCCATTCAGAGATGCCTTATTATGAACAGATATACGAATATATCAGAGAAGAGATTAAAAAGGGGAATTTAAAGTCCTCCGCCCGTATTCCCTCGACCCGCCTTCTGGCGGAGCATTTAAAGGTCAGCAGGAGCACGACGCAGATGGCCTATGAGCAGCTGCTGTCGGAAGGGTATATCGAATCGGTACCGTGCAAAGGATACTTTGTGTCGCGTATCGAGGAGCTGGTGGTTACGGGGCAGGAGAACGGGGGAGAAAACCTGTTTTTCGGCATGTATCCGTGGGAAGTACCGGGGGACAGTCACCCGGCGGCGGCCGGAGAGGCGGAATACAAGGTGGATTTCTCACCGCGCGGCGTCGATCTGGACAGTTTTCCCTTTAATACATGGAGAAAGATCACGAAGACTACGCTGGTGGACGACAACAAGGAGATGTTTGCGACCGGAGATCCCCAGGGGGAGCCGGCATTCCGTGAGGCGATCCGGGGCTATCTCCATTCGGCCAGAGGCGTGAACTGCACTGCGGAACAGATCGTTGTCGGTGCAGGAACGGAATACTTATTGATGCTGCTTTCCCGTATTCTGGGGCCGGATCATACCATAGCCATGGAAAATCCCACATACAAGCAGGCGTACCGCGTCTTTAAGAGCCTGGGATATCCGGTAGTGCCCGTGGAGATGGATGGCTCCGGTCTGGAGACTTCCCTGCTCGAGAGAAGCGGGGCAGATATCGCCTATGTGATGCCGTCTCACCAGTATCCGACCGGAATCGTGATGCCGGTAAAACGGCGGCAGGAGCTGCTCTCCTGGGCCTGCAAAAAAGAGGGACGTTATCTGATTGAGGATGATTACGACAGTGAGTTCCGCTATAAGGGAAAACCGATTCCGGCCCTGCAGGGAATGGATGGAAGGGAACGGGTTATTTACAGCGGAACATTTTCAAAGTCCGTAGCGCCGGCTATCCGTGTCAGCTATCTTGTGCTGCCGAAACCGCTGCTGGCGGTCTACCGGGAGCGGGTGAATTTTTATACATCCACGGTTTCGAGAATCGACCAGAATATCCTGTACCAGTTTATGATGGGCGGCTATTATGAGCGCCATTTAAACCGGATGCGGGCCGTGTACAAGGCGAAGCACGATACGCTGATTGGGGCGCTGAAGCCATTTGAAAAACAATTTACGATAAAAGGAGAGTATGCAGGCCTCCATCTGCTTCTGACGGATAAGAAAAACCGGACGGAGGAGTGGCTGGTAGAGTCTGCGAAACAGGCGGGGGTAAAGGTTTACGGCCTGTCTTCCTATCTGATCAGGGAGGGGAAGGCCGTGGTGGTGCCTACTGTAATCCTGGGGTATGCGATGCTCAGTGAAGATGCGATTAAAGAGGGAATCCGGCTGCTTAAGACAGCCTGGTCATCAGATGGAGAACAGGAGGAGTAATATATGAAGAATAATAGGGACTTTCCGCTCAGGACCGCCGGAGTTGCCGCCGTAATTGCGGTGTTGCTGCTTGTTTTAAGCATTCTTGGAAATGTCCGGATATCCGGTTACTTAAAGGCCAGCATGGAGGAATCCATCCATCAGGTCGAAAGTGAGATTGCCAGCAAAGAGGTACAGGAATCCATCGAGGAATCGAAGATGGAAGAGACTGCGGTTCACGAGATTTCGCTCACTTATACAGAGGAGCAGCTTTTAAATCTGCTGGAGGGGAAGATGCACGCCAATGATTTGGAGGGCGCTGCGAGAGTACTGAACGAAAATGATACGGCATTTCAGGATTTATTTTTTGGAAAGCTGGCGGATGAGACGTGTCTGTATTCCTCGCAGGTCGACGCCCAGGGGGCTGATCCGCATACCGGCGGCGTGATGAAGGACGAGGCGGATGGCCACGGCCTCGTGTTTCAGCGTGCGGGAACCATCTTCTACGGCGATTTTAAGGACGGTAAGCCGTCTGGCCAGTGTGTGGCCCTTCAGGCGATTACGCTGGATGAGGGAGTCCGCTACGATTATTCCGTCGGTACGTGGACGGATGGCGTCATGGACGGCGCCGGAGAGTGCGGATACGATTACTATGAAGGCGTGACCGGAGACGGGGCGAAAAAAACGGTGAAGAAAGGAAACTTTGCAGACGACCTGATGGAGGGAGAGATCTCCTATACCAGCGTCAACGGGGATGGGGAATCGACTTCGTGGACCATGACAGTGGAAAATGGGGTGATTGTTCCGGACGCAAGGTGGATTTCCGATACATCCGATGATGGAACGCCTGTCTTTCGGCTGATGGCCGATACGGACGATGTCCACGCCTATGTGGTGGAGGCCGATGCCATGGAGGAAGTGCGCTGGAAGAATATGATTGAGTGGGGAGAGTAGCGGAAGAACTATGAGCCGCGAAAAATGCAGCATTAGTATAACGTATCATAAGTCCTTGTGCATATAGCACCCGCTGTCCACACAAGGACTTACAATACGTTATACTAGTACCGCCGGACCTAAATACGTACTATGCAGTACGCATTTAAGTCCGGAGGCACTAGAGAAGAGAGGGGCGGTGCAGTGAATCAGGAAATGCTGGAACGTCTCAGTGTGATCACGGAAGAAGAGCGGGAAATCTTAAACGGGCGCACAGAGATTGACAGGACAAGGTACACAAAGGGCGATGAGCTTATTACTTCCCGCCGAACGGAGGTGAGGGAGGCTTTCCATATTGACAGCGGGAAGATGCTGGAGCACGGCAAGCTGATCCGAATCCGGCCTCATACCCGGTTCGTTCACTTCCCGAAACACAAACACAACTACATTGAAGTGATCTATATGTGCAAGGGGGAGACGACCCACATGATCGACGGGGAGACGGTTATCTTAAGAACCGGCGAGCTGCTCTTTTTAAACCAGCATGCCACCCAGGAGATTCTGCCTGCCGGAGAGGGAGATGTCGCTGTGAACTTCATCATTTTGCCGGAGTTTTTTGATACTGCCTTTGAGATGATGGGGGAGGAGGAAAATCTGCTGCGGGATTTCCTGGTGGGCTGCTTGTGCAATGACACCCGGTACGCCAGCTTTCTGCATTTCAAGGTGGCTGATGTGCTCCCGGTGCAGAATCTGGTGGAAAACATGGTCTGGACACTGCTCAATGACCAGCCTAATAAGCGGAGCATCAACCAGGTCACCATGGGGCTCCTGTTTCTTCAGCTGATGCACTATACAGATAAGATCAGCCACACCCGGGAGGGCTTCGATCAGAGGCTGATCTTCCAGGTGCTGGGATATATCGACGAGAACTACCGGGATGGAGAACTGACGGAGCTGTCCTCCATGCTGGGATACGATATCTACTGGCTGAGCCGGATGGTGAAACGGCTGACCGGAAGGACGTACAAGGAACTTTTGCAGATCAAACGGCTGAACCAGGCCGCGTTCCTGCTTTTAAATACGAGACTGGCAGTGGCGGATGTGGCTCTGGCGGTGGGATATGACAATACCAGTTATTTCTATCGGATTTTTAAGGCGCGGTACCAGATGTCGCCGAAGGAGTATCGGAAGAATAACAGGGCGCTGTAGAGCGGGGCTATTGATCTTAAGAAGAGATACCAGAGCGTAAAATGGGCGCCAGATAACTAAATAATGAATGGCGGATAAGAGGTCATTGCGAAACAAAGAATCCCCCTGGTTCTAAATAAATGAACCAGGGGGATTCTTTATGTATAAAGGCATATTCAGTTTTCTAAGATTAAGCGGTTGCCGTATACTTTTCAAAAATACGGGTCAGCTGCTTCGTATTCAGATAGCAGATCACAGCCGGAGCGCAGAACAGCAATGGTGGGAAGATCAGGAAACCAGACGCCAGGATGAGCAGTGTGATCGCAAGCATCAGTACGCTGGTAGGCCAGTGGTAAAGTGCCATAATCCAGGAATTGGTGATAATTCTGAACAGGGTATTCTGGAATTTCGCCAGAACCGCGTAGACGTACAGATTCATAAATGCAAAGGACAATGATACGCCAAATCCCAGGATCATGAATAAAAAGCCGGCAGTTCCTTCCTGTTCCAGGCGGTTATAAAGAACGAAATTGATGGTGAGAAGGAGTCCGGCAGGCAAGAGCAGAAGCCAGACTGCCGTCGCCTGCCTGAAATTCCGGCGAAAGGCGCGGAAGTAGGAGGTGGTCAGATAGCCTTCCTCGTTTCGAACGTATTTTAACATAACCTGATAGAGGGCTGCTGTGGACGCACCGACGGTAATAACCGGAAGGCTGCAGAGAAACCACAGAAGGCTCAGCCACAGGAAATTTAGAATCTTGTTGGTTATATTCCAGAGAGGACTGTTATTAGAGAACAGAGAATTCATGCTTTACCTGCCTTTCAACATAACGTGTTGGTATCGGGAAACTGACATAAAGCGGAATCCAGAGCTGATAAGTCCTGAATACGCGCCATCTCCTTTCGAATCTCTTCGACCGCTTCCTTCTTCAGTACCATATCTGTGACATCCAGAAAGCAGACATCCTGGCTTACGGTGTTCACGTCCGGTTTGGCATCGGGTGCAACGCGGAAGCAGGCATCTATGATGGTGGAGAGCTTCTCTTCTTCCGCGATAAATTCAGGGCAGAGGGTTGTGTTTCTGTAGACCCGGATATCCGGATTGCCGGACCAGACTGCCAGAATCCGAACACCGTTCTTTTCCAGGAGGACAGACCCTTCATCCGGCCGTGAAAATGTCACATCCGGGAAGAGATTCCACCGCTGGATATGGGGATTGGGAAGGCGGGTAGCCCGCTCGATCGTGTCCCGGACCAATAAGCCCTTTCGGCGGTGGAAGAGTAAGCTTCTCTGGTGGCGGCAGTTGGTGTAGGCGTCGTGGAAGGCGCTGGCAAAACAACCGTCCTCTGAGGAAGAAAAGCCGTTTACCGGGGAATCGGGGCGGTAGACGCCGTACCATTTGGCGTACATCTCGTCCGGCTGCACCGGCCGCTCATAGGCCAGGACCGTGTTGTGGGAACCCATGTTGTAGAGATAGCCTCTCATGGGGCTTCCCATCCGAATGTTGTGATAGAGCTGGCGGGCATGAGGTTCTCCGATAAATTCCTGTCCATGGAAGGTGAGGAACAGGGAGAGCAGATCCATATGGTTATGACCGGAATTTCCACATGAGGTTTTGGCGGACATCAGGATATAGGTTCCGGTCTCGCTAAAGGAATTTCTGGTGCATACGAATCCTGTTTTGTCATTGCAGTAATCCAGCGAGAGAGAGGCGGGATCAGTACTGTACAGGCCTTTTCGAAGGTTTAAGAGCTCCTTGCAGCACTCACTGCCGCAGGCATCCACTCCCAATTGAAGGACCGGGTTCACCATGGCCCCGCCATTGTCACCGAGGCTGGGATAATAGGCGCCGGGCGGGCAGATTTCGGAGAGAATATGGAAGGTATTTTCAATTCTGGTCATGGCGTCGTGATCCAAAAGGGATTCTTTGTTTACCAGTGCCAGATAGATGCCGCGGCAGATCATCTCACCCAGCGAAGCACCGGACCAGTAGGAGATGGAGTGCTCATTGTATCCGCCGTATTCGTTGTAATCTTCTTTGACATGGCGGCATACGATTTTGGCCCCCCGGCTCTTCATCTCTGCAAAGGCGGGAATCTCCGGAAACAGGCTTCCCAGCATGAAAGGTACCAGACCGCGTTCCCACATATGATGGTTAAATCCACGATAAGTATCGGTATCGAAACGCCTGAACTGAACGCCCAGAAACCAGATCCGGCGGATGAGTTCAAAGGCCAGTTCATAAGGCAGTTCGTAAGGAACCCGGGTGTAGAGGAGACTGATATAGGAAAAAGTCAGCCAGCCTACGCTCATCACATCACGATCCTGGGTGAAGACGAAGTTGTTGGCATTAGGAGCCGTGTTTTCTATTTCAATGGCGTATTGCTCGAAGAACATGGTAAGTACTTCTTCTATTTTATCAAGAACCTCCCGGTCTCCGGTTTCATGGTAGAGAACGGTTAAATATTCAAAAAATTGTCCGCGGACGAAGATATCGTGAAGGGTCCGGTGTGTCTTTCCCTGATCATTCAGGAAGGAAAAATGGGGCAGATTTTCATAATGTTTTCCCAGATCGACTTCGGCCCGTTCCCGTCCCGGTCTTACATAGATGTTCTGCATCATTTTTTTTCCTGCAAACAGGGTAAAATCCTTCACGCTTCCGCCAAAGCCAAGAGAGGCCTGGAAGAAATAGGGAGTCCGGTCCATGTCAATCTTCTGTAAGGGCTCCTGTCTGTAGTCAAAGAGATACCGGACATTGGTGCGGTCCTGGAAGTATTGTACAAGCTCTTTTTTCGCCCGTGCATTATCTCCGGATTCCAGTGCCTGCCGTACGGGTGAGAGTTCCGGCGTCTCAAGGCGGAATGCAGAAAAAACCTCTTCATCACTCACTGCTTTTTCTATAGTTGGTATGGCGATCATAAAAAATCCTCCTCTGTGTTTAATACAATCAGTATAGAAAAGCCTGCCGAAAGCTTCAATGTCACATTCTTGGGGGATGATAGTTTCTTGTTGTGGAAGAGGGAAATGCAGGGGAGAAATGCCTGCATTTACGGAAGATTCAGAGAAAATGACAAGAAAAACAGCGGTTTTTTGGTCCTGCAAAAAATTGTTATTTTGCAATTTTTTATGGATTGCCGGTTCTGAGGTGATGTGCTATCCTCACATTAACGGTACACGACGTACAAAACCCGTTCATGAGAAAGGCGCCAGGCGGGACCGGTATGAGGTACCAGAGCTTAATACCTAATTAAGAAAGCAAGAAAGGATCAAGAATGATGAAAAGAGGATGGAAAAGATGGACGGCGGCTGCATTAACAGCAGCGATGGCAGCAGGCCTTCTCGCCGGATGCGGTTCCGATAAATCAGCGCAGACGGGTTCTGCAGCAGAAACTACTAAGAATGGAAGCACCACAGAAGCAGCGAAGGAGGGAACCACTGCGGGGGACAGTAAGGAAGAACCGGTACAGATGTCATTTTTATACAGCCGCACCTCAGCGGAGGTAGATGATAACGCCGGAGTAGTCAAAATGATTGAGGACCGTTTTAATATTGATATGAAAGGCTTCTATGTAGATGCCAATAATTTTGAACAGAATTTAAATGTCAAGTTTGCAGGCGGAGAGATGCCGGACGCGCTGGTGGTTGATACACCCGCTCAGCTGGCTACTTATGTGGAGGGCGGCATTATAGGGGAGCTGCCCATTGAGCTGATCCGGGAAAAAGCGCCGAATTTTGCAAAGTGTGCGGATGCAAACGACGACGGCTCCCTCTGGAGCACTATGATTTATAAAGGAAAGAACTACGGTGTGGGAAATCCGATGAACGTGATCCCAATGGCCATGTTCTGGAATAAGGACTGGCTGGATAAGCTGGGATTAGACGTTCCAGAGACACTGGAAGAGTATGAGGAGGTACTGACTGCGTTTGTAGAACAGGACCCTGACGGAAATGGAAAGAAAGACACTGCCGGTATGGCGGAGCGTTCATTTGGCGCGGTCTTCGGAGCGTTTGGACTCCGCTGCGTAACCGGAAATACTCCGGGATTTGTTGTGGAAGAGATGCAGCTGGGCGAAGATAATATCCCGTTTTTCCCGTATATCCGCCCGGAAGCCAAGCAGGCCCTGGAGGTGCTGCACCGCTGGTATGAAAAAGGAATCATTGATAAGGAGTTTATTACAGGTGAGAATCATGGAGGCTACAGCTGGCTGTCCCATCCATTTATGAACGGGCAGATTGGTCTGACTTCCGCTCAGCCACGCCATTATTTTGCATATAGCGAGGATACCAGCGATCAGGATAACTGGGGAATCTGTCTGAAAGAAATGAAGGCAGTGAATCCCGAGGCTAACATTGTGGCGGGTCCGGCTCCTGTCGGTCCGGAAGGAAAATCCGGTACCGAGGCATGGTCCAAGGTGGGCCATCTGACCTGTCTGACCACTCAGGCTGTTTCTGATCCAAGAAAGGTAGATGCATTTCTGGCTATGCTGGATGCCTATTATTCTGATCCGGATTTTATGGAATTATCCAACTACGGTCTGGAAGGAAAGCATTTTAAGAATACTGAGCACGGAAGAATCCGGCTGATCGACGGCACGGATCTGCGCAAGGAAGGAGTACTGCAGGTGGACTTCGACGATACGGTCCTTTATGCAAAGGAAATGAACCCGGAAAAAACAGCGTTTGGCAAGAGTATTACCGGAAACGGCTACTACCGCTTCAACACTCCGGCAACCGAGGAATTCTCCAATGTCGTGGCAACCCTGGATACTCTGACCGAGCAGGCATATTTTGACATCATTACCGGCGAAAAGCCTCTGGACTATTTTGACACCTTTGTAGAAGCGTTTAAGAAGGCCGGCGGAGAAGCAGCAGAGAAGGCGGTTCAGAAGGTCTATGCCGAGAACCTGGCTTCCATGCAGAAATAGGAGAGCAGCATGTCAGGAGGTAAAGCGATGGCGTCATCGAAGAGTGTGGCCGGCGGAAAGAAGAAAGGACTGCTTAAGAATTTAATGCAGTACAGGGAGTATTACATCATGCTGATTCCGGGATTTCTGTTCTTTTTAATCTTCTGTTATGGGCCGATGTACGGGCTGGTAATTGCATTTCAGGATTACTACCCGTTAAAGGGAATCAGCGGGAGCGCGTTTGTGGGGCTCAAGCATTTTAAAAGCCTGTTTTCCAACCCGTTTTTCATATCCGTGTTAAAAAATACGCTGATTATCAGCGTGTACAAATTATTAATCTGTTTCCCGGCACCTATCTTTCTGTGTCTGGTTCTAAATGAGATTAAAAGCGTAAGGTTTAAAAAGATTGCCCAGTCCGTCTCTTATCTGCCGCATTTTATCTCCTGGGTTGTGGTATCCGGCATCATCATTGAGTTTTTATCGCCTTCCAGGGGACCGGTGAATATCCTTCTGCAGAATTTGGGATTCAATTCCGTGTTCTTTGTGGCGGAACCGAAGTATTTCCGGGGCGTGCTGGTGGCTTCCGATATGTGGAAGTCCATCGGCTGGGGCTCCATCGTCTATCTGGCGGCTGTGACGGCGATCGATCCCTCCCTCTATGAGGCGGCCGAGATGGACGGTGCGGGCAGGATCCGGAAAATTCTGCACATCACCTTTCCGGCCCTGGTTCCGATCGTGACGGTCATGCTGATCATGGAGTCTGGAAAGATCTTAAATGACAGTTTTGAACAGGTCTACAACTTTTTAACGCCAACCACCTACGGGGTAGGAGATGTGATCTCGACCTTTGTATACCGCATGGGTATTCAGAACATGCAGTACAGCTTTACGACGGCGGTAGACTTATTTAAAAATATTATCTCGTTTCTTCTCGTGATGCTGACGAACTACGTCGCGCGCAGGACGAACGACTATGCATTGTGGTAAGGAGGCCGGTTATGAATAAGAAGAACAGGAAGCGGAAAAGAACTGCAGAGGACTGGCTGGTAGATGGAGTGGCATACGTATTTGCCCTGTTTCTGATGGTTTCAATCCTGCTTCCATTTATGCAGGTAATCACAATTTCCATGAGTCCGGCCTCGGTGGTCAATGCCACAGGCTTCCACTTAATTCCATTAAAGTTTGATTTTTCAGGGTATGAACAGATTTCCACGGATCCCAACTTCTGGCGTAGCTATCTGGTCACAATCGTGAGGACTGTGATCGGTACGGCGGCCGGTGTTCTGGTTACGGTTTTGACGGCCTACCCTCTGGCAAAAACGAATCTGCCGTACCGCAGAGGGCTGATGATGTTTGTGGTATTTACTATGTACTTCTCTGGCGGCATGATTCCCAAATACCTGCTGATCAAGAATATCCACCTGACCAATCATTTTATGGTGTATATCCTGCCTTGCCTGATGACTGGATTTGCGCTTATCATTACGAGAAATTTCTTCATGGGCATTCCGCCGGCGCTGGAGGAATCAGCCAAGATCGATGGAGCCACCAATCTGCAGGTGCTGTTTAAGGTGTATTTTCCGCTGTCCACACCGGTGATGGCGACCATCTCGCTGTGGTACTGTGTGCAGCACTGGAATTCATGGATGGACAATATGCTGTATGTCTCCAAAAAGAGCCTTTATGTGCTCCAGTATGTGCTCCAGACGATTCTGGCTAATGGCCAGACGGCGGACATGGAGACTGCCATAGATGTGGTCGTCCACACGGAGACGATGAAAATGGCTGCGCTGGTTCTGTCCCTGATCCCGATCGTGTGTACCTACCCATTCCTCCAGAAATATTTTGTAAAGGGAATGATTGTCGGCTCTGTCAAAGGGTAGGGATTGTGTTATACTTTAGCTGAGCAGAAGTAAATAGACGGGTTTTAACGAGGAGGAGACTATGAAACATAAGTGGGCTGTAAAGGAAAAGCGATTTTCATCATCGGTATTTGTAGTGATTTTATGGCTCAATTTATTCAGTATCATCATAGTCTCCTGTTTCAATTATTTTGTGTTTCACCGGATGAGCAACAACGCTTACTTAAAAAGCTTTTTAAACTACAACAGCCAGATGACAGATCTGGCATTTAAAAATGTGGACCGGCAGATCATACTGCCGGTGCTCCATATCCCGCAGCTCTATTTTTCCGCGATTGAGGAGAATGGGGATCTGTTATATCCCCAGGAGCATGAAATAACCGGCTCCGCATCGAAGATCACGGCTCTGGCTTCTGCGATGCGGCGGATTCAGAAGCAGCACCCTTACGTGGTGAGTATGGATCTGTACTATGAGGGAACGGGAACCGTGGTAACTGGTTTTGGCAAGGTTCATTTTCCAGAGACAGAGGATAAGAAAAAACACTATATTCCGTGGCTCTCTCAGATGGAGCAGCAGGGGATAACCAGGGGCTTTATAAGACGCCCGGCCGCTCCCTACGCGGTGGATGAACCAGTCATCACCTACGCAGCAAAGGTAACACAGCCCAAATGGCAGGGAAAGTCCATCTATATGGCGGTTCATATCGCCCAGTCTGCCTTTGGGGAATATATACAGGAGCAGGAAGGCTCCCTGGCGGTAATGGCAAAGGACGGGGAGGTGATCTATGACACCCTGCTCTATGCGGAGGAACGGATGTCGGCGGGGGCCGTCATGGCGGAAGCAGGCAGACAGGGGGTAACCTTCGAGGAAGAGGGGCCTCCCGTTTCCTTAAATGTCAGCGGTGATCTGATTACTGTATTTCACACGGTGTCCCCGGACACGGGACTTCGATATCTGTACCGGATCGCGGACAACAGCTTCTATCGGGAATACAATGCCACAAAGCGTGTATTTATTATGGGATACTTAATCTCCATTGGCTTTAACCTGCTGGTTCTGATTATGATCTCTTATTCCAATCACGCCGCATACCGGAAACGGGTACAGGACGCGTCACGGCAGGCAGGAATTGACGCAGGGCAGGATAACAGAAGCTTTGACGCCTCACTGCGAGTGCTGACAAGGGAGATAAGCAGTCTCCATAAGTCGATCGATTCTTCCAAGTCTCTGGTATTTCAGGGAGCCATCCGTTCTATAATTCTGAACAAAAGGCGGGATAAGGATTCCGGGCTTTTAAAGGAGTATCTGTCGGGTGATACTGTGTGCATATTCCTGATCCAGCTTTCGGAGCGGGAGGCGGGAGGCCTGTCCGTTGAAAGCCTGCAGCAGAGGTACGAGCCTGGTCAGAGACGCTACAATATACTTTTTACCACCATGGACAGCGATAACCTGGTGGCGGTGTTCTTGGGTGATGGAACGTATTTAAAAGAAGATTCGGAACAGTTTTTAAAGGAAATAGATGAGATATTCACCGACTGCCATGTCGCCGCAGGCCTGCCTTGCCCGGCGGGAGGAGATGGCGTCAGCAGGAGCTACAGGACGGCGGCAGAAGCCTCAAGGTACCGCTATATCTACCGGCAGGAAAAGTATCTGAGCTATGAACTGCTTAAGCCGGACAAACGAAAAAATACGGGAAGCCATTTAAAGCTGTTTGAACTTATGGAAAAGGATATTAAAAATGAAGATTTTCTGGATTTTAAAATCCGCATGGAAGGCCTGATCTATTCGTTCCAGAACGGAGGCTATACGATTGATTACTGCAGCTCCACGCTGCGTGATCTGGTGACGCTGTTTTATCAGACGATCCAGCAGTACCAGATGGATATGTGGGTGGTGTTCGGTTATGATATCCGGGAGCATTACAAACAGATTCGCGATATCGATACGTTTCACCAATGGGGAAACGACATATGCGAGATCCTGTTAAAAAATGTACAGCAGAAGAAAAATGCCGGAGGTATTGATTTAAAGGATAAAATGATCCGTATCATCGATGAAAATCTGGAAAATGTGTCTCTGGAGTATCTGGCGGATGAGCTTCACATGCGCCCGGACGCGGTCAGTCGGATGTTCCGGCAGATTATGGGGAAAGGCTATGCCGAATATATCAGGGAACAGAAGCTGGGGAGAGCCATCGAACTGATGGACCGGGGACTGAATATCAATGCGGTTGCGGAACAGCTTGGGTACAGCTCTGCCCAGTATTTCATCAAGGTATTTAAGGAGGAGTACGGAATTACTCCGTATCAGTTTAAGAAGAACAGGGAGAAAGAAAACAGGGATTAGTTATGACAGATAAAATTTTTATAGAGGCATACAATGACGCTGCTGCTAAAGTAGAACGAAACAGTGGCCGGATTGGCCTGGCATTCCCCCAGGCTGTCCCCGACGGCGAGCGGGAGTATAATCGGGAGGAGCCGGATTACTGGACCGGCGGCTTCTGGGGCGGTCAGCTCTGGCTGGCCTACCGGGCGCTGAAAAAGGAGCCGCTGCGTGAACTGGCCCGTGCCATAGAGGAGGCCCAGGACGTGCCGCTGAACGAATTTACGAAGCTGCATCACGATGTGGGATTCATGTGGCTGCCTACCGCAGTCCTCGATTATCGGCTGACAGGCCGGGAAGAATCAAGAGTGCGCGGGCTGAAGGCGGCCGCCATCCTGGCCTCCCGTTTTAATTTAAATGGGCGTTTCATCCGGGCCTGGAATGAGGAAAACAGGGAGAACAGCCAGGGACTGGCCATTATTGACTGCCTGATGAACCTGCCGCTTCTCT
Organism: Hungatella sp. L36; assembly: GCF_014288035.1. Classification (NCBI taxonomy): domain Bacteria; kingdom Bacillati; phylum Bacillota; class Clostridia; order Lachnospirales; family Lachnospiraceae; genus Hungatella; species Hungatella sp. L36. Next base: position 50,762 of record NZ_JACOPC010000005.1, on the reverse strand, counting down.
ATTGGGCGTCCAGGGAACTGAACGATCCCCGCTATGCGCAGATTGCACGCGCACATACTGACACGGTTCTTGCGCATTTCGTGAGAGAGGATGCGACGGTGCCTCACATCGTGGAATTTGATGCCGGCACAGGTGCTTATCGGGGGCCGGCTGTGGGGCAGGGGAAGAGTCCCGATTCGGCCTGGTCGAGAGGGCAGGCCTGGGCGGTCTATGGCTTTGCCGCTGCTTACCGTGAGACCGGGGAGGCGTGTTATCTCCGGACGGCAGAGCGGATGGCTAAACGGTTTTTCGAAAACCTGCCGGAGGATGGGATTCCGTACTGGGATTTCTGCTCCGATGAGAAAGACCGGTATGCCAGGGATTCCACGGCGGCTTGTGTGGCGGCCAGCGGGATGCTGGAGATTGCCGGGCTCACAAAGGAAGACCGGGAAAAAGAATATTTTACGGGTTGTGCAGGGAAGATTCTTGAGAATATCATAACAAATGTCGCGGATTTTGGCGATGATACCCAGGGAATCGTGAGAATGGGGACCGTCAACTACGCTCAGAAGCGCTACATCAACACCTCCGTTATCTACGGAGATTTTTACTTTATAGAAGCTCTGGGGAAAATGCAGGGGCTTACGGGAGCGTTCTGATGGAGACAGAAGCTTCCCTGTGACAGGAAAGGAGAATTTGGTTATGCAGCCAAATATTGTACTGATTAATTGTGATGATTTAGGTTATGGAGACTTAGGATGCTATGGCTCGGAGAAGAATGACACTCCCTGCCTGGACGCCCTTGCAGCCGGAGGACGAAGGTTTACCGATTTTTATATGGCTTCTGCGATCTGTTCCCCCTCCAGAGGCGCTATGATGACCGGCTGTTATCCGCCACGAATCGGTTTTGGATCGTTTCATGGGGAGATCGTCCTGTTCCCCGGAGACTGTATGGGGCTTCATCCCGATGAGGTGACCATGGCGGACGTGTTAAAAAATGCGGGCTACCGGACTATGCACATCGGAAAATGGCACTGCGGCGATCAAAAAGAATTTCTTCCCACCAGCCATGGCTTCGATGATTACTACGGACTTCCGTACAGCAATGACATGGCAATCTCGGAGAAAAATGTGAACTATCCGCCGCTTCCGCTGGTCCACGGAACGGTTGTGATCGAACAGCAGCCGGACCAGCGCTCCCTGACGGAACGCTACACGGAGAAAAGCATTGAGTTCATCCGGGAAAGCGGAAGGAATCCCTTTTTCCTCTATCTGGGGCATCTGCACGTACACTTGCCTCTCTATGCGCCGGAACACCTGGTGAAAAAATCCAGAAACGGGGATTACGGCGCCTGCGTCATGGCTGTTGACTGGTCCACGGGGGCGATTGTGGAGGCGCTGAAAAAGTATGGTGTCTATGAGAACACGCTAATCCTGTTTACCTCCGATAATGGTTCGAGAAATGATTTTGGGGAGAGCAACGGGATCCTGCGCGGTGGCAAAGGAGAGACCTGGGAAGGCGGTCTGCGGGTGCCGTTTATCGCCCATTGGAAGGGGAAAATCAAACCGTCTGTCAGCAGCGAGATGATCTGTTCACTGGATCTTCTTCCATCGCTTGCGAAGATTGCCGGCGGGGAGGTGCCAGGAGACCGGATTCTGGATGGCCAGGACCTATCGGACCTGATTCTGGGAAATACAGAGAAATCGGCTCGAAAAGTATTTTTTTATTACCTTCACAATACACTGGAGGCGGCCCGGGCGGGCGAGTGGAAGCTTCATGTGGCAAAGCCCCGGGTATCCAGAGACGACGAGGAGCTTACCCGGGACAGTTCCGCCGTGCCGAAGCCCAGGGTTGATGACAGCGTGGAAGTAAGAGAACTCTACCATCTGGCCGTGGATCCTTCCGAAACCCATAATGTGTATGACGAGTATCCGGATATTGTGGAAGCGATTATGAAGGAAATCCGGCGATGCCGGGAAGACATCGGGGATGCACTCACTCATACGGCCGGAAAGAACGTTCGCGCGATCGGCTATGCAGAGAACCCGAAGCCTCTGACCGAGTATAAGGAGGACTACCCGTATCTTGTGGCTATGTATGACAAGACAGAGGTCGGATGAGATTCCGGAGAAAAGCCAGAAGTCCTGCATAGAGGCTCAGTTTGAGCTGATGATGGATACATATAAAAAGGTGGAAGAAAGAGGGGCGTCCCGGAGATGAGCGCCGCTCAGATTGCACTTTTGGCGGCAAGGAGGAAGAGAGATGGAAGCCTGGATAACTGAGGCATTTGAGAGGATAAAGGAGAAGCTGTCGGCAGAGTGCGGCAGATGGGGCAGCCGCATTCCCTATCAGACCGAGAACGGCAGATACGTAACGGATTACGCCGAGAAAGATATTTACTGGTGGACCAATGGTTTCTGGCCGGGGATTCTTTGGCAGATGTACTACGCCACCGGGGAAGAAAAATACCGGATGGCAGCCGCGGAGACGGAGGAGAAGCTGGATCAGGCATTGTATGGATTTACCGGCCTGCATCACGATGTGGGATTCATGTGGCTTCACAGCGCGGTGGCGGACTGGCGTTTGACCGGATCGGCGAAATCCAGGGACAGGGGGCTGATGGCGGCCAGCGTCCTGGCAGGGCGCTTTAATCCCGGGGGAGGCTTTATCCGTGCATGGAACCCGGAATGCGTCGAGCCGGGAGAGGACTGTACCGGCTGGATTATTGTGGACTCCATGATGAACCTGCCGCTGCTTTACTGGGCCAGTGAGCAATGGAAGGATCCCAGATTTTATAATGCAGCGGTAAGGCATGCGGACACTGTCCGCAGGACGCTGGTAAGACGGGATGGATCGTGCGGCCATATCGCCGCGCTGGATCCCTGCACCGGAGAGTTGGAACGGCTTCTGCCTGGGCAAGGGTATTCGGCGGATTCCGCCTGGTCCAGAGGCCAGTCGTGGATCATCTACGGCTTTGTGCTGAGCTACCGCTATACGAAGGATGAGAGGTATTTGGAGACAGCGAAGCAGGCGGCCCACTATTTTATAGCAAATGTGGCACTGAACGGCAATATCCCGCTTTGTGATTTTCGCCAGCCGGAGCGCCCGGCGTTGATCGATACATCGGCGGGACTCTGTGCGGCCTGCGGTCTTATGGAGCTGGCGGACTGGCTGCCGGAGGGAGAGCAGGCGCTTTACCGCCGCCATGGGGAAGCTATGGTGCGGGCCGTATTCGAATCCCACTGCGACTGGGATATCGGCAGGGATTCCATTGTCAGGGATGGAAAAGTGGAGTACCATGGGGACAAGAATAGCACAGATTTAATCTATGCGGATTACTTCTTTGTGGAAGCTGTTTTTAGATTAATGGGAAAAGCCTTTTTTATCTGGTAAACGGTTCCGGACCCTTAAAATCTAACAGATCCGCAGTACGAGATATCCCCGCCAATGGCGGGGACTTTTTCGAACATTATACTTTATGGCACATCTCTCCCCTCCTCCAGCTTACCGGACTGCCAGAGCAGGAAGAAGAGAAGCGCAATTCCTGCCGGGACACCGGCTATGAGGGGGAGGCTCTTTAACGCATCGCTTACCATCTGGCCGATGAACAGTGCGGCGATCAGCGTAAGGGCTTTTCCGTGGCCGTTCTGCCTCCTGCTGGAAGACAGTGTCAAAAAGAGATAAAGGAGCGGAAGCAGCAGCGCGAACTGCAGGAAAGCGCCGGGAATATCATCCTTCATCTGCATTCTGAAATAGGAATGGTTTGCGTCCGCGAATTTCTGCATCAGGATGGTGCCGGCCTGCCCATTGAAAAGGGAAAACGCCATGACCGCCGCGACCGCAGTCAGACGCGAGAAGATCCGCAGCCATGGATTGGGCTCGGCCAGGCGCCAGAGCTCATTCTGCCGGGCGTCCGGCTTTTCCAGCATATGGTTCATCCCGTAAAACAGTCCCAAAAGCAGGGAAGCTGCGTAACAGATACTGATGAGCAGGACGAGTAATCCCGCTTTTTTATCGATGACACGGCAGGCGGAAAGCGGGAGAATCAAAAGCAGCCCATTCAGAATGATGAAAAATGCCGCCGCTGTCCGTATCTCATAAAATACTACCTGAAGCTGCCATTTTATAGATTTCCATACTCTAATCATGTTTGATCTCCTCCAGATAATACTGTTCCACGGATTTGTGGTGCCTCATTCTGATTTCTTCCGTTTCCATCTGCCAGACACGTCCGTCAGCGAGGAATATGACCTCATCGAACAGAGACTCCAGATCCTTCAGCAGATGAGTCGCCATGACGATGGAGCTGTTGTCTGCCATATTCTCCAGGAGGAAGCGCTTCATATCTTTCTTGAAATACGGGTCGATTCCATCAAAGGGCTCGTCGAAAAGATAGAGGCGGCTTTTCCTGCACAGCCCCAGAATCATGCAGAGCCGTTCCTGGTTTCCCCTGGAAAGGCGGCAGAGCCGTGTCCTGCGGTCGATCTTCGACTGCTCCAGCAGCATCAGGGCGCGTTCCCGATCAAAGTCGGGATAAAAATCCCGATAGAAGCCTGCACAGTCGTCCGCGGTCATCCATTCGTAAAAGTGACTCCCTGAAAGAATGTAGGAAGGGGGTGCTTCCTCGCGGATGATCTGCCCGCCATCCGGCCGGAGCAGACCAGCCATCAATTTTAAAAGCGTGGACTTTCCGATTCCGTTGTCACCCACGACTCCGATAATCCGGTTTTCCCGGACCGTGACAGAGGCGTGATCCAAGACCCTCCAGCCATTTCGTTTTTTAATGACATCCTGCAAACGCAGCAGACAGGTAGATGCCGCTGTTATATCCTCAGTTCTTATATCATCTTTTCTCATATCCTCAGTCCTCATATCCTCAGTCCTTATATCCTCAGTCCTCATATCCTCAGCCCTCATATCCTCAGCCCTCATTTCGGGCCTCCCTCCAGTTCCTGTGAAACCGCAGCTCTGATCTGGTCATCTGTCAGCCCGCAGTTTCTCATGCGGCCTATAAAGTCCTGTATCAATCCAGTTACCATGTCTTCCGACAGCTTCTCCTGTATATCAGGTCGGACAAAGCTGCCGATGCCCTTCCGGGTCACGATGATTCCCTCCGCCTCCAGATACTGGATAGTCCGGTGGATCGTGAGGGGGGAGACCTCGAAAAGCACTGCGTATTCCCTCACGGAAGGCAGTTTCTCTCCGGGCTTTATGGTTCCGTTTATGATTTGTTCTTTTATGAAGGTTCCGATCTGGATATAGATCGGCTGGTCATTTTGAAAATCCATGGAGAGGCCTCCTGTTATACTGTTATATATATGTATAACAGTATAGCGAAAAAAGACGGAGCTGTCAAGTTTGAATCGGATTCAAAGTTTGCAGGAAATACGGCGGAAGCAAAAATAATCCTCCTGTTTCCATAGCAGAGCGGCTGAGGGGTAAAAAATAGTTCCCGGCCAGCTCATCACATTTTCGTGAGCCGGCCGGGAACTATATGGCTTTGTCATGGTATTAGATTTTTACATCAGGCCAGGAGCCTGTTTGTATATTCATTCCTGCTCTCTGCACGCCCTGGCACCCTGTCAGACAACCGTCTGTCATCTACAGGCTCAGATCCTTTCCGCCATTTACCCGGTTGAAGATCAGCAATGAAACGACCGTTAGAACCGTCAGTATGGTGGACAGCGCTGCCGCTATGCCGTAGTTGCCTCGTACTACCTCCGTGTAAACGGCGACCGTCAGTGTCTTTGTCTTGCCTGTATACAGGATGATGGCCGTGGACAGCTCGCTGATCATGGTAACCCAGCTTAAGATTGCGCCGGAGACGATTCCGGCCGTCATCATGGGTACGGTAACCTTGAAAAATGATTTCATCTTCGATGCGCCGAGGGAGATGGCCGCTTCCTCGATGCTCATCGGAATTTGCTGCAGGATCGCTACCGAGGAGCGGATCGTATATGGAAGCCGCCGGATTACGAGGGCAACGACCATGATCAGCATGGTACCGCTTAACATGACAGGCTTTTTATTGAAGCCGGTAAGAAGCGCAATACCGAGAACGGTGCCGGGCACGATATAAGGAATCATGGAGATGATATCCACCGTGCTGGTGAGCGCGTTCTTTCTGCGGACGACTAAGTAGGCGATCATGATCGCCAGCAGGACTATGATGACGAGGGCGCAGATCGGGATGATAATCGTGTTCTGAATACTCCGTCCCAGCTTTCCAAACGCGGAAGCGTAGCTTTCCAGCGAGTAGCCGGGGACGAAGATCTTTCCCTCCGTCTTTTTGAATGAGGTGTAGCTGACGTATATCTGGGGCAGAATCGCGATTCCCACGACCAGATAGGAGGCCGCGTGAGCCAGGAAGCCGGCCAGCCCTTTGGGCGCCTTCTCCTCGATGGGATGCAGGGCATTTAAGGAAAATGCGTTCTTATTGGACACGTATTTCTGCGCCAGGAAGACGACAGTGGTGACGACGATGGCGATAACCGCGATGGCCGCCGCAAATCCGTCGTTGCCGCCCACCTCGTTGATAAACTCCGTATAGAGGACGACCGGGAAGGTCCGGTACCCTTCGCCGATCAGCATCGGTGTTCCGAAGTCCGCGAAGGAACGCATGAATACCAGCAGGGCCGCGGCCAGAAGCGTTGGCATGATTAACGGAATGACAACCTTGAAAAAGCATTTAATGCCGGAACAGCCCAGGTTGTTGGCCGCCTCCACCAGGGAATTGTCGATATTTTTGAGCGCGCCCTTGGCGTAGAGGAATACCAGCGGGAACAGCTGCAGCGTCATGACGAGCACGATCCCGCCGAAGCCGTAGATATCCGGTATGGTAATTCCGATATTCTTGAAAAATGTAGTGATGACACCGCTTCTGCCCAACAGAAGGATCCAGGAGTAAGCGCCGATAAACGGTGCGGACATGGATGCCACGATGATCAGGATGTTCAGCAGAGATTTTCCTTTTATCTTATAAATGGAGAAGATATAGGCTAACGGCGTTCCAATCGCAATGGACAGAACCGTCGCCGCGATGGACACCTTAAAGCTGTTGAACAGGGTGTTGAAATAGTAACTCTTAGAAAAGAATTTGGTAAAGTTGGCCATGGAGAACTGGCCTGTTTCGGCATCTATGACAGACTGCTGAATTAAGTGGGCCATAGGATAAATCAGAAACAGGGCATAAACTGCGATGGTGCACAGCGTTATGATTCCCCATATGTCCAGCCGGAATTTGCTATTATCCTTCATAGAATGCCTCACTCCTTACGAGATTTACACTGCCTTCCTTGTTAAAGATATTGATTTTATGCTTTTTCACCTGGAGCAGTACCCTCTGTCCCGGCTTCAGCTCGTCTTCGATGGAAGACTCCTCGACGATTTCTACTGTCTTCTGCCCGTCGTCAGTCTCCACAAAATAGTGTGTATTTAAACCGAGATACGTATATTCCTTTACGACGCCGGAGATGCCCTCTGTTCCATCCGGGGAGATGACGAATTCCTCCGGGCGCACGGAGCATAAGACCTCCTGGCCGGCCGTCTGTTTTAAGCAGTCCATCTCCACCCGGTATCCGTTGCCGAAAACGATAGAGCCGTTCTCCACCCGGGCGGGAATGATGTTGGTTCTGCCGATAAAGGTGGCGACGAAGACATTCTTTGGTCTCTGGTATATGTCCTTGGGAGTGCCGACGTGCTGAATGACGCCGTCCTTCATGACTGCGATGGTATCGCTGATGGCCATCGCCTCCTCCTGATCATGGGTGACATAGACGGTGGTGATGCCGACATCCTTCTGGGTGTGGCGGATCACGATTCTCATCTCCAGACGAAGCTTGGCATCCAGATTTGACAGTGGTTCATCCATCAGCAGAACGTCCGGGGTGATGACCAGCGCCCGGGCCAGCGCAACACGCTGCTGCTGGCCGCCGGAAAGCTGGTTGGGCATACGCTCGGCAAACTGCATGATCTGCATCAGATTTAAGTATTTATCTGTCTCAGTCTTAATCTTTTCTTTTTCAATCTTTCTGTTTTTTAAACCAAAAGCAACGTTGTCGCGTACCGTCATATTGGGGAATATGGCATAGTTCTGAAAAACCATGCCGATATTCCGCTTGCTGGGGTCCATATCATTGATGCGGGTGTCATTGAAATAGATATCACCGCCCTCAATGGAGTTGAATCCAGCGATCATACGAAGAAGTGTGGTCTTGCCGCAGCCGGAAGGCCCAAGGAGGGTAAAGAGTTCCCCGTCCCTGATGGTGGCATTTAAGTCCGGGATGACTGTGTTATTACCATACTTCTTAACTGCGTCTTTTATAATAATTTTACTCATCTTTAACCTCCGGCCCTCTCATTTACTCTACTTGGATGACTCTATGCTTGTGAAAATATCGGTATACTTGTTCACGAGCTCTTTCTTATGAGCGCTCACATACGGGATATCCTCTTCGATTACATAGATGTCAGACATTGGTGTCATGAAATCACTGGTTTTCGCGTCTTTTAATACCGGACGGTTGGTCAGGGTTGTTCCCCAGATATTCTGAACTTCCTCGCTGATTATGAAGTCGATAAACAGCTTTGCATTATCCATGTTCTTCGCACCTTTTACGATGGTTGCGGATGCCGGAAGATAAACACTGCCTTCCTTTGGATAGATGATCTTGACCGGAGCGCCGTCCTTTACAAGCTGCGCGCACGGATCTTCATAGGAAAGGCCCACCAGATACTCGCCGTCCGCGACTCCCTTGTATACACCTGAGGAGCTCTCGATGATCTTTCCGTCGATATTGGTAAAGAGATCTTCCACGTATTTCCAGGCTGCGTCGTCCTCATATCCGCCCATAGCCAGCAGAATGTTGGTCAGCTGCGCAAATGCGGAGGAGGAGTTGGCCGGGTCGGCCGTTGCGATCTTGCCCTTTAATTCCGGATTTAACAGATCGGCATAGCCCTCGACCTTGATATCCCCGATTAAGTCGGTGTTGACGATTAAGCAGCTGCCGTCGAGTACGTTGCCAGTGATGAAGCCGCAGGTATTCTTGTAGGCGTCGAGTACGCCGGAATCGTTAGGAGATACGTATGGTTCCCAGAGGTCTTCATTGTCAAATGCCAGGGACCAGGAGCCGCCGAAGAGTACGTCGGCGTACGGATCATTTTTCTCGGACTGGATTCTCTTGACCAGTTCTCCGGTGCCGGCCTGGATCACTTCCACGTCAACGCCGTACTTTTCTTCAAACAGCGGGATTGTCGCGTTCATGAGTCCTTCGGAGTTGGGAGAGTAAACCACCAGCTTGCCGCCGCCCTTTTTCGCTTCAGGCTCTGCCGCCTTTGTATCGCCCGCCGCCTCGGTGCCTGCTTCTGCCTTCGGAGCCGCCGTTGTCGCCGGTGTGGAAGAGGAAGAAGAACAGCCCGCCAGAGCCGCTGCCGTCATCGTGAGCGCCATTGCCAATGCAATTGTTTTTTTCATAGTAAATCCTCCTTCGATTGTTGTTTGTATCTCTATTTTAGTAAATATGCATAAAAGATAATACCTGAATTTCCGAACAAACAGCAAAAATACCGAACACATCAGAGAGATCTGTTCGGTATTTTTGTATGTATCCACGGTGTACAAGTTCAAATGCCTTTATATAATCTTTATACGGTATTCTTTTGGGGAGCAACCCATGTATTTCTTGAAGACGTAGCTGAAATACTTATAGTCCCCGATCCCGCATTTCCATCCGATATCGGAAATGGCATTCCCCTCGTCCGTCAGCATGGCCAGGGCCTTCTGGATGCGGTACCGGTTCAGATACTCGATTACGGTGGTGCCTAACGCCTTCTGGAACCGCTGGTTTAAATAGCGCTCCGAGTAATGCAGCTCTTCTTCCAGGTCGGCCAGCGCGATCTTCTGATCGTAGTTTCTGGCGATGAAATCGAGAATCTGAGAGGCGACCGGGTCCATACCGCCCATGGAGTCCGGCTCCGGTATCAGAACGGAATGCTTCAGCTTTTCCCGATCCTCCATCTCACGGCGGAGAATTCCGATGTTTTTCAGTTCCAGGGCCGCCCGTTCCAGCGCCTCCTTCATTTCCTCCATATCCAGGGGTTTTAAAACGTAGTAGGAGACGCCGTTTCGGATGGCTTCCCTGGCATACTCAAAGTCGGAGTAGCCGGTCAGGATGATGGCGACGTAATCATAGGCACATTTCGTCCTGGCGATCATCTGGAGTCCGTCCTCCACCGGCATGTTGATATCGGTTATGACGATGTCCGGGTTCCGCTCTGCGATCAGAGCGCCGCCCTCTTCCCCGTTTCGTGCCTCCCCGACGACACTGCAGTTAAATTCCTCCCACGGTACGGAGTTTTTGATTCCTCTTCGGATGATGTCCTCATCCTCTACCAATATTACACTGTACAAGGTTTCCTCTCCTTATTTTTTAATCTGATATCCACCCGGAAATATTCCCCTTCCCGGCTGTCTATGGTCATCTCGCTGTTGTCCCCGTATTCCAGCACAATGCGCCGGGCCAGATTCTGGAGGCCGTTGTGCTCAGTTTTCAGTTCTTCTGATTTTAACATGGCCCGCAGGGTCTCCAGCGTGGAGCGGGGAACGCCTGGGCCGTCGTCCTCGACGCTCAGATAGAGGTAGTCTTCCTCACACCATCCGCGTATGGCGACACGGATTTCCATCTTCTTCTTAAAACCGTATTTAATGCTGTTCTCGATGATGGGCTGTAAAAGCAGCTTCGGAACACGGTATCTCATGCACTCGTCCGCAAGGGCGGTCTCGCAGAGAAAACGGTCTCCGAACCGGGTCCGCTGGATATAGAGGTAGTCTTCTATGTATCGCATATCCTCAAGCAATATGACATCCTGCTTCGTGTTGTTGATGCTGTAGCGCAGAATATGCGTGAATTTCTCGATGAGGTGAGCGGCTTTGTCGGGCTCCGACATGATCAGGTACTTGATGGTGTCCAGTGTGTTATAGATAAAATGAGGATTGATCTGGGTCTGTAGGTTGCTGATCTCGATCATGCTGTTTAAACGGATTAAATCGGTGTTGCGCGTGTTCAAATCGTTGATGCTCTTAACCATGCGGTTGATCTGGCTGGCGATCTCCTCGAATTCATCTCCGGTATGGATTTCGATCACATGGCCGCTGTCGCCGTGGCGTATGATCCTCATCTCATCGGCCAGCATGCCGACCGACCGGGCGTTCTTTTCCGCCATGAGTTTGGAGAGCCTCAAGGTCATGATAAACCAGATCACGCCCAGAAACACGATGGTCAGGATACCGATGGTAAGATAGAGCACATTTTTCGGGTAATAGATAAAGGAATAGAGAAACACGCCCTCGTCCTTCATAAAATGGGACGAAAGCAGGTACCGGTTTCCGTGAAGGAAGACCATGCGCTCCTGTGATTCATTTCTGAATTTATTGGTATTCCGCTCTGGCAGAAATCCCTCGCGGGAGCAGAAGATGATATCCCCGTTTGCGGTGGTGATGATGTTGTCGTACTGATAATCGGAAAACAGCCGGGCCCAGTCATGGCCGTTTAAATAGGCGCCCACGAACCCGATGAGTTCGCCGCCGCGGTAAAGGGGCTTGGAGAAGACGTATTCCGAGGTGTCCCCGGTAAAATAGTAGACGGTGTGATAGAGGTCCGGGCCATTTTCGGCTGCGTTGTCGCAGACAATGCCGTTAAATGCGATCCGGTGCAGGTTCATATCATCGGCGCCGTAGCTGGTATAGACGATATTCCGGTCCCGGTCTGCCAGAATTAAGTTCAGGCGGATCGGGCTGTCTACATTGTACTTGCTTAAGGAGTAATGCACCTCGCTGCCATCCGTCCCATCCTCGATACACTTCGTAAAAACGGAGTTATTTTCCGTGTCGTTCAAGTAGGAATCCGTGGCGTAATAAGCCGTTTGAAAGGTGCTGGACAGGAATTCAATGTGTGCCTGCACATTAAACCGAGTGTTTAAATAGTTAATCCCGAAAATGGCGGCTGAAAAAAACAGGCATCCGATGAAAACCAGGAAAACAATATTTCTGGTTGCCGCTTTTTCCAGCTGTTTTTGAAAAATAGTCTGTTCCCGTTTCTGTTTTAATGCCATGACGGCCTCCCATCGAAGGGCCTGCGGACAGTAACGGTCCGCAGACAGATATTCATACATGCAGTATAGCACAAGAATAAAAGGGTGTACACAAGCGGCGTCCAAATCTATTTGAGTAAAAAAATATCGACTTAAGTAAAATGGAGAAAATATCCCGTTTTGTAACCGGTCTGTAACTGAACGTCCCTATAATCAGAAACCGGACTTCAATGGAAACAGGAGGAAATGGATGAAAGGATATTCGTATTTAAAGAGGGCGTTTACATGGCTGCTTACGGTTGTCATCACAGTATCGTATGTGCTGCCGGGGACTGCGGTAACGGCATGGGCGTCAGAGAAAGAGGAGGCGGGAGAGTATCCCCTGCTGGGCTATATAGATGACATCACCGTTCTGTTCGACGGGAAAGAAGCGGCGCCGGGAGATGAATTCAGTGATCTGGACCCGGAGGAAACGTATGTCGTATCGGCCTCGTATCAGAGCGGCGACATTGCGGAAGCGCTGCTTGGCGGAGCGCTGGCGGCGGGAGTGGAATATAAGATTCCGCTGCCGGATGTATTTCCGGTTTCCGGCAATCAGGAAACGCTGGAGCTTGTCCTGAAGAAAAATGAGACAAATGCGGAGCTGTATGACCGCCTTGGAGAAAACAACCACGTGATAGGAACCGTGACCTTCACCTTCCGTCAGGCGGTGCCGGCCACGGCTTCTGACAGTACCGCCAGCCGCGGCAGCTTTGCGTCTGTGCGGTTCAACCGCTCTTTTGTTGAAAAGATTCAGCGGCTGAACGGGAGAACACAGCAGAAGAAGGCATCTCCGTCGGTGGCCACGGTCTCCCAGCTGTCGGACGACGAGCCGGAGGAGGACATCATCGAGGTGAGCGACATCTGGTTCTCCTTCCGGGTATCGGGGAGTGTGGAATGGAGCAATATCTGCAGTAAGGATGTGTATGAGACGGTTCTTCCATTTGAGGGCTTCGGTGACATTTCCCTTCAGTTTCAGGAGCCTGTTCTGGATAAGAAGGAGCAGATAAAGATATCAAAGGAATTTTCCTTCCGGGACTCGAGAGGAGCCGCGGTCTGGGAGATTACCGCAAAGACCACAAATGGTGCAAAATTTCCGGAGGGTACCGTGATCCATGATACCTACAGCGACAATTCCGTCTGGCTGGAGGATGAGGTAACGGTCGTTTCAGACGGGAAAGCACTTGGCACTGAGGACTATGCAATCGAAGCGATACCGGAAATACACGGTTTTGCGGTGACACTCCTCCGGGATACGGTCTCTCCGGTGACCATGACCGTAAAGACGAAACCGGTTATGGATCTGGATGCCGTAGACAAACCGGTTATGGATCTGGATGCCGCCGGCGTCGTAGACAAACCGGTGACAATTAAAAATCAGGCCGGTATTACCGTCGGCGATCTGGCGCTTGATACGGCCGATCAGACGTATACCTATCCGGCGGCATTGCTGCAGAAAACGGCCGGGGAGATGAAAAACGGGATTCTGCCGTGGACGCTGACGGTGAATCCCGGCGGGGCATATCTGGAGGAAGGCTTCACCATTTCAGATGAACTGAATGAGAAACTGACTTATAGCGGCAGTTTCAAAGTGTATTCCTATGAGGGAAAAGACAACAGTTTGAAGCTGACTGAGCTTTCCGGACACGGAATCACGGACGCCTACGATGAAGAGAGCAGGGTATTAAGCTTCGATATACCGGAAGGGCTTGAAATCCCCCTGAAAATAGTATTTGAGACTGCGTATCAGGAGGGATTAAACGGAGGCGAAACGATCACCAACGTGGCGACGGCCTATGTGGCAGACCATGTGATCCGCTCGAAGCAGGCAGCAGGCAGTATCCCGGGCGGCCAGGTCCTCTCCAAAGAGGGAAAATGGGATGGGCGTCAGATTACCTGGTCCATCCATATCAACAAACAGGAAATGCCGCAGAACCACGTAATCATCACCGATTTGCTTCCAGTCGGCCAGGAATTTACCGGAACCGTCACAGTCAGTGACGAAGGACAGCCTGGCGGAGCGGTGGAGCTCTATCGTTTCGGCGGTGAGGAACCGGAGAGTACCATGGCGGTGGAGCTGGAAGGAAAGGAAACACAGCTTACCTTTACCCGCGGGATCGTGGAAGAGGACGGGGAGGATAAGGGAAAAGAGTACTTTACCATTGATTTTGGTGAAGATTTCGTGATGGAAAAAGCCCATGTCGTGACTGTACACACCTTTTTAAACGGGCAGGACAACGTAACAGACAACCAGCAGCGGGCATACGTAAACCATGTGGAGCTGGAAGCCGATGAGAAAAAGATCGTCATGGATTACGATGGCAGCGTGAAGCTGACGCCGCCCGTTGTGCTCAAGAAGACGGGAGCCTATGACGGCAGTACCCAGAAGCTTAACTGGACCATAGAGGTCAATGGGGGAGAGTTTTTACGCAAGGGCTATGTGTTGAAAGACTGTCTGGCACAGCCCCATGCCAACAGCGGCTCCTACCCGGTTGCGGATGGAGGGAAGCTTAAGGACCACACCGATATTTCGTCAGTCAGGATAGAAGTGAGGGAAAAAAGCAGCCCGGATGGACCAGCTTCGAAAACCTGGCATACGGTGCTGGATACAGAGACGGGAACCTGGAATCCCGCGGCAGTTTCCGAAGGCTTTGAACTCACGTATCAGACAGGAAGCTACGAAGCATTAAAAGGAGCCGGGCCGGTAACGGATGGAACCGTGGTAGCTTCCGCGGAAGCGGTGGAAGCCATGATCCGGAATATCATGAACGACGGAACGCCGGAAGTGCTGGCATTTTCCTTCGGCGATATTGATCAGTATTTCAAAGTGACCATAGGAACCACATTCAGAAAGACCGCGGGTGAAACCATCAATCATCACGATGAGATCACATACAGAAACCGGGCGGAAAGCTGGTACGAGGGGCTGAAGGGAACGATCGGAGCGGATGGACTTTATCAGTACAAGGGCATGCGCCACATGATCGATTTCCGGAAGAGTTCCAAAGTGGAAGGCAAAGATGCCATTCTGTGGAATATCAATATCAACGACGATAAGTTCCCGGTGGATATAGAAAATGACTGTGACCATGCGTCGCTTGGACTTGAGCCGGGACTCTGTATCACGGATACGCTTCCCAGAGGAATGGAACTCAAAGACGGCCGGATCACCGTAAAAAAGAGCGGCCGGGAAATAACAATGACCGAGGGTGTTCATTACGTTCTCACCGGGGAGCCGGGAGAGCAGACGCTGATTATCCACATTCCGGCTGAGTTTAATGAGGAGGGCCAGGCGCGTCTGGCAGATTCCTTTGTCGTGACATACCGCACGCAGGTGATGACGCTGGAAGGAATGCTTCTCAATACGCCGGTGGTCTACCAGAACGCGGCAAAATGGAGTTATAACCAGTACGTTTCAAAGGAGACCTCCAGTTCACAGAAGATCATCATGTATGACATGTCCGCCGATGCCGGAGGCACGGGAACCGGACTGAAAAAGGCGGAGATAACAAAGTATAAGGTCGATAAACACGGAAAGAACCGCGTAATATTCCCGGGAGTGGAATTTACTCTGGAAAAGAAGGTTGACGGAAGCTGGGTGAAGGTGACTGCGGCCAGAACCGGAGACGATGGAAAAGTGAGCTTTGCAGCTCTGAATCCCAAGACCGAATACCGGATCCGGGAGACGGGCGGTTATGAGGGATATGAACCGTCAAACGATGTCCATATCGACTTTTCGAAGGGGAATTTTGCGGAGGACGTGATCAATTATCCGATTGATGAGGAGCCGGAAACGCCACCTGAAACGCCGCCGGTGACAGAGCCGGAGACGCCGCCAGTGACGGAGCCAGAGACACCGCCGGTGACGGAGCCGGAGACACCGCCGGTAACTCAGCCAGAGACACCGCCGGTGACAGAGCCAGAGACACCGCCGGTAACTCAGCCAGAGACGCCGCCAGTAACGGAGCCAGAGACACCGCCGGTAACGGAGCCGGAGACACCGCCGGTGACCCAGCCTGAAACGCCGCCGGTGACAGAGCCAGAGACACCGCCGGTAACTCAGCCAGAAACGCCACCGGTGACAGAGCCAGAAACGCCGCCGGTGACCCAGCCAGAGACACCGCCGGTAACTCAGCCAGAGACACCACCGGTAACTCAGCCAGAGACGCCGCCGCCAGTAACTCAGCCAGAAACGCCGCCAGTGACAGAGCCAGAGACACCGCCGGTGACCCAGCCAGAGACACCGCCGGTAACTCAGCCAGAGACACCGCCGGTAACTCAGCCAGAAACGCCGCCAGTGACAGCGCCTGAAACACCGCCAGTGACAGCGCCTGAGACACCGCCAGTGACTCAGCCAGAGACACCGCCAGTAACAACACCGGAGGCCACACCGCCAGTATCCCCTGAAACACCGGAAAACGGGGGCGGGAGCAGTCACGGAAGCGGTCATAATTCCGGCGGCAGTGTACCGAGGCCGGGACAGACCGGTACCGTAACGGAGGGGCCGGGATATACTGGCCATACGGAGACGATTCCGGATTCGGAGATTCCGTTAGCGGCAATGCCGACACCGGATTTACCGGGAAATACGGAGATTACCATAGACGATGGAAATGTGCCGCTATCAGGTCTGCCAAAGACGGGAGAGCGCAGACGGCCTGGCTTTAGCCTGTTTATTGCCGCCGGAGTACTTGGCCTGGCGGGGCTGGGACTGACCGGCAGAAAAAAACGGAGAAATCGGACTGAGCGCTAGAGGAATCAGACGCATCAAATGAGTATAATACAGGGATCTGTGAAAGCAAATGCATACAGATCCCTGTATTTTTTATGTAATAGTGAAGTTCCCCTATTACATAAAAAGCCCTCCGGGCAGGATGCACACATCGCGCCAGGGAAATATGGCTGCTGAAGCAGCTGCGCTCCGGCGCGAGCGTCTAGCGAGCCGGACTCTTTGTTCTATTTAGACTAAAAACCAAGCCATACTATGAAACAGAAACTCCCCGGCGCCTCCAACCTGCAAATAAGGACACATTTTTTAATAAACCGAGACCTTTTTTTCTGCCTGATAATTCGATAAAATATGATTAGAAAATATCGGAGGGTGATACAAATGGAGAACTATTACCTTGCAGTGGACATCGGCGCCTCCAGCGGCCGCCATATCCTCGGCACAGTGAAGGACGGAACAATCAGCCTGGAAGAGATCTACCGTTTTGAAAACGGCATGGAGAAGAGAAACGGCCATCTCTGCTGGGATGTGGAATCCCTGTTTCACGAGATCAAGATGGGAATGAAGCAGTGCGCGGCGCTGGGAAAGATTCCGTGCAGTATGGGAATCGATACCTGGGCGGTGGATTTTGTCCTGCTGGACAGAGACGGACGGAGGCTGGGAGACGCGGTCGGCTACCGGGATGACAGGACGAAGGGCATGGACGAAAAGGTATACGAAGTCATTTCTCCGGATGCCCTGTATGAAAGGACTGGAATCCAGAAGCAGATATTCAACACCATCTATCAGCTGATGGCGATGAAAGAGGAACAGCCGGAGGCACTTTCCGGCGCGGAGTCCCTGCTGATGATCCCGGATTACTTCCATTATATGCTGACCGGCGTGAAGAGACAGGAATATACTAACGCGACGACCACCCAGCTGGTCAGTCCGGTGACGAAGACGTGGGACTATGAGCTGATTCGTCAGCTCGGATATCCTGAAAAACTGTTTACCGAGCTGTCCATGCCGGGAACCGTGGTAGGGACGCTGACGAAAGCCGTGCAGGACGAGGTCGGCTTTAACTGCAAGGTGGTTCTTCCTGCGACCCATGACACAGGCTCCGCGGTTATGGCGGTCCCGGTTCCGGAAAACGGGGAAAGAAAAGGCCATGAGACTGAAAAAACACATGATACGGACGGCGGCCTGTTATACATCAGTTCCGGCACCTGGTCCCTGATGGGCACCGAGTTAAGCGAGGCCGACTGTTCTGCAGAAAGCCGGAAGGCCAATCTGACAAACGAAGGCGGTTATGAGTATCGTTTCCGCTATTTGAAGAACATCATGGGCCTGTGGATGATTCAGTCTGTAAAAAAGGAGCTTGCCGCGGCCGGAGAAGCCTATTCTTTCGCCGAACTTTGCCGCATGGCGTCCCATGAGACCATAAAGTCCATTGTGCCCTGCAACGACGACGTATTTCTCGCGCCGGAGAGCATGACGGAAGCGGTAAAAGCGTATTTAAAAGAATCCGGCCAGGAAGTACCGGAGACGGCCGGTGCGCTGGCGGCGGTCATCTACAACAGCCTGGCTCAGTGTTACAAGGAGACGGTGGAGGAACTGGAAGCCATCACAGGCAGGACGTATCAGGCTGTGAATATTGTGGGAGGCGGTTCCAACGCAGAGTATTTAAACCAGCTGACTGCAAAGGCCACGGGGAAAACGGTATACGCGGGTCCGGGCGAGGCAACCGCCATCGGCAATCTTCTGGCTCAGATGATCAGAGCCGGAGAATTTCAGGGGCTTACGGAAGCGAGAGCGGCCGTATACCATTCATTTGAGATCAGCACATACGAATAACGGAGGAACTGAGGATGATACATAAATCATTTAAAATGCATCTGTATGAAGGCATGGCCGAAGAGTATGAGAGGCGGCACAACCTTTTATGGCCGGAGATGAAGGACATGATCCATGAGTATGGCGGCCATAACTATTCTATTTTTCTGGACAGCGAGACGAATGTGCTCTATGGCTATATCGAGATTGAAGAGGAAGCAAAATGGGCGAAATCAGCAGACACGGCTATTAACCGCAAATGGTGGGATTATATGGCCGACATCATGGATACAAACCCGGACAACAGCCCGGTGAGTGTGGATTTAAAGCCGGTATTCCATCTGGACTGACCGGCGGTACAGATAAAATCAGAAAGAGGAGAATGATATCATGACAGTAAAAGAGAGATATGAAGCCGCAAAGGAAATTTACCGTGCAGCCGGTGTGGATACGGACGCCGCCCTGGAGGCCCTGAAAAATATTCCGGTTTCCATGCACTGCTGGCAGGGAGACGATGTAATTGGATTTGACGGGGCAGGCGCACTTTCCGGCGGGATTCAGGCGACCGGAAACTACCCGGGACGCGCAAGGACACCGGAAGAGCTGATGGCCGACATGGACGAGGCGCTCAGCCTGATTCCGGGAACACACAGAATCAACCTTCATGCAAGCTATGCCGTATTTGAAGAGGGCGAGTGGGCAGACAGAGACAAGCTGGAGCCGAAGCATTTTGCAAAATGGGTGGAATTTGCAAAGGAAAGGGGCCTCGGAATCGACTTTAACCCGACCTTATTCTCCCACGCGAAGGCGGAAAATGCCACATTATCCAGTGAAGTTTTAGAGATCCGCAAATTCTGGATCGACCATGTGAAGGCATGCATCCGCATTTCCGAGTATTTTGCAAAAGAGCTGGGGACGCCATGTACCATGAATATCTGGATTCCTGACGGATTCAAGGACATTCCGGCGGACCGCACGGCTCCGAGAGCGAGACTGAAGGATTCCCTGGATCAGATCCTTTCCATCGATTACGACAAGTCCAGCGTGTTTGTGGCGGTTGAGTCCAAGGTGTTCGGAATCGGTATGGAAAGCTGCACGGTCGGTTCCCATGAGTTCTATATGAATTACGCTTCCAAGAATGATATTTTATGCCTGCTGGACAGCGGTCACTATCACCCAACAGAGGTTGTTTCCGACAAGATTTCTTCCATGCTTCTGTTCTTTGACAAGGTGGCTCTTCACGTGACGAGACCGGTGCGCTGGGACAGCGACCATGTAGTCTTATTTGACGATGAGACGAGAGCGATCGCGGGGGAAATCATCCGCGGCGGCGCAGACCGCGTCTTACTGGCCCTCGATTTCTTTGATGCCAGCATCAACCGCATCAGTGCCTGGGTTGTAGGCATGCGCAATATGCAGAAAGCGCTGTTAAACGCATTGCTTCTTCCGAGCGCCAGGATGGCGGAACTTCAGAACAACAGGCAGTTTACGGAATTAATGATGCTTTCCGAGGAAATGAAGACCTATCCGTTAGGCGATGTATGGGATTACTTCTGCGAGCAGAACGGCGCCCCGGTTAAGGAAGCATGGTTTGAGGAAGTAAAGAGGTATGAGGCCGACGTTCTGGCAAAGAGAAGTTAAGGATGCAATGCGGCCTCCGTGCCGTTATGGAATAGAAAAAAACGAGAATAAAAATTACAAGAACAGAAAGAACAGGTGTAAATAAAATGAAAGTAACAGAAGCAGAATTTGTAAAAGGCTTTATCCGTCTCTGTGACGACGGTTTCAAACAGAACTGGCATGAAAGAAACGGCGGCAACTTGAGCTACCGCATCAAACCGGAAGAAGTGGAATCCGTGAAGGAAGAATTAACAGACACGAATCCATGGCAGCCGATCGGAACCAGCGTTCCGAAGCTGGCCGGCGAGTATTTCATGGTAACGGGAAGCGGAAAATACTTCCGCAATGTAATCCTTGATCCGGCGGCCAACAGCTGCATCATCGAGGTAGATGAGGCGGGAGAGAACTACCGCATCTGCTGGGGCCTGGTGAATGGCGGACGCCCAACCAGCGAGCTCCCATCCCATCTGATGAACCATGAAGTGAAGAAAGAAGTTACCAATGGAAAGCACCGCGTGATTTACCATGCGCATCCGACCAATGTCATCGCCCTGACCTTCGTTCTTCCGCTGGAAGACAAGGTATTTACGAGAGAATTATGGGAAATGGCTACCGAGTGTCCGGTCGTATTTCCGGATGGCGTCGGCGTAGTCGGCTGGATGGTTCCGGGCGGACGCGACATCGCCGTGGCCACCAGCGAATTGATGAAGAAGTACGACGTTGCCGTATGGGCTCACCATGGCCTGTTTGCCTCCGGCGAAGATTTTGATCTGACCTTCGGCCTGATGCATACCGTGGAGAAGTCCGCTGAAATCCTGGTAAAGGTTCTGTCGATCCGTCCGGATAAGCTGCAGACCATTACGCCGCAGAATTTTAGGGATCTGGCAAAGGATTTTAAGGTAACACTTCCGGAAGAGTTTCTGTACGAGAAATAAGAGGCCTTACTGCCATGGAGAGGTCGTGGGAGGCGCCTGGTTCCAGTCTTCGGACATGATTTTTATGAATCAGCTCGTCCCCTTCTCCTGTGCGGGCTCCGGAACCGTTCCAGGGCTCGATGCAGAGAAACGGCGCCCTGTCCGGGTACACGGTCCAAAATGCAATCGTCTCAAAGTCCGGATAGGAAACCTCGACGCCACGGCCGCTTTCCCGATGGACGAGAGAGACACGGCGTGAGGCGATTTCGGGAAAATAGAGGGCATTGTCCTGGAAGAGTTCCCTGGAAAGGGGAATGATACGGCCATGCAGTTCGTATCCGCTTCCGCCGGAGAGATACTCTCCCAGGAGACTGTCAAAGGGCATGGCATAAGTGGATTCCTCTTTCTCAAATACAAGACAGTAGTCCTCGAAGGCAGCGTCTTCCTCCATAGGACAGCAAAAGCCAGGATGGGCTCCGATGCAGTAATACAGGGCAGAGGAGTCCTTGTTGGTGACCCGGTATTTCAGGAGGAGGCTCCCATGCTGCAGCTCATAGGTCAGCGACAGGCAGAAGGACCAGGGATACATGGTTTTTGTGTATTCGCTGTCCTGAAGAAGGAAGGATACGCTGCAGTCTGTCCGTGTGGTCCTGTGAAACTCCATATCCTTGCAGAAACCGTGCTTTGGCAGGCTGTATTCGCTTCCGTCTATCACGATCCGGTTGTCCCGGCAGCCTCCAACCACGGGAAAGAGGAGCGGAGAACAGCGGTCCCAGAAGCGCGGATCCCGCTGCCAGATGTATTCTTTTCCACTGCGGTCTTTTAAAGAAACAAGCTGTGCTCCTGCGCTGTCAATCACCGCGGTCAATTCTGAATTTCTAATTGTAGTCAACATAAATCTTCCCCATTTCTGTAAATTGATACGAATACTATACCATCCTTTTTGCTTGCCGGAAACAGGAATATCGAGTATGATAGTGATAGTGAGTGCTCCCGGGAGTACTCTAGCCAGGAAAGGAGGCTTGTCCTATGCTTCGCATTGAAAACACCGGAAAATCTCAGATGAAATCCAGAAACAGGGTTCGCGTATTTCGCGAAATTTTAAATCATGAAGGCATTTCCAGAAAACAGCTGGAGAAGCGCCTGGGCCTTTCTGCGCCGTCCGTCACGCGGGTAGTGGAGGAACTGCTGCGGGAGGGGCTTATTTGTGAGGAAGGCACCGAACAGACCCATATGGGGCGCAGGCCGGTTATGCTCTGCGTCAAAAAGAATGCCTATTACAGCGTCGGAATGAATTTAAGCAGATCGAGGCTTTACTACTGTATCAGGAACCTGGGAGGAGAACCGGTGCATTCCGGTGAGATAAGGCTTTTAGGGAAAACGAAAGGGGATCAGCTCTTAAGCCTGATGGAACATGCCGTCCAGGACTGCTTAGAGTCTGCAGGCATTGAGAAGAAACACCTTCTTGCCATTGGTATTGCCTCCCGCGGAACGGTAAACGAAGGAAAGGGAAGCGTAATCTATTCACCCGACTCAGGAGAGGAGATCCATGTTAAGGAATACATGGGAGCGCGGTATGACTGCGAGATTCTCGTGGAAAACAACGTGATTGCCGACTTAAAAGGGCAGTATCTGGACTTGAGCGGCACCAACCGGAATCTGGTGTATCTCTACATTTCCGACGGTGTCGGAGGCAGCATTATCTGCAATGGCCAGGTGATCGACGGCGAGAACAGCATGGCAGGTAAGTTTGCCCACATCCTTGTGGAGAGCGGAGGAAGACGGTGTGCCTGCGGAAAAAGAGGGCATTTGGAATCGTATGTGTCAAAGCCGGCCATGGAAGAGGCGTACTTCGAAGCCAGCGGGAAACGGCTGGAGCTGCCGGAGATCTGCAGACTGGCTGGCGAGGGGGAGAAGGCTGCGGCCGCGGTCCTTAAGGATGCCATTGACAAGCTGGCGATCGGCATTAATCAGATTCTTCTGGTTGTGAACCCCGGAACGCTTGTGTTGTATGGCGATCTGTTCGAGAGCGTCGATGGGATTCTGGAGCGTTTGAAGCAGAAGACGAAGGAACTGGCCTTTACGGAGGAGATCGCCGACAACTGCTGGATGGTGAGAGAGACGAAAAATGTCCGCATTGAGGATAGCATTGCCAGACTGTCTGTGGAGCGGGCTTTGGAGATTATTGTCTAAACTCAATAAAAAAATATAATTTCATATTGAAATAATATAGAGATGTGATATAATGATAAAAAGACAACGGGGTGTGTCTTAAAAATTTAACTAATTAATTTCAAAATGAAATTATATGAAAAGGAGAGGCAGCAAATGAAAAGAAGAAATTTGATGGCATTGGTACTTGCGGGAGTTATGGCGGCGTCGGTTATGGGATGCGCCAGCCAGAGCGGAGCGAAGAATCCGTCTGAGACACAGAAGGAGGCGGCCAAAGAGGGAGCGTCTGATGAGAGTGGAGCCGCCGACAGCGCCGTCGTACCGGCCGGCAGCTGGAAACCGGACCATGACATCACGATCCGTGTTCCCAATGCAGCAGGGGGAACCATGGACACGATCACGAGGATTTTGGGACAGGGAATTCAGCAGAGCACGGGAACGACGGTTATGATTAATAATCTGACCGGAGCGTCAGGAGCTATTGCAGCCAATGATCTTCTTGCCAAGGACGCAGATCCCTGCGAGCTGATGACGTCTGGAATCGCGCTCTTTACACTGGCGCCTCTCTTTAATCAGGATATTAAGGTCAGCCTTGACGATTTCGCCATTGTATCCGGCATGGTATCTGAGGATTTTGTACTCTGTGTGAACCCGGAGAAGAGCGGCATCCATAACTGGGAGGAACTGAAGGCCTATGGAGAGAAGGAGCGGATTCTGTTCGGCTCCAATACACCTGGAGGAACGACTCATATGCTGGGCACGGCGCTGTTCGGAGAAGCGGGCTTAAACGCGGAGGCCGTGACATCGGGCGGAACGAATAAGGATATGCTGGCCCTGACCTCCGGTGACGTAGTCTGCGCCATTGGCAATGCCAGTGCCTGTCAGCAGTTTATCGAAGAGGGGACGGCCGTTCCCATCGTGGTATTTTCAGCGGATGCCTATGAAGGATTCGAAGGTTTTGCCGTTCCGTCTGTCGTGGATTTGGGATATGATATTCAGTTCAAATCCTGCAACTTCCTGATGGCGAAAAAGGGAGCGGATCAGGCGGCTCTGGATCAGATTCATGACATGATTCAGGCCTATACGGAAACAGAGGAATGTAAGAAACTGGCCGAGAGTGCAAAATACGTCCCGGATATTGCCGACGGCGATACCGTCCGTGCCATGATTGAGGATTCCGCAAAAATGTGCCAGGAAATCTACGAAAAATATTATCACTAATAAGGCAGGGAGAAAGCGATATGAAAGTGAAGTACAGGACAAATCTGTGGGCCGGAATCGTAAGCGTGATCTTCGGCCTGGCAGTCCTCTGGCTGATTCCGGCTCAGATAGGTACAGAATATTCGTCAGGAAACAGCCTGACTTCCAGGGCCGTTCCCGGCGGAGCAGCCATTCTGTTTATCGTATGCGGCGCGGCGCTGATCGTCCAGAGCCTCATTTTAAAGAAGGACACGGTCCGGGAACTGAATCTGGCAAAAGAAGGCAAGGCGTTCCTTTACATGGCGGTGTTTGGGATCTATGTGATCCTGTTTGACTACAGCTTTATTGTGGCTTCCATATTCCTGGGAGCCGCAACCCTGCTTTTTACAAAGAGTAAGAAGAAGCTGTATTATATGATCGTAATTATCACGGTTTTCGTCCTGTATCTGCTGTTTACGCAGGTACTTCACGTGAGACTGAAGTAGGAGGCCGCAAATGAAGGAAATTATATTTCAGGCACTGCCCCAGCTGTTTACTCTGGAGAACTTTGTATTTGTAAACCTGGGGATTTTTATCGGAATCATTTTCGGCTCCATACCAGGGCTGAATGGCAATCTGGCCATTACCGTTCTGATTCCATTTACATTTAAATTAGGCAGTGTTCCAGCCCTGCTGATGCTGACCGCTATCTTTTTCGGCTCGAATTTCGGAGGCTCCATAACGGCGATTCTGATCAATACGCCGGGAACGAACGCAGCGGCAGCCACCCTGCTGGACGGATATCCCCTGTCGAAAAAGGGAAAGACCAGGAAGGCCCTGGACATGGCCCTGGCGGCGTCCACCTTTGGCGGACTGGTGAGTGCGTTGTGCCTCCTGTTTTTCGCGCCGCAGATCAGCAAAATTGCCATTCATTTCGGAGCACCGGAGTACTTTGCACTGGCGGTGTTCGGGCTGTCCGTTATCGCCTCAGTCAGCGGAAGAAGCATCTTAAAGGGTGTGATCAGCGGGGCTTTCGGCGTACTGATCGCCACGGTGGGAATCGATGCTGTCAGCGGCGTCACCCGTTTTACCTTCGGCAGTCTTCAGATGTATAACGGAATCAAAATGCTGGCGGTTTTACTGGGTGTTTACGCGATTGCACAGATGATCAGCCGTGTAAACGGTACGGAAGAAGAGGAAGCGGGCACAGAACTGAAGAAGGCAGATCCCTCGGACCGCCTGACGCTCGGCGAATTAAAGAGTACCGTTCCCACCATGCTGAAATCCTCCGCGATCGGAGCGTTTATCGGAGCCATTCCGGGCACAGGCGGGGCGATCGCCTCCTATATCGCTTATAACGAGGCCAAACGCTGCGCGAAACCGGGCGAGAAGTTCGGTGAGGGAGAATTAAAGGGAATCGCCGCGCCGGAGTCCGCCAACAATGGGGCGACCGCGGCCACGCTGATTCCGCTGCTTACACTGGGAATTCCGGGAGATGCGGTGGCGGCCACGCTGTTGGGCGCATTCACCATGCATGGGCTGGTGGTTGGTCCGAAGCTGTTTTCCACTTCGGGGCCGGTCGTTTACGCCATTTTGATCGGATGCGTGATTTCTCAGATTGTGATGTTTTTACAGGGAAAATATCTGCTTCCCCTGTTCGTAAAAATCACACACATTCCGCAGGAGCTTCTGACGGCGCTCCTGGTCGTAATCTGCTGTACGGGAGCATTTTCACTGGCGAATTCTTCCTTTGACGTGAGGGTCATGCTGATTTTCGGCTGTATCGCTTATTTCATGCAGAAGGTGGAACTGCCTCCCGTACCGATTATTCTCGGAATCGTTCTTGGCCCCATCGCAGAGGCCAATTTAAGAAATTCCCTGGTCCTTTCAGACGGCTCCTGGACCATATTCTTTAAACGCCCAATCTGTCTGGCGTTTATTATTCTGACCTTTGTTCTGATCTGGCTTTTAAAGAAGAACGACAAAAAGCAGCGGAGCATGGAAGCAGAATTTCTGAAAAAATACGGAGAAAATACGGAGAAGTAAGGAAAGGAACCACTATGCATTACAAAAAACTATGGACGGATTTACACAGCAATATTCATCACAATCAGATGGGAGAGCTGAACCAATGGATTGAACACGCAAAAAAGACCGTTGATTTCTGGCCGGTCGCCTACTATCCCTTCTATATGAAGCGTACCGAAACAGGGGCAGGCCTGGAGGATCTATATGACAGGGAACAGATCGAACAGGACTGGGAACAGCTCCGCGAGGCGGTAAAACAGCAAAATGAAGCCGGTTATCCGATGTTTATGGGCTATGAGTGGCAGGGCTCCGGAGATGACGGAGACCATAATGTGTTCTTTTTGGATAATGAACAGCCAATGCTCCATCCCATGCGGTACGAGGAACTCTATCAGGCGTATAAGGACAGGCCGGCGATAGCCATCCCCCACCATGTGGCCTACCAGCTGGGCAGCAGGGGGAAAAACTGGGAGACGCACCGGGAAGCCTTCTCTCCGTTTGCGGAGATCTATTCCAGCCATGGCTGCAGTGAAAATGATACAGGCCCTTTTGATATGGAGCGCCATCTCCACATGGGGCCAAGAACCGGAGAGACCTGTTATGAGAGGGGGCTCGAGAAGGGGTATCTGGTCGGCATGATTGCCTCTGGAGACAACCACAATGTACCGGCGGTTCACGATCATGGAACCATGTGCGTGCTGGCGGCGGACGGCTCAAAGGAGGCGATCTGGGAAGGCCTGCAAAACCGCCGGGTATATGGCGTCAGCAGAAGCCGTATGGATATTGATTTTACCATAAACGGAAGCCCGATGGGGTCTGTGGTGAAGCCGGGAGAAGGGACGCTTGCATTTGCCATTGAGGCGGCGGACGCCATTGACCGGGTAGAGATCCTTCGGAACAATGTTCTGGATACCATGGCGGTTCATGCGGGAACCTGGGAAGAGACTGAGTATACCGGCGTAAGAAAGTATAAGTTTGCAGTGGAGTTTGGCTGGGGGCCGAATCCCAAGTTTTATAAGGACCGTCTGATGAAAACATGGGTTGGGTCTCTGGAAGTTCCGGGCCGTCTCTGCTCGGTGCAGAAATGCTTTAACAGCTTTGGTCAGGAGCTTTGCAATGTGACGGAGAAATCCTGTGAATTCCATATGACTACCTATATGAGCACCACCACAGGCCACTGGATGGGACCGAGTACGGTCGTGAAGGAAGGTTTTGTGTTTGAAGTGGAGGGAAAGCCGGAGGATGAGATCGTGCTGAAGGTGGACCGCTACGTCTACCGCTTTACGCTTAAGGAATTGATGAAATCCTCGAGAATTCTTGCCCAGTATCAGGAGAGCATGGATCTGGCAGCAGAGGTCTTTGGAAATGTGGAACACTACCGCGATGATTTCTATTGGCACAACGCCTATAAGACCAGAATCCGCCAGGCAGTGCCGGAAGAGGCGTATACGATGAAGTATGAAAAGAAGGTGACACTGGAGGCGGGAAGCTGCTACCGGCTCCGGGTGCACTTGAGAAATGGAGACACCGCCTGGGTTTCCCCGATTTTTGTGCGGGAATAACAGATAAAAAGAGTTACGAAGAGTGAAGGCGGATTCCTGGAAATGGAATCGTGAGAGTGGCATTCACTTTTCGGGACTCTTTCTTATTAATATGTAAACTTAAATTGTAATCTTAAATTGTAAACTTAAATTGTAGTCTTAAAATGTAAATTTAATGGCGCAGAATGGAATACCACTCTGCGCCGTCTGATTACCGGTTGGCTGATTTTAATTCATTATGGTTCGTCTGCCGTGTCTTCCACAATCGTAGTGGATTCCTCTGCGGCAAATTTCTTCAATGCATCTCCGGTTCCCTCATATATCTCTTCGACTTCTTCTGAGTCTGCTTCTTTATCTTCTGTATCTGCGGCCTGCTCCGGTTCTTCTTTGAACCCTTCTGTGGCGCCGGCTGCGTAGTCGAGTCCGCCGTCTTCGGTAATATCTTCTTCCTCCTCGTCGTCCTCTGAACGGTCCATGGCGGAATCAAGCATATCCTTGGCGGTATCGGCAACTGCGGAAGCGGCTTCCCTGGCCGTGCTGTTCACGATGCTGGCTGCGTCTTTCACGAGGTTCTTCGCGGCAGAAGCTGCATCCTTGGCTGCGTCGGCCATATCGGCGGCGGCTACCTTGAATTCATCTTTGTCTGCGTGAAGGGATACGTAGTTCCTGTTCATTGTGCTGTCAATCTTGGAAATGTCATCATTCCCGTCATCTTCAAAATCATGAAAATCTTCTTCCAGTTCTTTATGGAAAGATTTATATTTCGTAAAATAAGAGATACCGGCCGCAACGGCACCCGCGATGGTGGCGAAAGCCACTAACTTCCCAAAACCATTACCCTTTTTTGCCATGTGAAACACTCCTTTCATTTGATTCTTATTGTAATACTTATAAAGAAAAAAATAAAGGTATATAATAAGAAAATTTCTATAAACTATGTAGGAACGGGAAAATGCTCTCAGTTATGGAACGAAATTGTAAAAAATATATAAAATTAGCACTCAACTATTGACAGTGCTAATAATGAGTGATATAACTTAGTATGTGAATAAAAGAAGTTTCCATTGCGAAACAAAAAGAAAGAATCAATAGAAACAGTATGAGGAGGAATTGCAATGAAATTAGTACCATTATTTGACAGGGTAGTATTAAAACCATTGGTTGCAGAGGAAACGACGAAATCCGGAATCGTTTTACCGGGTCAGGCAAAAGAAAAACCGCAGCAGGCGGAAGTAATCGCAGTTGGACCAGGCGGCCTGGTTGATGGCAAGGAAGTAACCATGCAGGTAAAGGTCGGCGATAAAGTAATCTTTTCCAAGTATTCAGGAACCGAAGTGGAAGGCGAAAACGAAAATGACAAGCTGGTTATCGTAAAGCAGAACGATATCCTGGCTGTGATCGAATAAACCGTATCCCTAAGGCAATACCGAAATCATAACAAAAACGATAGATAGAAAGAAACTGGAGGAATGAAATCATGGCAAAGCAGATTAAATATGGTGTAGACGCCAGAAAAGCACTGGAAGCCGGCGTAAATCAGTTAGCAGACACAGTTCGTGTAACATTGGGACCGAAAGGAAGAAACGTTGTTCTTGACAAATCCTTTGGCGCTCCGCTGATCACCAACGATGGTGTGACCATTGCAAAAGAGATCGAGCTGGAAGATCCATATGAGAACATGGGCGCACAGCTTGTGAAAGAAGTTGCGACAAAGACCAACGACGTAGCAGGTGATGGTACTACTACAGCGACGGTACTGGCTCAGGCGATGATCAATGAAGGCATGAAGAACGTGGCTGCAGGCGCTAACCCGATCGTTTTAAGAAAGGGTATGAGAAAAGCTACTGAGGCAGCTGTAGAAGCAATCGCAAAGATGAGCGAGCCGATTAAGGGCAAAGCTTCTATCGCGAGAGTAGCGGCAATCTCCGCAGCAGACGATGGAGTCGGCGAGATGGTAGCTGATGCGATGGAGAAGGTTTCCAACAACGGTGTCATCACCATTGAAGAATCCAAGACCATGAAGACGGAGTTAGACTTAGTAGAAGGTATGCAGTTTGACAGAGGATACGTTTCCGCCTATATGTGCACCGACATGGAGAAGATGGAAGCCAACTTAGACGATCCGTATATCCTCATTACAGATAAGAAGATTTCCAACATTCAGGAGATCCTTCCATTATTAGAGCAGGTTGTACAGTCCGGCGCAAGACTCTTAATCATTGCAGAGGACATCGAGGGCGAGGCTCTGACCACATTAATCGTAAACAAATTAAGAGGTACCTTCAATGTAGTAGCTGTTAAGGCTCCTGGCTACGGCGACAGAAGAAAAGAGATGCTTCAGGATATCGCTATCTTAACAGGCGGCAAGGTAATTTCCGAAGAGTTAGGCTATGAATTAAAGAGCACCACAATGGATATGCTTGGACGTGCAAAATCCGTTAAGGTTCAGAAGGAAAATACCATTATCGTAGACGGCGAAGGCAGCAGAGACGAGATCGAAGCAAGAATCGGCCAGATCAAGGGTCAGATTGAAGAGACCACATCTGATTTTGATAAAGAAAAATTACAGGAAAGACTTGCGAAGTTATCCGGCGGTGTCGCTGTTATCCGCGTAGGTGCGGCTACCGAGACCGAGATGAAGGAAGCAAAGCTTCGTATGGAAGATGCTTTATCCGCAGCAAGAGCAGCCGTTGAAGAGGGCGTTATCGCCGGCGGCGGTTCCGCTTATATCCACGCTATGAAGGACGTTCAGAAAGTGATTGACAGTCTGGAAGGCGAAGAAAAGACAGGTGCAAAGATTATCTTTAAGGCTCTGGAGTCTCCGTTATACCACATTGTGGCAAACGCAGGTCTGGAAGGCGCCGTTATTATCAGCAAGGTAAAAGAGGCTCCGGTTGGCACAGGCTTTGATGCTTATAAGGAAGAATACGTAGACATGATCGAGGCTGGTATCCTGGATCCGACCAAGGTTACGAGAAGCGCATTACAGAATGCGAACAGTGTTGCATCTACCTTATTGACAACTGAATCCGTTGTTGCTAATATAAAAGAAAAAACACCTGCAGCTCCGGCTCCAGGCGGAATGGATATGATGTAATAACGGAAGCAAAAGCGACGCATGCGTAATGAAAAGAGGGTTTGCAGTGCTTGCATTGCAGATCCTCTTTATTTTGTTTCATAGGAAAGTTCATCCTGTGATACAAAAAACCTCCGGGTGATGCACAACGCGCTAAGAAAATATGGCCGCTGAAGCGACCGCGCTCCGGCGCGAGTCCGGCTTGCCGGATTCTTTGTTCAGGAAAGTACAACCTGTAAGATCATCGCCCTCCGGGGATGCGGACCGTGAACTATATCATCTCCCTTCACAGAAGAAAGGACATCAGTCTATGAATGAAATGTATGCAGAATGGCTCGTAAAACGAAAAGCACCAGCTTATATGATGCTTGTCAAGGTATTGATGGTTCTGGTATGTGTGGTGGCATTCTTTGTTGCTGTATCCCCGCTGCTCGGAATTTTCGGAATCCTGGTTCTCTTTGCGGCAGCAGCGGCAGCCTACTTTGTCTTCCGCAACAGCGAAGTCGAATTTGAGTACCTCTATGTAAGCAATCAGCTGACGATTGACCGGATTTACGGAAAGACCAAGAGAAAAAAAGCCTGGGAAGGTTCCATGGATGAGATTCAGATCGTTGCGCCTACCGGTTCCACGGAAGCGAAAGATCACGAGACAAATAATATGAAGGTTCTGGATTTCTCTTCCCACACCCCGGACGCCAAGACATTTACACTGATCAGCCAGTCCGGCAGTGAATCCATGAAGATTATTTTCGAGCCGAACGATAAGCTTCTTCACTGCATGAAGATGACGGCTCCACGAAAGATTGTGGACCGCGTTTAAGGAGATGCCTTGAACGTCGTTTGAGGATTTGTTTCAGGATAAGCTTTATAAGGATAAAATAAAAAGGACAGATACATGATGCGGATTAGGCCGCGTAGTGTGTTTGGCCTTTTTTTGTGGTCTTTGGGAATGGGGAGGAGAAGTGAAGCTAAAATGGCTGGATTGGTGAAGGGGATGAAATATTTACGGACGAATTAAGCGTAGATGATTTGTAAAAGTATGTATTGATAAGGCGTATGGGAGATTTTTATAGGAATTTTTGTAAAACCTAACATCGATGCTTGACAGGTGTGATTCGAATATAGTAAGATAGAAAACAAGTTCCACAGCATTTTCTTGCCTGTAAGATTCTAAAATTCTTTGTTTCAATGCGGTTTCCGCAAAAAAATCCTATGTTTAGCTTCAGGAGAGTTGGTGATGTGTATGATTGCTTGAGAAAAAGTCTTGTAATGGCAAAGCTTTTACAGTATAATAAGAACATCTAAATGACGTAAAAACTAAAGATAGGAGGAGTGAAATGACAATAGATGAAAAGTTGGATTTACTCTGTGGAAATGTTCAGAGTATAAATGATAATGTAATTGTGATGAAAAATGATATGGCTGTGATGAAGGGCGATATAGCAGAGCTGAAGAGCGATATGACTGAGGTAAAGGGCGATATCGTGGGGTTAAAAAGTGATGTAGCAGAGCTGAAGAGCGATATGGCTGAGGTAAAGAGTGATATCGTGGAGTTAAAGAGTGATGTAGCAGAGCTGAAAAGCGATATGGCTGTGGTAAAGAGCGATATCGTGGAGTTAAAGAGTGATGTAGCAGAGCTGAAAAGCGATATGGCTGTGGTAAAGAGCGATATCGTGGAGTTAAAGAGTGATGTAGCAGAGCTGAAAAGCGATATGGCTGTGGTAAAGAGCGATATCGTGGAGTTAAAGAGTGATGTAGCAGAGCTGAAAAGCGATATGGCTGTGGTAAAGAGCGATATCGTAGAATTAAAGAGCGATATGGCTGTGGTAAAGAGCGATATCGTAGAATTAAAGAGCGATATGACTGAGGTAAAGGGCGATATCGTAGAATTAAAGAGCGATATGGCTGTGGTAAAGAGCGATATCGTAGAATTAAAGAGCGATATGGCTGTGGTAAAGAGTGATATTGTAGAATTAAAGAGCGATATGACTGTGGTAAAGAGTGATATTGTGGAATTAAAGAGCGATATGGCTGTGGTAAAGAGTGATATCGTGGAATTAAAGAGTGATATGACCGTGGTAAAGACTGATATCATAGACCTGAGAAATGATATGAACACCATGGAAGGCAGAATTGATGCTAAGATGGAACAGTTAAATGAAAATGTGAAGGGGATTCGTTTTACCATTGAAAATGAAATCCGCCCGAGTATTGCTCTTATTGCAGAATCACATTTCATTCTGAACAGAAAACTGGATGAGGCGATAAGAGTAGCGGGAAGTATCGAAATGACAAGAATTCGAGTCAGCATACTGGAAGATGATGTAAAGAAGCTGAAAAGAGCAGTAAATATGTGATCTATATCATAAGATACGAGAAATTGGTAGATTATGAAGAGAATATCAGTTATACAACAGAGCTTACTATAATTAGAAAAGAAAACAGTAAATAAATGAATGCAGCTTACTTCGGCAAATGTGCCGAAATAGGCTGCATTTTTGATTATAAGCTTCTATTTTTAATTTGGATCTTAAAGGCATAAAATAAAGACCAGCAATATACAATAACAAAAGATTTCTAAATAAATCAGATACAAATCATAAATAATAAAATGTTATTATGTGTTAACATTTACTGATATATAAATAAAGGTGATGGAATATAGATCGAATGTGTTAACAGCATTTCCTATAATTTCATAGATACAAACCAGGAGTAAGTAAGACAGCTTGACAGGCCCCAGATTAACATATAAAGTATAAGAAACATATCGTTTCAAAATCAGGTGAGGCGGCCAAATAAATCCAAGTCAAACGGCAGAAGGAGCTCTACATGAAAAAGCTAAGAAGTCCCTTGTTATCGGTGCTCGCAATTTACATACTGTGTTTTATCTTTCGAATGATAGAATATTTTATGATTCGTACAGATCAGACCTTATTGGGAGAAGCGATCATACATAAGATTGCGGGCATCATAATTCTCTGGATTGCAATAAAAATTCTATCTACTGATTTCGAGTTTATTGGATTTAAACGTAAAGGTATATTCAAAAATTTTGCATTCGGTTTACTGTTTGGTATTTCTGTGTTTGCGGCCGCATATGGGGCAGAAATCCTGATTGCAGTTTCGCAGGGGAATTTCCAGTCCCTTCAATTTTATGTCAGCAGCTATGCTGTGGATAAAAATATAGGAAATCAGACCGGTATCCTGTTCTTCCTTATTTGTATTGTTGGTAACATCGTTAATGTACTGATGGAGGAAGGCGTCTATCGAGGGCTTTTTCAAAAAATTCTTCAACAGAAATACAAATTTATTGCAGCAGCAATTATTTGCTCCATTTTATTTGGTGCGTGGCACGTCATAGGCCCGATTCGCAGTTATTATGACGGTATGAGCAGCATGGGAGGGATGGTGGCTAACATTTTCATGTTGGTAATCACAAGCGGTCTTGTTGGTTTTAAAGAGGCTATGATAACAAGATTGACCGGCTCACTTTATATGGCTATGGGGGATCATTTTGTCAATAATACAATCGTAAATATTTTACACGTTACCTCCTATACAGGTGCTGATGAATTGATGTTTGTGCGAATCACAATTGCTCAAAGTCTCTCATTCCTGTTGGTCCTTATTTTCTATATCTGGAAACAGAAGAAGATTAGTTCAGGCAGCGCTCCCTCCGGAAATTAGTCAGCCGTATCAAATGAGGAATGGCATCATTAAACGATAAATTTTGATTGCGGGCAGTGCATTTGTCTACATACTTATGCATTGCCCGCTTGATGATTATGCGCATTTGGACAGGAAGAATTTATCCTGTCTTTTTCTTGGCTTTTATGAGCTGAATATAGTTTTTCTTATATAGGAAACAAATATTGTGGAAACATGTTTAAAGCATGGCAGATAGAAACGTAAACGTGGGTGAAATACAGGGAGTCTGGCATTAGCATAGAAAATATAAAGCCGCACAAAAAATATGATCATAAATGACATACAGCTTAAATTAAAAGCAAAAGGCTGAACAAAGGAAATA
Source organism: Hungatella sp. L36 (assembly GCF_014288035.1). Lineage (NCBI taxonomy): Bacteria > Bacillati > Bacillota > Clostridia > Lachnospirales > Lachnospiraceae > Hungatella > Hungatella sp. L36. The sequence goes on along the minus strand of NZ_JACOPC010000005.1, from coordinate 15,549 downwards.
TAAAGTATTTCTCACAAACTCCCAAATAATGTAAATTTATAAGCCGCGATGAATATATTAAATACGCTGGAAATTATGTCTTTCACACACGGAAAACAGATTGAAATTGTCCGTTGACAAGTGACGCAAAATTTGTTAAACTATGTAACTAACAAGCAAAAATATATTAGTTACATTAATAAAAAGGACAAGAAAGAGAGGAAAATTTAATGGGTACAATTATTGGCGACGGCATTACTTTTGACGACGTACTTTTAGTTCCAGCTTATTCAGAAGTAATCCCCAATCAGGTTGATTTGACGACCTGCCTCACGAAAACCATCAAGCTGAACATTCCCCTGATGAGTGCTGGTATGGATACGGTTACCGAGCACCGTATGGCAATTGCCATGGCAAGACAGGGAGGTATCGGTATTATCCACAAGAACATGTCGATTCAGGCGCAGGCAGATGAGGTTGATAAGGTAAAGAGGTCGGAGAATGGCGTCATTACGGATCCATTTTATCTTTCCCCAGAACATACATTAAAGGATGCGGACGAGCTGATGGCGAAGTTCCGTATTTCTGGTGTGCCGATTACAGAAGGCAAAAAGCTGGTTGGTATCATTACCAACCGTGATTTAAAATTTGAGGAAGATTTTTCCCGCAAAATTAAAGAGTGTATGACTTCCAAAAACCTGGTGACGGCGAAGGAAGGCATTACCATGACAGAAGCGAAGAAGATTCTTGCCAAGGCGAGAGTGGAAAAGCTTCCGATTGTTGATGATGATTTTAATTTAAAGGGACTCATTACAATTAAGGATATTGAAAAGCAGATCAAATATCCGTTATCTGCAAAAGACAGCCAGGGAAGACTTCTGTGTGGTGCTGCCATCGGAATTACTGCTAATGTTCTGGATCGTGTGGCCGCTTTGGTCGCTTCCAAGGTCGATGTGATTGTCCTGGATTCCGCTCATGGCCATTCTGCCAACGTTTTAAACTGTGTACGCATGATTAAGGAAGCATACCCGGATCTTCCGGTTATCGCTGGAAACATAGCGACCGGAGACGCGGCAAAGGCCCTGATTGAAGCCGGTGCAGATGCGATTAAGGTCGGTATCGGACCTGGTTCTATCTGTACAACCCGTGTGGTTGCTGGTATCGGTGTGCCGCAGATTACAGCAGTTATGGATTGCTATGCGGTAGCAAAAGAATATGGAATTCCAGTTATTGCAGATGGTGGTATCAAGTATTCCGGAGATTTAACAAAGGCCATCGCAGCGGGCGGTAATGTCTGCATGATGGGAAGTATGTTTGCCGGATGCGATGAGAGCCCGGGAACATTTGAGCTGTATCAGGGAAGAAAGTATAAGGTATATCGTGGCATGGGTTCTATTGCAGCCATGGAAAACGGAAGCAAGGACCGTTACTTCCAGTCTGATGCCAAAAAACTGGTTCCGGAAGGCGTGGAAGGCCGTGTTGCATACAAAGGTCTCGTCGAAGATACCGTATTCCAGATGCTGGGCGGACTCAGAGCAGGAATGGGCTATTGTGGTGCTTCTGATATTAAGACACTTCAGGAAACAGCTAAATTTGTAAAGATTACCGCAGCATCCCTGAAGGAAAGCCACCCGCATGATATTCATATTACGAAAGAGGCTCCGAACTACAGTATTGATGAGTAGGATCGGTTGTGACGGAATTGTGGCATTTTTATAAATAGTATAATTATAATAGGAAGAGACTCTGTTTTGAGAAAAGCAGAGGCTCTTTTCATTTGAAGGGCAGGAATATATTAGAGAAGTTTTTAATATAGTTAATCCAAATGTTCGCTTTTATGGATATAGGGTGATGAAGGATCAGCCGGATAAATTAGTCCTTAATGGGCAGGAAAAGGCTGGGCAGACCGTCTATTATGAATATTAAATTGATTTAGTGACTACAAGTAAATTTTATTGTAACAATGTAAAAGAATACCGTGAAACACTTAGACCCTTTCATGCAGTCTATGGCGTGCAGAGATTACCGTGCTGAGCAGCAAGAAGAGGGAAGAAGAGAAATAAAGTTTTACAATAAAAATGATTAAAAAGGCGAAGGCCTGGCAGAAGTAATAATCTGTCAGGTCTTCGCCTTTTCATGTCGAAAATCTTTTTAAAAGGTCAAATATTCTATAAAAATAAATAGATTTCTATAATTTAACGCTATAACTAAGTCTCTGATTTCCTCCATCTTAAGTATTTCGTTATAGTTTCTTTTAGGCAAAGTTATATCTGCCTAAATTTTTTCGTGAAGTTAATTTATGACCTTATTTTCGCTTATGTAACAAAAAATCATGAAAATTACGATAAATAACACAAAATAGGGCGCAGTAAACAGTAAAAAAATTAAAATATAGGGGTTAAATAGAAGATACAGATTAAAAATAAAGACAATATTGTATAGACTAAAGTCTACTTGTATGATATGAATACTAAAAAAATAGAGGAAAGTAAAAAATAGTACATATAATTTATTTTATTATACAGTTATTTGGATTTTTTAAATTTGTTTTATTTCTATATCTTACGAAAACATTAATTATAAGAGCATTATACAGTGCCATGGTCACAAAACGGTTACATTTCAAGATTTTTCCATAATTTATTTTTGTTTTTTTGCTTTTTTTAATGCCAGGTTGGCTGTTTTAAAACTCATAAAATAAATTATAGGAAGGTGAATAAATTGTCGATAGCAAAAATGAGCATGATTCATAATTCATATCGTTATTTTACCATTTCTGTAGATAAATATGAAGATCGATGTATGAAGGGAGTTATCTATCATGCGGGAAAAACTCCGGGAATCCGATATGATAATTTCCTTGAAATGATAATTCAAATGAATCGTATTTTTGACAGCATGTCATGTCCCAAACAGGCTATGGAACTGAGGCGATTTACAGGAATAGAGTATCCGGAACCGGTAATACGGGAATGCAACCGGTATCAGAATGGCAGACTGGCGACGTTTCAGATTTATGTGAAATTTCGCTATAACGCCAGTTGGCAGGGAGATATTACCTGGCTGGAAGGTGAACAGACAGAAAGCTTTGAAAGTCTTTTGCAGATGCTTCAGATGATTGATCGAATCTTTACCGGTCAATCGGAGGAGAGAGGAACGAGGGTCACAAAAATCTGCCAGATTGCGATTAATTCCTGCGAAAAGGGATTGGTGACAGGAAGAGTACAAAACGCTTTTATCAATCATCTGGAGCGATTTAAAGGAATCATGGGTCTGGCTGATGCTATGGTACGTCTGTTTGAAGCAGGCGTTGGAGAAAACGATTCCGGAAAATCTCTGGAAGGAAAAATTATTTCAGAGGAAACCTGGGATTCCTATCGTTTAGGCGGGAAGGAAGCGACCTTTCTGATCAAGATCCTGTTCAGGGAACACTCAACCTGGCAGGGAGTAATTTACTGGCGTGAAACCGGTGAGAAACAGGCTTTCAGAAGCTTTTTGGAGATGATCATGTTGATAGCTTCAGCATTGGAAAGCGTTAAGGAAGAGAGTGAGTTTGAAGATAGATTTACAACAACTAATAATAGAGAAAAAGCCCGGATGGAAGGGTAAGGAAGGAGAGAAAGTATGAAAGGACTTAGAAAAAAGTTCAGACGAGGGCTTGCCGCGTTCCTGGCATTTGTTCTGACCATGACCTCCGTGAACACGGTGTCATTGGCAGATGTATCAAATGCACTGGAAACAGAAAAAGCTACCTTTGTCATGAGCGGAGAAGATATAGTGGAATCCGCTCAGGCTGCTATTGATAATGGCAGTACCTTTACTTACGAGGATCTCGGAATCGAGGAGACAGGAAGTACCGCGAAAGAGTATCAGAAGCTATTTACAAATGGCACGGTATATGAAATCGCCCCTTCTTATGACCTGGACGAAGAGGAAAACGCAGACGGAGCGAATCTCCGGATGTTTATCCGAGTAAAAGGTGAAACAGAAGGATATCAGATAACTGGTGAGGAAGAAATTATTTTCCTTTATATCAATGACTCTGAATCCAAAATTGCATTTCGTTCCAGAATTGATGATTATGTAACGGATAAGGTTACGGTTAAAGGAAATTCTTCTTTGGCAGAAACCGAAAAGCCGGTACTCGATGAGAATGGAAATGCAATAGAAGGCGATAAGCCGGCACAAACCCCGGAAGAATCCACTGTACCCAGTGGGGAAACCGGAAGTGTAGAAGAGACGAAGGAGCCGGAGACTGAGGCACCGGCACAGGTACCGGAAGAATCGATGCAGGAACCGGAGTCGGAGGTACCTACGCAGGAACCGGAAACAACAGCACCGGCAGAAGAGCCAAAGACAGAGGCTCCTACGCAGGCAGAAACCGAAAAGCCAACGCAGGCCCCGGTACAGGAACCGGAAACACAGGCCCCAGTGCAGGAGCCAGAGACACAGGCACCGGAAACTGATGCGGCAACACAGGCACCGGAAGTGCAGGAACCAGATACAGAAGCTCCCGCACCGGAACCAGAAGCACCGGCACAGGAACCAGAGGCGGCAGATACAGGAAATGAAACCGTATCTATAATAAGAAACAACACCTACGTATTGACAACTGCAATTGAGCCGACTTCAGAAGAGTCAGACGTATCAATTGTAGATGAAGAGGTTCCGAAAGCAGATAGTCCGAAAGAGGATACAGAAGCAAATACGCCTGCCGATAATCCGGTTTCAGTAAGCACAGGAAGTAATGCGGATAAAGGTGATCATGCCGATCATGAAGAGAATAAACCTTCAGAGAAAATCGAAGGCAAGACCTATGGCCATGTATTACTCAATGAAGAAAGTTATGCGAAAGCATATGTAACGACCCTTGATAAAATGGGGATATCTGTTGAAGTAGCAGAAGGATTAACTCTTACGATTCATCATAATGCATTTTATAATGATAAAGATATATCAGAGGATGAAGTGATTAGAGGTCTGAAGGAAGGGGATGTGATTAATCCGGCGGATTATGCCTGGGATAAAGAGTCTCTTACCTACTTAGGCAGTATGCCAGAGCAGATAACAATCAGTGCTGAGGCGGAAAATAAAGTTGAGTTATTTTATGATGAGATACCGGTGGAAAGGGAAGAAGAAGACGTACAAATTCTGAATGCTGTTCCAAGAAATTATTATCGTTCGAGACTTGCTGATGATAATACGACACCTGGTAAAGTATTTCCTACCAAAACAGCAGAATGGGTGGATGAAGTAAATGGTTTGGCCAAAATTAATTTTACCATTTATGGAAATCCGGTCCGCCAGGGTAGTGATGTTATTTTAATTGTCGATAGTTCTGGTAGTATGTCAGGAACAAAATGGTCGACAGCTAAAAGTGGAGCAAAAGGATTCGTAGATAATTTATATGAATCAGTTGATGGTGTTCCATCTGACAATCGAATTGCTATCGTTGATTTTGATAGTAGTGCAATAGCTTATCCAGGTATCAATAATTCGACAGAAACATTTTTAAAAGCAGATGAGACAATTAAGGTTGGAAAGAAAAAACCTGTAACCTATTCTGCGACAGATTATTTTAAAACTTATGTTATAGACAATCAAATGAGTGCTTCAGGAGGTACAAATTATGATTATGCCTTCCAAGCAGCAAAAAAAATTATAGATGGACGAACAGATACTTCTCGTCCTGTATATATCGTATTTATGAGTGATGGTGAACCTCGTGATTATGATTGGTCAGATTATCATACAGGACAAAAAGATGCGGCTGACTTACGGGAGCAGGGCGTTACTATTTATTCAATCGGTTTAAATATTGGAGATAAAAAATTTAACAATTTTATCGTTCCGTTAGCCTCTTCCCCTAAATCAACCTATGCTATCAATATCGAAAAAACAAGCGATCTGGTAGGCATCTACGACGCCATCGCCAGCTCCATCAAAATCGCCGGAACAGAAGCGACAATTACAGATGTCATCAACACAGAGGCGTTTGAGATTGCAACGGACTACAACAATGGCATGTGGTATGAAGCAAGCACAGGCACCGTAAACAGGAGTTCCGATAATAAGACAGTTACATGGGATTTCGGTAATATTTCCGCCAATAAGGAAACCCTTACTATCTATATTAAAGTAAAGGATTCGGTACCAGGCGGCACTGCACCGGATACCAACAAAGAAGCAAAAGTAGATTACACGGATCCAAATGAACAGTCCCAGACTCAGGATATTCCGAGCCCCAACCTGGCAGTTGGAGATGTGGGTACCATCACATTAAACTATTACCTGGTTAATGAAGACGGTATTACAATCAACGGAACCGGCGAAGCGATTGATTTCGAGCGCCGCCAGCAGCTGGGAACCAAACTTTATGGGGATGCACCTCAGGAGTTTGGCAGCTATACCGTGAATGCACCATCGACCATTGAGTACAATGGTATCAAATATCAGTATGTAGCGGCAAGTGCATCAAAGGATGGAAGTGCGAATCCTGCAAATGTAGAGCTGAGCCCTGCCAAGAAGGCTGTTAATCTGTACTATGGCTATCAGGAAATCAAAGATGTCACAGTAACCTTTCACGGCAACGGAGGCACGCCAAGCGTTAGCAGCGTGACCGTGCCTAAGGATACCGCTTTAGGCGGCCAGATAGCAACCGCAGCAAGAGAGGATCACAATTTCCTTGGCTGGAATACAGCAATGGATGGTTCAGGCAGCGCGTTCACTTCCAACACGATCGTTACAGATAACATTACTGTATACGCACAGTGGCAGAAAAAACAGGCGCTGACCATCAAAGCAGCCGATACAGAAAAAGTTTATAATGGTGAAATGCAGTATGCATCGGAAACAGGATATGAATCGACTGGTTTAAAAGCAGGTCACAGAATTACCAACATAAAAGCCAGTGGTTCCGGACGTGATGTTCAGGAAGATGGCTATCCAATCACCATTACAGGTAGTGTAAAAGTTGTAAATGAATCGGGTGTCGATGTAACACATGAATACACGATTACAAAAGAACCGGGAACTTTGACAATTAAACCAAAAGAAGTGACAATTACGGTAGATAACAGTTCAAAGGCCTATGGTTCCCTGGACCCGAAGTTCACCGGTAAAGTAGAAGGTCTCGTAAACGAAACAGACCTTGGTACCGTATCATTTGTGAGAACAAATGAGGCTGAGGAAGTCGATGTTTACAAGGAAGTACTCGCTGCAGAGTATAAAGCAAATAAAAACTATACTGTATCAGAGCACAGAGGCGACTTTGAAATCAAGGTAGCTACGATGCCGGGAGCGTCTTTATCGGCTAAGGGCGGCAGCTGGGAATACGATGGAAATGCACATTACGCAGCAGCAACTCTTAATAAGGCGGATGGCTATACCGTATATTACAAAGTGAATGACGGTGACTGGACAGTAAATCCGCCGAGTGTAACAGAGGTATCAGAAGGTATTGTAACGGTATCTGTAAAAGCAACGAAACATGGCTATGTAGACCTGGAGACTGAGAATGTCACGCTGCAGATAACACCGAAGCCAGCGACAATTACAGTAAAAAATGCAGAAAAGACCTTTGGGGAAAGCGATCCAACCTTTGAGGGAACTGTACAGGGACTTGTTAATAGTACAGATCTTGGAACGGTTACTTATAAACGATCGAATGATACCGAGAGCGTGGGAACGTATAATAAAGTCCTGATTCCAGAATACAAAGAAAACACCAATTATAAGATAACTGTAAAACCAGGTGATTTCAAAATTAATCCGGCAAAGGATCCTGAGGCGGACTTAAAGATCGCCGGAGGCAGCTGGCCGTATGACGGAAAAGAGCATAAAGTAAAGCTGAATGTCATAGATTCTGCACTGGCTGCACTGAAGAGATATACGATTGAATACAGTACGGACGGAGGCCAGACCTGGTCTAAAAATGTACCGGGAGTGACCAATGTATCCGACGGAACGCTTACCGTTATTGCAAGAGGTACTCGTGAAGGATATGAACCGCTGAAATCGAATGAAGCTGCGATTTCAATTACTCCGGCGCCGGTAACGATTGTTGTTGACAATGCAGAAAAATTCTACGACGAAAAAGACCCGGCATTTACAGGAAAGATAAACGGACTTGTAAAAGCGGGAGATCTTGGAAACGTAATTTACAGCAGAACCAATAACGATGAAGAAGTAGGCGTATATCAGGACGTATTAACTGCAAACTATACTTCAAACGAGAACTATACAGTAGAGATAGAAAAGGGCAATTTCGAAATTAAGAGCGCATCACTCGAAGGCGCAGTGCTGACAGCAGTTGGCGGAGAGTGGACTTATGATGGAAATGCACATGCCGCCACAGCTGCATTGGAAAATGCACCCGGCTATACAATCTATTATAAGACCGGAAACGGCGAATGGACTACAGAAGCACCGAGTGTGACAAACGTAGCAGATGGGCTTGTAACCGTATCGGTTAAAGCAGAACGCCATGGATACGAAGCCCTGGAGGCAGAGGATGTAACGCTCAAAATACTGCCGAAGGAAGTCATCATCCAGGTAAAGAATGCAGAGAAGTTCTTTGATGAGCCGGATCCAAAATTCGAAGGAACCGTGTCAGCGTTAGTAAACCAGGAAGACCTTGGAACGGTAACGTATACCAGAGAGAATACGGAAGAAGCAGTTGGTATATACAACGAAGTACTGACAGCAAACTATACTTCAAATGGTAACTATGAAGTGACCATTAAAAAAGGCGATTTTGAAATCAAGACAGCGACTTTGGAAGGTGCTTCTCTAAGTGCAGCCGGCGGAAGCTGGACGTATGATGGAAAAACGCATTACGCCAACGCAGAACTTACAAATGCGGATAACTACACCATCTATTATCGTGTAGGGGATGGTGAATGGACGACGGATATACCAGGTGTCACCAATGTATCCGAAGGCGAATTGACAGTATCTGTGAAAGCAACGAGAACCGGCTACGTGGATCTTGTGACAGAAGATGTCAAACTCGTCATTACACCAAGAGACGCGACTATCACTGTAAATGATGCAGAAAAATTCTACGACGAAAATGATCCGTCATTTACAGGAACAGAGACTAATCTGGTAAAGGCGGGAGATCTGGGAACGGTTACTTACCGCAGAACCAACGATGACGAGGAAGTAGGAACCTATGAAGAGGTATTGACGGCAGATTATACCGCCAACGACAACTATAAAGTAACCGTAGTAAATGCAGATTTTACGATAAAAACTGCTTCTATCGCAGGTGCGAAATTAACCGCGGCCGGCGGAAGCTGGATCTACGATGGCGAGGCCCATGCAGCAGCCGGAAGAGTTGAGAACGCAGACGGCTACACTGTATACTACAAAGTCGGAGACGGCGAGTGGACCACAGAGGCCCCGAGTGTAACCAATGTACTGGACGGAACCGTGACAGTATCCGTAAAGGCGACAAGAACGGGTTATGAAGAACTGACGACTGACGCGGTTGCTCTGGAGATCATTCCGAAAGATGCAGCCATTGTCGTAGACGATGCAGAGAAGTTTTATGATGAAGCAGATCCGAAGTTTACAGGAACCGTGACAGGACTTGTAAAGGAAGGCGATTTAACAGGGCTGACCTACATCAGAACAAACAATGACGAGGCAGTCGGCATTTATCCGGAAGTACTGGCCGCAGCCTATATTAAAAATGAGAACTACAATGTAACCGAGCATAAGGGAACGTTTGAAATCAAGACAGCGACCATGAAGGATGCCAAAATGACGGCAGACGGCGGAAGCTGGGTATACGATGGAGCGGCACATGCGGCGACCGCATCTCTTAAGAACGCAGACGGCTATACTGTATATTACAAGGCTGGAGACGGCGAATGGACCACTACAGCACCGAGCGTCACCAACGTGGCAGAAGGAATCGTAACCGTATCCGTCAAGGCAACGAAGACGGGATATACAGATTTAACGGCTGAAGACGTAACCATTCAGATCACAAAGAAGCCGGCAACGATCACGGTAAACAATGCGGAGAAGTTCTTTAACGAGGCAGATCCGGTATTTACCGGAACCGTAACAAAACTGGTTGCAGACAGCGATCTCGGAACGATAACCTATGTGAGAACCAATGACGCAGCAGGTGTGGGAACGTATGAGAATGTACTGGATGCAGTTTACACAGACAACACAAACTACGAAGTAACCGTAAAACGCGGCGACTTTAAGATTAAAGAAGCGACGGACCCGGAGGCAGATCTTAAGATTGTCGGAGGAAGCTGGGTATATGACGGAGATGAGCACAGAGTAAAACTGGATGTCATCGATTCCGTTCTGGCAGCACTGAAGAAGTATAAGATCGAATACAGTACGGATGGAGGAAATACCTGGTCTGAGACTGTACCGGGAGTCACCAATGTAGCAGATGGAACCGTAACTGTGATCGCAAGAGGTACCCGTGAAGGTTATGAGACCCTGGTATCCAATGAGACAACAATCCAGATCACAGCCAGAACCGCAACGATCCGGGTACATGACGCGGAGAAGTTCTTCGATGAATCTGACCCGGCATTTACGGGAACAGAAGAGAACCTGGTAAAAGCAGGGGATCTCGGAACCGTAACCTACAGAAGAACAAACGCAGACGAAGCGGTAGGAAACTATCCGGAAGTACTGACTGCGGACTACACGGCAAACGGCAACTATATTGTAAATGTGGTAAATGGAGACTTCGAAATCAAGACCGCATCCATAAAAGATGCAAAGCTGGAAGCAGCCGGCGGAAGCTGGATCTATGACGGAGCAGCCCACGCGGCCTCCGGAAATGTAACGAACGCAGACGGCTACACAGTATACTACAAAGCAGGCAATGGCGAGTGGACCACAGAGGCCCCGAGCGTCACCAATGTACTGGAAGGAACCGTAACTGTATCCGTGAAGGCTGTGAGAATCGGCTATGCAGATTTAACGACAGAGGATGTAACCCTTAAGATTACACCAAGGGAAGCAGTCATCACAGTGGATCATGCGGAGAAGTATTTTGATGAGCAGGATCCGGAATTTACTGGAAAGGCAGCAAACCTTGTGGCGTCCGGAGATCTGGGAACCATTACCTACAGAAGAACCAACACAGAAGAGGCAGTAGGAACCTATCCGAAGGTACTGACAGCAGATTACGAGTCAAACAGCAACTACATCGTAACCGTAGTGAAGGGAGACTTTGCTATTAAGACCGCTTTCATTGAGGACGCGGAACTGGCGGCAGCAGGAGGAAGCTGGACCTACGATGGAGCAGCCCATGCAGCGACAGCCAAACTGAAGAATGCTCCTGGCTATACAATTTATTATAAGGCTGGAAACGGCGAATGGAGTACAGTGGCTCCGGATGTAACCAACGTATCGGAAGGACTCGTAACCGTATCTGTAAAAGCAACGAAAACAGGTTATGAAGACCTGACGACTGACGATGTAACCCTGCAGATCACACCAAAGACAGCGACGATCACGGTAGACAATGCAGAGAAGTTCTTTGATGAAGAGGATCCGGCATTTACAGGAACTGTAACAGATCTTGTAAATGAGAGCGATCTTGGAACAGTAAGCTATAAGAGAACAAATGCAGAGGAAGCGGTGGGAATCTATAAAGAAGTCCTGACTGCGGAATTTACAGATAACAGCAACTACAATGTGATTGTTCAGAAGGGTGATTTCCAGATTAAGACAGCAGCTATCACGGGAGCAGCCTTGACGGCGGCCGGCGGAAGCTGGGTATATGATGGAAATGCCCACAGGGCAGAAGCCATTGTCGAAAATGCAGATGGATACACCATTTACTATAAGACAGAAGGCGGCACCTGGAGTACGGAAGTACCGAGTGTTACAAATGTCTCAGATGGAAAAGTAACCGTATCTGTCATGGCAGTAAAGACCGGCTACGAAGATTTAAATACGGAAGACGTTACACTTGAAATTACGCCAAGAGACGCTACAATTGTTGTCGATGACGCGGAGAAGTTCTTTGATGAAAAAGATCCGGTATTTACAGGAACCAAAAATAATCTGGTTAAAGAAGAGGATTTGGGAACTGTCACCTACCGCAGGACCAATACGGCAGAAGAAGTAAGAACGTATCCCGATGTACTGACTGCAGACTATGTTGCAAACAGCAACTATCACGTGACTGTGGTAAATGGCGACTTTACGATTAAGACCGCCTCGATCAGCGGCGCAGAATTGACGGCAGCAGGCGGAAGCTGGATCTACGATGGCGAGGCCCATGCGGCAGCCGGAAGAGTTGAGAACGCAGACGGCTACACAGTATACTACAAAGTCGGAGACGGCGAGTGGACCACAGAGGCCCCGAGTGTAACCAATGTACTGGACGGAACCGTGACAGTATCCGTTAAGGCAACAAGAACGGGTTACGAAGAACTGACAGCTGACGCGGTTACTCTGGAGATTATTCCGAAAGACGCAGCTATTGTCGTAGATGATGCAGAGAAGTTCTTTGATGAAGCAGATCCGAAGTTTACAGGAACCGTGACAGGACTTGTAAAGGAAGGTGATTTAGAAGGACTGACCTACATCAGAACAAATAAAGACGAGGCAGTCGGCATTTATCCGGAAGTACTGGCAGCAGCCTATATTGAAAATGCGAACTATAATGTAACCGAGCACAAGGGAACGTTTGAAATCAAGACAGCGACCATGAAGGATGCCAAAGTGACGGCAGACGGCGGAAGCTGGGTATACGATGGAGCGGCACATGCGGCGGAAGCATCTCTTAAGAACGCAGACGGCTATACCGTATATTACAAGGCTGGAGACGGCGAATGGACCACTACAGCACCGAGCGTCACCAACGTGGCAGAAGGGATCGTAGCCGTATCCGTCAAGGCAACGAAAACCGGATATACAGATTTAACGGCTGAAGATGTAACCATTCAGATCACAAAGAAGCCGGCAACGATCACGGTAAACAATGCGGAGAAGTTCTTTAACGAGGCAGATCCGGCATTTACCGGAACCGTAACAAAACTGGTTGCAGACGGCGATCTCGGAACGATAACCTATGTGAGAACCAATGACGCAGCAGGTGTGGGAACGTATGAGAAGGTGCTGGATGCAGTTTACACAGACAACACAAACTACGAAGTAACCGTAAAACGCGGCGACTTTAAGATTAAAGAAGCGAAGGACCCGGAGGCAGAGCTTAAGATTGTCGGAGGAAGCTGGGTATATGACGGAGATGAGCACAGAGTAAAACTGGATGTCATCGATTCCGTTCTGGCAGCACTGAAGAAGTATAAGATCGAATACAGTACGGACGGAGGAAATACCTGGTCTGAGACTGTACCGGGAGTCACCAATGTAGCAGATGGAACCGTAACTGTGATTGCAAGAGGTACCCGTGAAGGTTATGAGACCCTGGTATCCAATGAGACAACAATCCAGATCACAGCCAGAACCGCAGCGATCCGGGTACATGACGCGGAGAAGTTCTTCGATGAATCTGACCCGGCATTTACGGGAACAGAAGAGAACCTGGTAAAAGCAGGGGATCTCGGAACCGTAACCTACAGAAGAACAAACGCAGACGAGGCAGTAGGAACCTATCCGGAAGTACTGACTGCGGACTACACGGCAAACAGCAACTATATTGTAAATGTAGTAAATGGAGACTTCGAAATCAAGACCGCATCCATAAAAGATGCAAAGCTGGAAGCAACTGGCGGAAGCTGGATCTATGACGGAGCAGCCCACGCGGCCTCCGGAAATGTAACGAACGCAGACGGCTACACAGTATACTACAAAGCAGGCAATGGCGAGTGGACCACAGAGGCCCCGAGCGTCACCAATGTACTGGAAGGAACCGTAACCGTATCCGTGAAGGCTGTGAGAAGCGGCTATGCAGATTTAACGACAGAGGATGTAACCCTTAAGATTACACCAAGGGAAGCAGTCATCACAGTGGATCATGCGGAGAAGTACTTTGATGAGCAGGATCCGGAATTTACTGGAACGGCAGCAAACCTTGTGGCGTCCGGAGATCTGGGAACCATTACCTACAGAAGAACCAACACAGAAGAGGCAGTAGGAACCTATCCGAAGGTACTGACAGCAGATTATGAGTCAAACAGCAACTACATTGTAACCGTAGTGAAGGGAGACTTTGCCATTAAGACCGCGTTCCTTGAAGACGCAGTGCTGACAGCAGCAGGAGGAAGCTGGAACTATGACGGAGCCGCCCACGAGGCAGCCGCTAAGCTTGAGCATGCACCTGGTTACACGATTTATTATAAGGCTGGAAACGGTGAATGGAGTACCGAAGCACCAAGCGTTACCAATGTAGCAGATGGAACCGTAACGGTATCTGTGAAGGCGACGAAAACCGGTTATGAGGACTTAACGGCTGAAGATGTAACGATTCGCATAACAGCAAGGCCGGCAACCATTGTTGTAGATAACAAATCGAAATCTTATAGTGACATTGACCCATTATTTACGGGCCAGATTCAGGGATTGATATCCGACGGAGATTTAGGGACTGTAGTTTACCACAGACTTGACGCGGATAAGAACAAAGAGGCGGTTGGCGCTGACATTACACTGACTGCAAGCTACAGTGATAATTCCAACTATAAGGTAGAGGTGAAGAACGGTAAGCTGGATATCATTGCATTAAATACGAATACCGTTAATGTAACCGGAGAAACCGTAACGTATGATGGAAAGACACATGGACTGAGAGAAGTAACCGCACTGAAGGAAGGCTCCACGATTCTTTACTCCGTGGATAATCAGAACTTTAGTGAGACAGTGCCTGTCTTTACAGAAGCGGGCAGCCACACCGTCTATGTAAAGGCTGTCAATCCAAATTATCACGACACAGCCGTTGTAACAGGTATTGTAGTCATTCAGAAACGTGCATTATCCATTACAGCAGCCAGTGCGGAAAGAAAATACAACGGAACAGAATTAACCGCACCGACCGCATCGATCACAGACGGAACGCTTGCAGACGGCCAGACACTGACGGCAGTTAAAGTGACAGGTTCACAGACCTCAGTTGGCAGCAGCGAGAATATAGCCAGTGATGCAGTGATCATGGCAGATAATGGAGAAGTTACCTCCAACTATAATATCACGTATTTAGCAGGCACCCTTAGAGTAACCTCAGGCAGCAGCGGAGGCGGTGGAGGCGGAGGCGGCAATACTCCGAATCCTGATAAGCCATACGTGCCGGAGGGGCCTGGAACTGATCCGGGAACGGTAACGATTGAACCGGGTGAGGTACCGTTGGCAAACTTACCTGAAAGCAGTTCGGCTGATAATTTAGTGCTGATTGATGACGGCAATGTACCGCTTGCAGGTCTTCCGAAGACCGGTGATCGTGCAGGT
The DNA here is from genome assembly GCF_014288035.1 of Hungatella sp. L36. Classification (NCBI taxonomy): domain Bacteria; kingdom Bacillati; phylum Bacillota; class Clostridia; order Lachnospirales; family Lachnospiraceae; genus Hungatella; species Hungatella sp. L36. The sequence goes on along the minus strand of NZ_JACOPC010000005.1, from coordinate 171 downwards.
GCACACGCAGGATTAGCAGCACTGCTGTCCGGATTCCTGCTGGCAGCATTTACAGCGCTGAGCAGCAAGAAGAGGGAAGAAGAGAAGTAAAGATTTCGATACGAAATGTGTGATTATGGAAATGGCGGCGGCCTGGCAGGGAGCTGATGGAAGCGGTCCGCGGCTGCGGTG